>DAIOVG010000001.1:0-61834 GCA_036759125.1 Candidatus Limiplasma sp.
CGGTCCGCTGGTAATGCGGATGTTTTGACCCATCTCGGCGGCAATAATGCCTGCAAGTGTGGTTTTTCCCAGTCCAGGCGGACCATAGAGCAGAAGGTGATCAATGGCCTCCCGACGCTCCAGAGCCGCCCTGATGGAGATGCGCAGGTTTTTTTTGATCGGTTCCTGTCCCACATAGTCCCGCAGGGCTTTGGGGCGCAGGGTAGGCTCCTGCTCATCGTCGCCCTGCTTGAAACCGGTTGTGATCAAACGATCGTCGTCCATGCCTGTGCTCCTTTACCGCTACTGTTTTTGCGCCATGTAGCGCAGCGCCTGCTTGATGAGTTCATCCGATGTTTCCGCCTGGGATTTGACGTTTTTAATGGCATCGGCGGCCTCCACAGGGGAATAGCCCAGTGTTTTCAACGCAAGCATCGCTTCCGACAGCATATCCTTTGCCGCCGTGTCCGCTTCCATGGCCGCAAACACGGAACCGGCGGTATCGGACGATAGAGCGTCCTTTGACAGCTTATCCTTCAGCTCCAGGGAGATGCGCTGGGCGGTTTTCTTGCCTACGCCCTGCGCGCGGCTGAGCATACCGACATCGCCTGTGAGAATCGCCAGCCGCAAATCCTGCAGCGGCAGGCTGCCAAGCACGCCCAGCGCTGATTTGGGACCGACGCCGCTGACGCTGATCAAATCCAAAAAAAGCTCCCGCTCATCACGTGTCAGAAAGCCGAAGAGCTCCAGCGTTTCTTCGCGGACAATCAGGTGCGTGTACAGCGCACATTCCTGCCCGGCGGGGGGAACGGATGCGATGGTGTTCAGGCTGCAAAGCAAACGAAACGCGACACCGCCCGTCATCAACAGGACTTCGTTCACGGTTTTCTCAAAGACCGTTCCTTCGATCAACGCAATCATCTTACGACCTCATTTCATGATAAACTGTCCGCGCATTGCGCCCATTGCCGCATGGGTGAGAGCAACAGCCAGGGCGTCCGCAGCGTCGTCAGGCTTGGGAATCGCTTCCATAGACAGCAATAAACGAACCATTTCCTGGATCTGCTTTTTATCCGCGCGTCCGTAGCCAGTGAGCGCTTGTTTCACCTGCGGCGGGGTGTATTCGTACACTTTATTTGTATACTCGGCGGCGAGGGAGACGCAAACGCCTCTAGCAGCGCCGACGGTCAAGGCGGTGGTTACGTTTTTGGCAAAAAACAACTCTTCAAAGGCAATCTCGTCGGGGGCAAAGCGCTGTAAAAGTTCCCGGAACTCCGTATGAATCGTGAGGAGGCGCTGGGGGAACGACTGATCCGGCGTTGTAAGGATACAGCCAAAATCCAGCAGCGTTTGCCTGGATTGCTTCTCCGAAACCACGCCCCAGCCGAGTGTAGCAAGTCCCGGATCAATGCCGAGTATGACCATGCAAATCCTCCCGAACGTTTCTTCCATCATACGAAGACATGGTGGCTTTGTCAATGTCAGCGCATAGGCCATTATACCGTATCCGTAACGAGAAAGCAAACAAATGTTCTATTGTTGAACCGAAGCAAAGCAGATAGAATAAAGGATAGAAAACGAAGCGAGGAATGCCGATGAGCGCATATCTGACCCTTGGCAAACAAGCCGAAACGCAATTCACCGTACAAAAGAGCCGCTTCATCGGATTTGCAGCGCCAGCTGCAAATGCGGAGGATGCGTTAGCCCTGCTTGATACGATCAAGAAGAACAGCCGGGACGCATCGCACCACTGCTTTGCTTATATCATCGGGCAGAACAAAGGCATTCAGCGCTACAGCGACGACGGTGAACCCTCCGGCACAGCGGGGAAGCCCATCATCGAAGTGATGAGTGCAAAGGGTGTTGTGGATTGCATTGTGGTGGTAACGCGATACTTCGGCGGAGTCCTGCTGGGAGCGGGCGGCTTGACGCGCGCTTATGCGCACACCGCGTCGCTTGCCATCGAGGCGGCCGGAATCAGCACGATGCATGAAACGGTTCGGCTGGATCTGGCGGTTGGCTATCCGCTTTGGGATAAGGTTCAATACGGACTGCAGGCGCTGCCGGTCATTGTGGAAGATACCGAGTATCTTGATCTCGTCAAGGTTTCACTGCTCTGCCGTGTAACGGATGAAACACATGTTCAGGATGAGCTTGTCAGAATAACGGACGGAAAACTGACTCCGAAGCGAAACGGCGACCCGCTTTATTATCCCTGGAGTATATAAAAAACCTCTCCCGTTGGGAGAGGTTTTCGCAATGATTCAATCAACAATGGAAGAGAAGGTCAGGATGCAATCCGGCGGCAGCTGCGCGATGAAGGTTTTCCCGCGCGTCAGCTGAATCTCGTTGCCCTGATCATCGTAATAAACCGTGGGGGAGTCTTCCGACTCGCGAATCCAGTAACCGGGGATAAAGCGGCCGCCGATGAAAATGTCCGCATTGCCCTTTCCAACGCTCTGCATGAGAGGAGCGATCTTATTATTGTTAGCATATTCATACTTAACACGCTGGACGATCACGTTGGAGAAGGTTAGGGGGATCTTGTCGCTCTCCTCCCGGTCATCCACCGAGGCGTAACTTTGAAACAAAACATCTCCGGAATAACGGTAATAGATGTTGTCCATCTCATCATACAGGAAATGCGACACATAGCTTTCCTGACCCCAGTCAAGGTTAATTTTGTAGGCAAAATCGTACCCTTCTGTGTACGGGTTCAAATCCGCGAACAGAAACGCGCGGGGCTGGGAAGTATATTCGCAGGGTATCAGGTTGCGAAGCCCGACAATATCCGCGTCCAGATTCTCCGGTCCTTTGAGCCCTTTGACTCTCTGAGAATAATTGCGCGTGAGATTGGTTTCCAGGTCGAAAGCTACGCCTTTTTCATACGCGCCAAGCTTCTTAAGCATTTCTTGAATATCGTTGTCCTCAATTTCCGGGCCGCCACGGAACACTAATCCAGCCTGCCATTCCTCCCGCAGGCTGACATGGCCGACACGTGCCGAGCGAACGGGACCGAATGAAAGGGGGTATCCTTCGTCAAGGCTGTCGCTGAACAGGAAGGTCATGCGGGTATATCCGGTACGGTAGAGGATCGCTTCATACACAATATCAGCGTGCTGCCCGCCCCACGGGGCGCGGTTTCCCACACCTGCAAGGGTTTCACTCTTGTTGTTAACATCAACGCTGGCCATGGCGTTGCTGAACTGCACAAGCATCGGAAGGTAAAAGCCCAGCCAGCTTTGCCCGGTTGTCGGGCTTTCGCCTGAGATGATCGGGTTACGAACGGGCGGGGTGTTCGGGGAGATATTGCGGTCTGGCGTGTTTTGCAGTACCGTGCCCTCCAGCGGCAGTGTGAAATCATTATCGGAATGCTCGGAAGCGAGCGCCGGGATTGTAATGGACATCATCAAGACCACCGCGACCAGAAGGCTTGACCACTTTTTCACGGTTAACGTACCCCCATATCTGAATTGTTTACTGCAAGAATTCGGATTTTATCTCGATCATTGTAGCACCGTGAAAAACGAGTGTCAATCTTTCACAGTAGGTTTTACGTTTCGTTACAATGACTGGCAACAGCTTTCCTTTTTATGCAGATTGATGTAGAATATCTGGGATTGAAGATAGCTGAGGTGTTGTTTTGTTCAAGACTATACACGGATGCACAGTTCGCTATGAGCTCAAAGCCAATGCGCAATCCGATGCGCTCCCCGTTTTATTTTTACATGGCTGGGGCTGCGACGTGGACATCTTTCACGGGTTGATGGATGCGGTTGAGGGTGAAGCCACCCTGGCCGCGCTCGATTTTCCCGCGCACGGCGAGAGCGGCGATCCGCCGCAGCCTTGGGGCGTCGAAGACTTTGCCGAGCTGGTCAGGGAGCTGCTTGAAAGCGTAAACATCCAAAAAGCCGATATTGTAGCGCATTCGTTCGGGGCAAGGGTAGCTATCTATTTGGCTGCGAAATACCCGCAAATGGTGAACAAGATCGTTATCACGGGCGGCGCAGGCGTGAAAAAACCGGCAGACGCGCAAGCAAGTCAAAAAACCAAACGGTATAAGCGCCTGAGCGGTGCCGTACGAGCTTTGATGAAGTTCCCGCCACTGACAAAGCCAATGAAAGCATTGCAGGAAATGCTGATTCAGAAATACGGATCGCGGGATTACGCAGCGCTGAGCGAATCTATGCGCCCGACCTTTGTGAAGATCATCTCCGAAGACCTGACGCCAATGCTCAGCCAAATCAAAGCGCCAGTGTTGCTCATCTGGGGCAGCAATGATACAGAGACACCGCTTTGGATGGCACAAACGATGGAACGCGAGATCGTCGACGCCGGTCTGGTTGTTTTCGAGGGCAGAACGCATTTCGCGTTTTTAGAAGAAAGCGCGCGCTTTGCAACGATTGTAAAACAATTCTTCTGGGGAGGGGCAAAGGCATGACACAGACGCTCTTCCGCGGAGTATCGGGGCTGATCCCCGTAATCGTAGCCGTGCTTTCCGCGCAGGGGATACTGCACCTGTTTCAGCTGGAAAGCTACCAGTTTCCGGGATTTTTCCGCTCCGTCAAGCGCAATCCGGTACAGGCCTGGGCGCCGGGTGCTCTGTCGGCGCTTGCATCGCTGATATTGCTGACTGTGCTATGGAGTTTGTTTGACGATCTGCTAAGCATTGCGGCGCAGATTGCAGTACTCGCTGGATTTCTCGCGGCTGCTGTTGGCGCTGGACTCCTGATCCGGCGTATGCTTGCGAACCGGAAAGCCAAGAAACCATTCGTATTTACCGCGCGCGTCAAACGCTTGTATGGCTTTTGCTTTGTGTTGCTGGGAGTTTCATCCTTCCATATATCCAGTCACGTGATCGTATGGATTGCGTCACTCTGGCCCTTGCTGTTGCCTGTATGGATTACTGCTTGCGGTTTGGTTGCCTGGGGACTTGAAAAGATCATCAGTGAGGCTTACTTTCGCAGCGCGCGAAAAAAGCTGATTGCCCAACATGATCTGATCCGTATCGGCATCACCGGAAGCTACGGGAAAACCTCCGTCAAGCAGATTCTCGGTACGATTCTGGAAGAAAAATACTCCGTACTCATCACGCCCAAGAGCTTCAACACACCCATGGGTGTAACGAGAACCATACGGGAGCGGCTTTTGCCCTCGCATCAGGTGTTCATCGCCGAGATGGGCGCGCGGCATGTGGGCGACATCAAAGAGCTGTGCCGCCTGGTCAAGCCGACGTTTGGCATCCTGACGTCGGTCGGTCCGCAGCATCTGGATACTTTTAAGACTGTAGAACGTGTTGCCAAGACCAAGTATGAGCTGATCGACGCGCTGCCAGCCGACGGACAGGCGTTTATGATTGACGATGGCGCAATATGCAAACAGCTCTATGACCATACGGTGAAACCTAAAACACTTGTCTCGTCTCTCAAAGGCGATGCGGATGTATGGTGTGAGAACAGCTCCATATCGCCTGAGGGCAGCGCGTTTACGCTGTGCTTCCGGGACGGCGAACATGTAGAGGTGACCACTCGCCTTTTGGGCGAACATACTATACAGAATATACTCCTCGCAGCCGCTGTAGCCAGGAAACTTGGACTTTCCGGACAGCAGATTCTGCGCGGGATTCGCCGGATTCAACCTGTGCAAAGCCGTATGGAGTTGATAAAGAACCCGAACTCTTATACAATCATCAATGATGGGTTTAACGCCAATCCAGTCAGCGCCAAGGCCGCGTTGGATATCCTCAGCCAGTTCCCCAAGCGCCGCATTGTTATTACCCCCGGTATGGTGGAGCTCGGCGTGGAGGAAGCGGCGTTCAACAAGGCGTTCGGCATGCAGATTGCCAAGGCGGCCGATATTGCGATTGTCGTTGGGAAGAAGCGCGTACAGCCGATTTTGGAAGGCCTGCGGGAGGCAGGATTTCCTGAGGCCAGTATTCACAGGGTGAACAGCCTGGAGGAATCAACCCTGGTTTTGCAAAAGCTGGTACACAAAGATGATACCGTTTTGTACGAAAACGATCTTCCGGATAATTATCAGGAAAACTAGCGGGAGGGCAATATGGATACAATGCAGTTGGGCATCATTTTCGGGAGCCGTTCCTGCGAGCACGAGGTTTCCATCATCAGTGCTCTACAGCTGATGAAGGCCGTAAACCCGGACAAGTATACGGTGATTCCCATATATATCAGTTTGCGCGGAGAATGGTTTACGGGCGAGCCGCTCAAGGACATCAAGACCTATCAAAACTTCGATCCGTACCAGAAGGGAATCACCCGCGTGTTCCTGGATTCCACGGCAGGCACCGGCGCGCTGACGACCTTCGACGCGCCCAAAGGCCTGTTCAAGCAGGAAAAACAGCGCCTTGCCGCAAGGCTGGATTGCGCTATTCCCGTGATGCACGGCATGCATGGGGAGGACGGTACGCTGCAGGGAATGCTGGAAATGTGCAACATTCCATATTCCAGCTCCGGCGTCGCGGCATCCGCCGTTGGTTTAGACAAAGCCTATATGAAAGACTTTTTCAGGGGCTGCGGATTTCCAGTGCTGGAAAGCGTCTGGGCGCTGCGCAGCCAGTGGGAATCGGATTCGGTCGAAGTGATCAAGAAGATCGAAGAAAAGCTGCAATATCCGGTGTTTGTCAAGCCATCGTCGCTGGGTTCGTCCATCGGTGTAAGCAAAGCCAGGAATTTCGGGGAACTGCGCGATGGGCTGGAGCTTGCTTTTGAGTTTGACCGCAAGGTATTGATTGAAAAAGGGCTGGAAAGCCCGATCGAGCTTAACTGCTCCGTGCTCGGCTATAACGACGACGTGACGGCATCGCCCATTGAGATGCCTGTTCTGGGTGGCGACCTCTTAAGCTTTATGGACAAGTACCTGCAGGGCGGCAAGAACGCCACCAAGGGGATGGCATCCCTGAAACGCGTGCTTCCAGCGCCCATCGAGCCGGAGCTGACCGAGAAAATCCAGACCCTGTCCAAGGAGATTTTCAAGGCGATGGATTGCAAGGGCGTAGTCCGCATCGACTTCATGTACGACGCGCCTTCGAACGGACTTTACATTACTGAAATCAACACCATTCCAGGCTCGCTTGCTTTTTACCTGTGGAACGAGGCCGGCCTGAAATATCCGGAGCTGATCGACAAGATGGTTGCCTATGCGCTCAAGGCGCATGAGGAGAAGAATACGAGCAACTACGCGTTCTCGTCCAGTATCCTCAAGGAAGCGTCCTTGGGCTTGAAAAACGGCGGCAAGATCGGCACAAAGCAGCCGTAAAGGAGACACAGTTTGGATCTTTGCGATATCAAAAACCCGATCGATATATCCGGCCTAAGTGAGAAGGAATGTCAAAAGCTCGCCGCGGAAATACGGGAGACCATCATTCATACCGTATCCGAAAACGGTGGTCACTTGTCGTCCAATCTCGGCGCGGTGGATATGACCATCGCGCTGCACCGGGCGTTTCATTCGCCTGCGGACAGGATTGTGTTCGACGTCGGACATCAGGCATACACACATAAATTGCTTACCGGCCGGTATGACCAGTTTCACACGCTTCGCCAGTACGGTGGTATTTCCGGCTTTCCCAAATGCTGCGAAAGCGAACACGATTGCTTTGAGACCGGTCACGCAAGCACAGGCATCTCTGCCGCGCTGGGCTTGGCGCGCGCGCGAGACCTGCGGGGGGAGACCCATCATGTGGTCGCGGTTGTTGGCGACGGCGCGTTAACCGGCGGCATGTGCTACGAAGCGCTAAACGACTGTGGAAATACCAAAACAAAGCTGATCATCGTGATCAACGACAACGAAATGTCCATCACCAAGAATGTCGGCGCGCTCAGCAAGTACCTGGCAAAACTGCGGTCCAGCCGCGGCTGGTACACAGCCAAGCGCAAGGTGGAAAAGGGACTGCACCGCATCCCGTGGATCGGCGCGCCAATAGCAAGAATGCTGTATACGCTGAAAAAGGCTATCCGCACGCTGTTCGTGGACGAGAGCTTTTTCTCTACCCTTGGATTTGCGTATATGGGCCCGATTAACGGCCACGATATCAAGGCGATGGAACAGGTGTTCCGCCGGGCGCAGCTGATGGATGAGCCTGTTGCGATTCACCTGAATACCGTCAAGGGCTTCGGGTACCAGAACGCTGAGGAGAATCCCGATATATTTCACGGAACGCCGCCGTTTTTTATTGATAACGGCCTGACCCAGGAGGATATCAAGCGTTCGTACGGCAGCATCGCTGCGGAGCTTTTAACGGAAATGGCGGAGGCTGACAGCCGCATCACAGTCGTAACCGCCGCCATGACGTTAGGTACCGCGACCGACGACTTTGCGGTGAAGTACCCGCATCGCTTTTTTGATGTTGGGATTGCGGAAGAGCATGCGGTGACCCTGTGCGCTGGGCTTGCAAAGGGCGGAATGCGCCCGTACTTCTTTGTGTATTCCACCTTCCTGCAACGGGGGTACGATCAGGTTATGCACGACGTGTGCATCCAGAACCTGCCCGTTGTATTCATGTTGGACCGCGCGGGGCTGGCCAACGGCGATGGTGAAACGCACCAGGGCTTGTTCGATATCGCTTACCTTCGTCATATTCCCAATTTGAGAATTCTGGCGCCATCAGACACCCAGGAGCTTTCCGAAATGGTGCGGGCGAGCATCGAGTTTGATGGACCGTGCGCCATCCGTTACCCTAAAAAAGCAGTTGCACGCGACCCCAACCGTGAAGCGGCTCCCTTTGTGCTGGGTAAGTGGAACACGCTGCAAGAGGGAAAGCAGGGGGCGATCCTTGCCGTTGGCAGCATGATCGGCATTGCGCTGGATGCCGCCAAAACCTTGCTTGGCGAGGGGTTAGATATGGAAGTGATCAACGCGTCCACCGTCAAACCGCTGGATATGCAGGTGCTGGCTCGCCTTGCGGAGGCGAAAACGCCCGTTTATACGCTGGAAGAGCATGTGCTGGACGGCGGATTTGGCAGCGAAGTACTGGAGTATAACGCGGTACATGCGCTTAAACTGTCCGTTTGCCCTATTGCCATCCCCTCGCAGTTTGTCACCCATGGCGACCACAAAACGCTGCTGAAGCAGACCGGATTGGACATCGCATCGGTGGCTCAGGTCATCAGGATTTCCATGCAGCACGCTGGTACGATCCATGAACGATAAAACACGCGTTGATGTTGCCATGGTGGGGCAGGGTCTGGCTGAAAGCCGGGAGAAGGCACAAGCGCTCATCATGAGCGGCGTTGTGTACATCAAAGAACAAAAGGTGCTAAAACCATCCGAGAAGGTTTCCGAGGAGGATGAAATCACCGTTCGTGGGCTGAAACCGCATCCTTACGTCAGCCGCGGCGGCTTGAAACTGGAAAAAGCGCTGCGCAGCTTTTCGCTGGATGTTTCCGGTATGACAGCGCTGGATATCGGCGCGGCGACCGGCGGTTTTACGGATGTTTTGTTGCAAAACGGCGCGAAACACGTTGTCGCTGTGGATGTCGGGTACGGCCAGCTGGATTTGAAGATCCGCAACGACGAGCGTGTGACCGTGCTGGAGCGCACCAATGCGCGTTATCTCACGAATGAAATGATCGGCGGGCTTACTCCTGATATTACGGTCATGGATGTGTCCTTTATCTCAGTCAAGCTGATTCTGCCCGCGGCGGCGGAGCTGATGAAAAAAAGCGGTATATTCTGCATATTGATCAAACCCCAGTTCGAGGCCGGGCGGGAAAATGTGGGCAAGCACGGTGTGGTGCGCGAAAACAGCACCCGGCTTGCCGTCATCAAGGACATCCGCGACTTTGCCGTGCAAATGGAATATACCTTGACACAGCTCGATTATTCGCCTATCCGGGGGCCTGCCGGAAACGTAGAGTTTCTGGCGCTGATACAGCCTGCTTCGTTGGGTATGGAATCGATTTTGGATACGCAAATTGAGACGACTGTAATCCGGGCTGAAAAATCGTTTGTCTTGCAATGAATGAATATTCACAATATAATATACAGGAGTAGTATGTAACAGGAGAAGCGAAATGCATAATGCCTACCTGCTGATGCACCCCAACCGGAAGGATCAGATTGCGATTGCCAAGCAGATCGTTTCGGTTTTGCATGCGGCGGATATGACAGTTTCCACCGAACCCTGGCTGGAAGAGGCGATGGGAAGCGACGCGGTACTCGACCATGTCTCTGTTCCGGATTTTATCATCGCGGTCGGCGGTGATGGAACGTTTCTGTCCGCCGTGCAGTCGGCGCTGAAGTGGGATGTTCCGCTGCTGGGTGTGAATACGGGTCATATCGGTTTCCTGATCGAGATCAGCCTGGAGCAGCTTCCTGAAATTTGCTGGCGGTTAAAAGCGGGAGACTATACCATCGAAAACAGGATGACCCTAGATGTGGAACGCAATGGCCAGACAGTGCAAACCGCTCTGAATGACGTAGTGATCAGCCGGGCCGGGTATACAAGACTGATCACCGTCAAAGCATCGGTAGAGAACGAGCTCGTTGCCCAGTACAAGGCGGACGGGCTGATCATCTCCACGCCGACCGGATCCACAGGGTACTCCTTGTCCGCTGGCGGGCCGATTGTGTTTCCGGGCGTGGACTGCATTCTTTTATCGCCGATCTGCCCGCACTCGCTGCAGCATAGGCCCGTGGTAGCCGCCGCTTCGCAGGTGATTACCGTGGAATTGGACTGTGAGCCCGAACAGCAGGTACAGCTTGATGTGGACGGCAGAATCGTATGTAAGCTGGATACCTGCGAGAAGATCATCGTAAAGCGGTCTCAAAAAACCGTCAAGCTTTTCAGCTTTGGAACACAAAGCTTTTTCCGCCGCATTCGTGACAAATTATCCGAGTGGAGCTGTTAAACAGGAGGGAATCGCATGAAAGCAACCAGACAGAAGGCAATCCTCGAAATTATCCGACAACAGGACATCAACACCCAGGAAGAGCTCGCTGAGGCGCTTAAGAAACTGAACTTCAACGTCACCCAGGCGACGGTTTCGCGGGATATCAAGGAGCTCCGGCTCTTGAAAACGCTATCCAGCGAGGGCGTATACCGCTATACGATGGTGGAAAATGTCGAGCATACGCTGGATGAGCGTTTTCGGAGAATATTCAGCGAATCGGTGCTGTCGGTATCGGCTGCCTATAATCAGGTTGTGATCCGGACCCTTTCGGGCAGCGCAAACGTAGCTGCGGAAATGCTGGACAGCCTTGGCTGGCCAGAGGTGATCGGCACGCTCGCGGGCGACAATACTGTGCTTCTGATTGTTCGCACCATTGATGAGGTCGCGGACATTCAAGCGAAAATCAACGAAATGCTTCGTTAATCCCCATGGAAAAGGACGTGCTCAACAATGCTCAAATCCATGACCGTACGAAACGTTGCGCTGATTGAAGAACTCAACGTGGATTTTCACACCGGCCTGCACGTGCTCACAGGTGAGACCGGCGCCGGTAAATCCATCGTGGTGGATTCCATCAATCTGGTGCTGGGGGAGCGGGCTGACAGGGGTTTGATCCGCACCGGCTGCGACAAGGCGACGGTCGAGGCCATTTTTGATATTGCAGACAATCCAACCATCCATGATCTGCTCAAAGAGGAATCGCTGGAGCCGGAGGGCGGGTTGATGCCCGTATACCGGGAGATCAGTACATCCGACCGCAACGTATGCCGTGTGTGCGGCGTGATTGTGCCGCTTGCGTTTCTGCGAAAGATTACCGAAATTCTTGTGGATATTCACGGCCAGCATGAGCACCAGAGCCTGTTGAACGAGCAATATCATATGTCCTATCTGGATGCGTTTGGCGACGGTGCGCACCTGGCGCTTCATGATGATGTGAAACAGAAGTATGCAGCCTGGCACGATGCCGGTGCTAAGTTTAACGCTTTGCGCCGGGAGAATGCCCAGCGCGCGCAGCGGCAGGAGTTTCTGGAAACGCGCATTAAGGATTTGAAGGACGCCAAACCGGTTGTG
The DNA here is from genome assembly GCA_036759125.1 of Candidatus Limiplasma sp. Classification (GTDB taxonomy): domain Bacteria; phylum Bacillota; class Clostridia; order Christensenellales; family Aristaeellaceae; genus CAXXOK01. The sequence goes on from DAIOVG010000001.1 coordinate 11,961, forward strand.
GGCGAGAAAGAGAAGCTTGTCAATATTCGCCTGCGGTTTGCAGATCATGAAAAGATTGTCAATGCGCTCAATACCATCTATCAGAACCTAACGGCCAGCGAAGGAATAAAACTTGGTGTCAATGCGCTTTTGCGCGGCGCCGTAGAAGAAAGCCAGCGCACCGCTGAGTATGGCGAACGGCTGAAAGCGCTGGCCGATCGCCTGCAAAGCGTATACTACGAAACGGAAGAGATTGCACTGGATGTCCGCGCGATGGCGGATCAAGAGGATTTCGACGAAGAGAAGAACGAACAGGTATTGGCCCGGCTGGATGTATACCGCAGGCTTGAAAAGCGTTACGGTATGGAGGCCGATGAACTGAGCCAGTACTTTGAAGAGCTTTCACAGGAGCTCAAGGCCATCCAGTCGATGGAAGATACGCTCAAAAAAGCCGAAACGCTGTACAAACAAACACTGTCAGAATACCGCGGCGCGGCCGCCGCGCTGACGGCCTCACGCAAGGAGGTTGCGCAGCGCCTGCAAAACTTGATCGAAAGCCAGCTCGGCGATTTAGGAATGGAGCACACCGTTTTTCAATGTGTTTTTACTCCACACGATCCCAATGGCAGGCAGCAACCATCGCCTGATGGCGACGATCACATTTCCTTTCACATTGCCCCCAACATCGGCGAACCGCTCAAGCCTCTCAAGCGCATTGCCTCCGGCGGTGAAATGTCGCGCATCATGCTGGCGATGAAAGCCGTAGCCGCAGACAAACGCCTGATTCCGACCATGATCTTTGACGAGATCGACACCGGTATCAGCGGTCGTGTAGCCGGCGTTGTAGCAGAAAAAATGGATGATATCGCGCGATATCATCAAGTCATTTGTGTCTCCCATCTGCCGCAGATTGCGGCGATGGCGGATCATCAGTATTTGGTTGAAAAAAGAGTATCTCAGGGCCGCACGGTGACAACCCTGCGGCAGCTGAACGACGAACAGCGTGTAGATGCCGTGGCAAGCCTGATCGGCACACAGGATATGGGGGAAAACAGCGGGAAGCTTCATGCCAGAAATATGGTGGATGCCGCACGTAACCGGAAAAACCGATAATTATTCCCGGTCGGTGTACCCGAGAGTTTTCAAGTCGGCAGGCTGATTGCGCCAGTTGGGGCGCACCTTTACCCAAAGCTGCAGGTGGACATGGGTATTCAAGAGCTTTTCAATATCCTGCCGGGCCTCGCTGCCGATCTGGCGCAGCATAGTACCCTGCCTGCCAATAATAATACCCTTATGCGAAGCACGTTCACAGTAGATGGTCGCGTTAATCTCGGTCAGCTTTTCCGATACCCGCTCCACGCCCAGCACTTCGATACCGATCCCGTGAGGCACTTCATCCTTGAGCAGGTGGAGTGCCTTTTCACGTATCATTTCCGCACAGATAAAGCGCTCCGGCTGATCGGTCAGCGCATCGTCCGGGAAATAGCGCGGGCCTTCCGGCAGCGCTTTCACCAGTACGCTTTTTAAAAGCTCGGTGCCGTCACCCGTCAGCGCGCTGATGGGCACGATTTCGTCATATGCAGCCTGTGAAAACGACTGTATCACACTGAGGAGCTTCGCTTTGGGAACCAGATCAATCTTATTGAGCACCAGGATTTTATAGACGGGCTGCTTGCTCATCTCTTCAGCCAGCTTGTGCTCCATGTCGCCCGCTTTGGATGCATCCACAACCAGCACCAGCGCGTCAATGCCCTGCAGGGAATCGCGCACGGTTTGCATCATGTATTCGCCAAGTCGGTTATGCGGCTGGTGAATGCCTGGCGTATCCAAAAACACGGCCTGATACTCCTTGCCGGTGATGATGCCCATGATGCGGTTGCGTGTGGTCTGGGGCTTATCGGAAACGATGGCGAGCTTTTCGCCAAGCAAGCCGTTTAGCAGCGTGCTTTTCCCAACGTTCGGCCGGCCGATGATGGCAATAAAACCCGAACGGAATGTTGATTTTTGATCCATGCTAAGTCCTTTCAGGGCAAGTCTTTGGGGCCGAAACCATGGGGGAGCAGCCGATCGAGGGTCGACTCATCCGTTTTATCTTGGTCCCAGGCAATGAGAACGCGGATGTTGGGAGCGAACTCGTTCAACACCTGGCGACAGGCGCCGCAGGGCCAGGGGGGAGCGCTTTCAGCCGCAATCGCGATAGCGGAAAACTCCTTCACACCGTCGCCGACTGCTTTGAATATCGCGGACCGTTCGGCGCAATTCGTCAGCCCGAACGAAGCGTTTTCAATATTGGTTCCGGTGAACACGCGTCCGTCCTCGCTTAAAACACAGGCTCCGACTTTGAAATGGCTATAGGGGCTGTAAGAACGCCGCATGACTTCCTTCGCCAGCGCAATCAACTGATCGTCGGTCGACTTGGCGGGCTGATCACCGTCGCGTGTGATACCGGCCAGTTCCAGCGCCTTTTCTTCCATCGTTCTCATCTCCGTACGGTCCTGAGGTGTTATATGGTCATAGCCGAAGCAGTGAAATATCCCGTGCGCCAGCAGATAGCACAGCTCGCGATCCGCCGAATGGCCGTAGGCTTCCGCCTGTGCCAGCACATGATCCTGTGAGATGACAATATCTCCCAGGATATATGCCTGATCATCCGCTGAGTATTCCTGTTTGATCAGCTTATACGCACCGGAAGCGGTGATGCCTGGCGGATAATTAACCGTAGGGAAGGACAGCACGTCGGTGGACTGGTCAATGCCGCGCTGATCACGATTGATGGCGCGGATTTCCTGGTCGTCCACCAGGGCCAGGGTTATGCCGCAGGGAAGCGTCAACCCCTCGGCGGCCGCGCAGCAATCTGCAACCAGCTCCAGCGGAGCGGAAAACAGGTTACTTCCCTGGGTTCGGATCAGCTTCATTGGCAGGCTCCTTCGGTTTGGGTGCTGCGGGCTTCTTCTTTTGTGTTGCGGCTTTTGGTTTGGCAGCAGCTTTCTTTGGCCTGGGTACGGAAGCATTTGGCTTACTTGCTGCCTGTGGTTTGCTGGCTTCTAGTACCGGGGGTTTTTCAACAGGCTGCACAGACACTGTTTCTTCCTTCGCTTTCTGGCGTTTTACAGGCGGATCGGGATATTCGATTCGCTCATGGAACACGCCGTTGAGCACCGTAGCAAAGGCTTCGGATATTTTGTCAATATCTGATAACGTGATCGGTGCCTGGCTCAGCTGCCCGTCGAGAATCTTGTTGGAAACAAGCTTTTCAATGTAGGCGCGGATGGTTTTGGGCGTCGGATCCGGCATGGAGCGCACGGCTGCCTCCACAGTATCGGCCAGCATGATAATAGCGCTTTCCTTGCTGTGGGGGCGCTGACCATCATAGCGGAAATCGTCGATATCCACCAATTGATCGTCGGACTCTTCCAACGCTTTCTGGTAAAAGAAGATCACAGGCGTATCGCCGTGATGCTCCACAATGATATCCTGAATTTCGTGGGGGAGCCGGTAGCTTTGCGCCAGCGCCAGACCATCGGTGGTATGCGCGATCAGAATGGCAGACGACACAAAGGGATTGGTCATTTGGTGCGGGTCTTCGCCCAACTGGTTCTCCTTGAAATAGACCGGCCGCTTCATCTTGCCGATATCGTGGAAATACGCGCCGACTCTGGCAAGCAGCGGATTGGCGCCGATGGCCTCAGCCGCGCTTTCGGCGAGGTTGGCCACGATAATGGAATGGTGATAGGTTCCAGGTGCTTCCAGGAGCAGTCTGCGCAAAAGCGGATGGTTGGGGTTGGACAGCTCCAGCAGCTTGCCGGGCGTAGCCAGCTGGAACAGTGTTTCAAAGACCAAATCCAATCCGATACACAACAGAGACGCGACAATCGCGCCTGCGGCGCTCCACAAACCGCTGTTGAAGCCGTCTTTGATTGAGGTGTTGGTCATCAGGCTGACGGATAGTATGATCAGCATATTGATCGCCGCAGCCACAACGCCCGCAATGAGAATCTGCTGGCGGTTGGGCCTGCGTTTGATCATCAGGATCACGATAAACCCGCTGATGAGTGCAGGAAGGATCAGGTTGATGATTTCTGTGGAGAAGGTGGAATCTCCGCCCAAAAGCAGGGAACTGACCAGAATGGACAGCGCAATGTTTCCGGCAAAGCCGTAAGCCATCCCCAGCAGGCTGGTGATGACCATTGCGCCAAGCAAAACAGGCGGTGCAGCGATGTTGATCATTTTCCCGCCGATGCAGATAGTAAAGGAGATAATCAGTACGATCATCATGATTGTCAGCTTCATGGGATTGACGAAATATTCCTTGCCAAACAGCCAAATCACAACCGCAAGAACGGCCATTGACAGCAGCACAATCAGCACGCCGCCAACATACAGCACAAGGTCGAAATTCTCATCGTCCAGCAGCCCCAGGCTGCGCAGCAGCTCCAGCTGATCGGCTGTAATGCGTTCGTTGCCAAATACGATGTTCTGCCCCTGCTTATACACCACAGGTTCCACCGCTGCGCGAGCCTCTTGCCGCAGGGCCTCGGTCGCCTCCAGATCGATGACCATATTGGGCAATATCACCTTGCGAAGAATCGGGGTGACAACATTTTGCAGAAGATCGATTTCGGTTTTGTAGCCGATGATCTGCTGCAAATACTGGATGGCCTCGTTGACGTAGCCTTCACGAACCGTGGAATTCATGGTGTTTTGCACGGCTGAGGATATGTTGTCGTTCATGGCCTGAATATCGTCGTCGGAAGCGCGCAAAAGCGTATCCAGCTGGTATGAAGCCAGCGATATCGAGGGGATGAGCGATTCGGCGTACTCCAGCTCCGCGGAGTTGAACACATAGGCGCGTTTGCCCTTTGCATCGCCTGGAGCCGCCTGCTCCAGTGTGCTGCTGCCATACTGTTGTACGGCGTTGACCTGCGTGAGAATCGTCGAAAGGTTTTGCAGCACGTCCGCCGCGACGCTATCCTTATGCAGGTAAATGGGCTCTACAAGGCGCGCGGCTTCTTCCTGCTGCCTTGCGGTAGCGGTTTCATCCACGACGTCCTTAGAGGCCGTGATGGTTTTGTTGGCAATATCGCCCACCTGTAAATGGTAGCGCTCCGGTGTGATGGCAATGGAAAATAAAACGATCAACACCAGAGCTGACGCCGCCAAAATGTAGATACATTGCGCGGTTTTGGTTTTTAGAGCACTCCACAGATTCAGCAAAAATTTACCGATGGGTAGCTTTCGAAGCGATGAACCGGGCATGTTAAACGCCATGGTCCGCATTCCTCCTCAAAAGGGCCTCCTCGTGTTTTTCATAGGCCCTGACGATGGTCTGCACCATATCATGGCGCACGACGTCGGAGTGATCGAGCTTGACCATACCGATCTCCTGGATATCCCTGAGTACGGTCATTGCCTGCAACAGTCCGGATTGCTTACCGATGGGAAGGTCGGTTTGGGTGACGTCGCCGGTGACAACCGTATGTGAGCCGGACCCCATGCGGGTTAAGAACATTTTCATCTGCTCGGGGGTGGTGTTCTGCGCTTCATCCAGAATGATGAAGCTATCCGATAGCGTTCTTCCGCGCATATAAGCCAGCGGCGCAATCTCAAGCACTCCGCGCTCCTGCAAACGCTGGTAGGAGTCCCCGCCCATCATATCAAACAGCGCGTCGTACAACGGACGCAGATAGGGATCAACTTTCTGGTTCAGGTCGCCGGGTAGAAACCCCAGCTTTTCACCCGCTTCCACAGCGGGGCGGGTGAGCACAATGCGCTCGACCTGCTTATTGCGCAGCGCTACTATGGCAAGCGCCATGGCAAGGTAGGTTTTGCCCGTGCCCGCGGGACCGACAGCAAAGGTCAGCTCGTGTTCGCGGATTGCCTGGACATACTCATGCTGGCCGAGCGTCTTGCAGCGGATGGGCTTGCCGCGGTGGGTGATAGCGACGACCTCAAACGCGATATCGTCGATGCGGTCCAGCTCGCCGCGCTTGGCGAGCGCCAGCGCGTAACGGAGGGTGATGCGATCCACCTGGGCGTTGCGGCGCAACAAATCACTCAGCTTTTCGACTACCTGAGAAGCCATGCCGACGCTTTCGTCAGAGCCAGTAATGCGCAGCTCCGAACCGCGAACGGAAAGGGTAACGCCCAGCTCCGTTTCAAAAAGCGGGATGTTCTTGTCGTTCGTGCCAAATAGCGACAGGCATGAGTCCATGCTCTCCAGGGAAATGACAGCCGGTGTTCCTTGTGCCAAAAGCATTCCTCCACAACTTATCCCAGTAACGTAATCATACCGCAAATCACTCGTTTGTCAATGCGGGGGCAGGTTTCTCGGCCTGCTTCTCTTCGCCGGCTGCAATGCGGATATCGTCAGCCGTCAGCATCATCAGTTCATCCTTGGTGACGTCCTTTTTCTTTGCAAGGCGATTGGCCTGCGCGCTGACGGCGCGTTCAAACAGGTTGCGCACTCCGCGCGCGTTGCCGAAGTTCAGATTGTTCTGGGCAAACTTCTGCAAAAAACCTTCCAGCAACTTGTGGGTATCCTCATCCACGGTATAGCCGCTTTTCTTGCAGCGCATGTCGAAAATATCCAGCATTTCCTGGGCCGTGTAATCAGCAAAGAACAAAAAGCGGTTAAACCGGCTTTCCAGGCCGGGATTGGAATTGATAAACCCGCGCATCAGGGCGGGATAGCCCGCGACGATGATCACCAGATCGTCCCGGTGGTCTTCCATCGCCTTTAAGAGCGTGTTCACAGCTTCCTGGCCGTAATCGTTCTCCGTATTCCCGGTTAGCGCATAGGCCTCGTCAATGAACAGTACGCCGCCCAACGCCTTTTGAACGACTTCAGATGTCTTGATGGCGGTCTGGCCCACGTAGCCGGCCACCAGCCCGCTGCGGTCGGTTTCGACCAAATGGCCCTTGGAAAGAATCCCAAGCACCTTGTAAATGCGCGACATCAGCCGCGCGATCATGGTTTTTCCCGTGCCGGGATTGCCGGAGAACACCAGGTGGAGCGATAAATCATCCACGGGCAGATCGTTCTTCTTGCGCAGTTCCTGGATGCTTACAAGGTTGACCAGACTTTCCACTTCCTGCTTGACGATTTGCAGCCCGATATAGCTTTCCAGCTCTTTTTTCAGGTCTTCCATGGTTTCCTGCACCTCAGGCGCGGGGGCAGGTACTTCCTGTGACGGATTCGCATCCGCAACCGCCGGTTTACCGTCGCTTCGCTTCACAACGGGTTCACCGCCCGCCTGCAGCGTAGGCAGACCCCATAAATCGTCCGCAATGCGTTTTAAGTTGGATTCAGTCATCTGCTGGATGACGTCCATTTGAAGCTTGATAATCTCGTCTTTACGATCCATGAGGGCACTCCTTTTTACTCCGGTAGTATTCACAAATTATACCATGCTTTTGCCGTTTGGCAAACGAGAACATCGCATTCCGGCGGTTTCAAATGCCGTCCAATCATGCTATAATCAAACCAAAAGAGGTGACGATATGAACAAATGGGATCAACGGTTTATGGAAATGGCGCGGCTGATCGCGGGCTGGTCGAGTTGCTATCGCAAGGGGCGTTCGATTGGCGCTGTCATTGTGAAAGACAAACGAATCATGACAACGGGTTACAATGGAGCCCCTGCAGGGATTAAAACCTGCCGCGAGCGCGGCGAATGCCTGCGCGACAAGCTTAACATCCCGTCCGGCACGCACGCCGAGACCTGCTACGCTATTCACGCCGAGCAAAACGCCATCATTCAGGCGGCCAAGCTGGGCATTTCGGTGGATGGCGCAACGCTGTACTGCACGCACCAGCCCTGTTCGGTATGCGCCAAGATGATCGTCAACGTCGGCATCAAACGCGTGATTTACGAGCACAGCTATCCCGATCCGTTTACGCTGGAGCTTTTTAATGAAGCGGATGTCAAAATGGAGCCGTATACAGAAGATTGATTATTTTTTGGGCTTATCGTAGGGTAGGTCGCCCAGGCAGTACCCGCGCAGCCGGTTGACCGTGCGCTCGATAGCGTTTTTGGAATTGCCCCAGGATTTATCTTTGTTCTTATAATCGAATTTCTGTGTGAACCATTTCAGGTCTGTTTCATCCGCCGACAGCTGCGCCTGAACAAGATCAAGGCCCAGCGCGGCGAACTCTTTGCGTTGCTGGGCGTTGAATTGCTTTTGCGCCGCTTCGATCAGATCGGCGGCGTGGGGGAGACACAACCCCTTGCTTTCGCTGAACCTCCGGGCAAACTTGGGATCGGTCTTCCATAGATAGACAAGCGTATACGTATACCGCAACATATGCGTTTGCACGTTCTCGCATACGACGCAGCGCTCCCCCAAGGTTCGCAGGCTTTCAGTGAGTTTGGCGGTGTCGATATCGCGGCCGCGTACTGCCTGCGCTTTGATTTTTTCCAGCTTGACAAGCACCTGCTCGGCATGCGTATCCATTAGCAGGGCATGGCCCAGCCGGTTGCCGACCTGAAACATCATCTGCTGATGCTTCTGGCAGACGCCGATCTCGTTGGTGCGCACGCGAACGTCCGGCTCCATAACGCTGGAACCAAGGGTACGGTCTATTTCTCCGGCCTCGGTTTTTGCTTGCAGGGTGCACAGCATACAGCTGCCGTCGAACTCCAGCGCTTCCCATACGGGAATGGTATCAATCTGGTATTTCATCGTCTGCCTCCGCGATCTCAAGTGCAACCATCGTATCAGAAAAACGGTCGCACTTCAAGCAGGCGGCCGCGTTGCGGAGGCATGGTAACAATGGTATAATCGAAGCATTCACAAGAAGGGGAGGGCGAGCGCCTTGCGTACCCGAATCACCAACTGCACACTGATACCTGGTGTCGAAACAGAGGAGCATATCCCGTTTATTCCGAACGCCGAGGTGCAGGTGGACGGCAGCCTGATCGCTTATGCCGGTCCGGCCGATCATGCGCCCGCGTTTGCGGCGGATCAGGTGATCGACGCGACTGACCGCATTTGCATGCCGGGTCTTATCAACCTGCATACCCACACGCCTATGACCCTTTTACGTTCGGCAGGCGCAGATCTGACGCTGGACGACTGGCTCAACCAGGTGATCTTCAAGCTGGAAGCGCAGTGGGATCATAGCCTGATCCGTACCGCTACCGACCTTGGCTGCATGGAAATGCTGCGGTTTGGGACGACCTCGTTCTGCGATATGTACATGTATACCGATACCATTGTTAAATCGGTACAGGAAAACGGCATGCGGGCGTTAATCGGCTACGGGCTGATCGATACGGACGGAAGCTGCAAGGATCTGGAGATCGGTATACAGCTGGCCAGGGACTGGAACCATTGCTGCAATGACCGCATCCGCATCGCCATCGCGCCCCATGCCGAGTACACCCCGGAGCTGATGAAAGCCGCCGCCAAAGCGGCGATCGAGATGAAGCTTCCCTTCCATGTTCACGTCAGCGAAACAATGGCCGAGCACGAGGGCTGCATCGCGCGCAGGGGCATGACCCCGCTGAAGTATCTGGAGTCCTGCGGCGCGCTGAAAGCCGGTGTGATCGCCGCACACTGTGTGTGGTTCTCCGATGAGGATATCAAGCTGGCCCAACAGTACGGCGTGACGATTGCACACAACCCGGTCAGCAATCTGAAGCTTGCCAGCGGTATCGCGCCTGTTGCGGCGATGCTCAAACAGGGCTGCAAGGTGGCATTGGGTACGGACGGCGTTGCCAGCAACGACAACCTGAACCTCTGGGAGGAGATCAAGCTCATGCCGTTATTGCAAAAGGGCGCAACCCTGGACCCGACCGTAGTTACGCCTGCGCAGACCCTTGCCGCCGCCACCAGCGTAGGCGCAAAGGCAATGGGATTTGAGAATCTGGGCTTGATAAAGGAAGGCTACATAGCCGATTTGATCTTGATCAACAGCAAAACGCCACACATGACGCCAAGCATCCATCTGGAATCCAACCTCATCTATGCCCTGCAGGGCAGCGATGTGACGCTGACCATGGTGGATGGCAAGGTGCTATATCGTGACGGTGAGTATTTGACCATCGACGCAGAAAAAACCCTCCGCGAAGCCAAAACTGGCGCGGAGGATATGTACAGGCGCTACCACGAGCTCAACGGATAATTTTCTTCTGCTTTAAGGAAGCGGAACCGTGACCGTGGTTTCCAGCTCATAGTCGGTATCATACAGCTTCAGCGTAAGCGCTTCGCCCTCCAACAGGCGGATGCTTACGCTTTTGTTGACCTCTACCCGCAGCCGCCTGCCGCGGTAGAGGAGCTGAAACGCATAACCCTGCCACTGCGCAGGCAGGAAGGGACGGAAACCCAGGCCATCCACGGTGCGCATACCCGCAAAGCCGTGTACAATGGATAGCCAGCTGCCCGCCATACTGGTGATGTGCAGACCGTCGTCGGTATCGTGGTTGATGTTGTCCAGATCAAGCCTTGCCGTTCGCTCAAACATTTCCACGGCCTTGTCGTGATATTGCAGCTCTGCAGCCAAAATGGAATGTACGCACGGGGATAGGCTGGATTCGTGTACGGTCATAGGCTCATAGAAATCGAAATTGCGCCTGATCGTCTCCTGATCGTAGAGGTGATTGAGGAAATACAGGCCCTGCAATACGTCCGCCTGTTTGATGAAGCAGGAGCGCAGAATACGATCCCATGACCAGTGCTTATTGATGGGACGATCCTCTTTAGGCAACGCCGAGGCGGGCATCAGATCTTTATCCATAAAGGTGTCGTGCTGAATAAAGATACCCCTTTGAATATCCTCCGGGTAATACATCATCTCCGAAATCTCGCGCATGTGCTGTACTTCATCAGCCGAAACGTCTAAAGCGCTCCTGCGGGCGGCGTCGGCCTTGTTATACATATCGCAAAAATACGCAATACTCCAGGCCGCCATGCGGTTGGTGTACCAGTTGTTGTTGACGTTGTTTTCATACTCGTTGGGGCCGGTCACGCCGTGGATCATATAGCGTCCCAAGCGCTTGTTGAAGTGCGTGCGGCCTGCGTAGAATGTCGCGATACCGTACAGTACGTCCAGCCCTTCTTGCAGGGCATAGCTCTCGTCGCCCGTGTAGGTGACATACTGAAAAATCGCGTGGGCGATGGCGGCATTGCGGTGGATTTCCTCAAAGGTGATTTCCCACTCATTGTGGCACTCCACACCGGTAAAGGTGACCATGGGGAAGAGCGCGCCGGGAAGCCCTTGCATGCGCGCGTTGTGGTATGCGCCGTCCAGCTGCATATGCCTGTAGAGCAGTAGCTGTTTGGCAACGTGTTCGCCCGCGATTGCCATATACATCGCAAAGCAGTAACCCTCGGTATCCCAGTAGGTGCCGCCGCCATATTTTTCACCGGAAAAGCCCTTGGGGCCGATGTTGAGGCGCGCATCCTCGCCTGTATAGGTGCCCAGCAGTTGGAACAGGTTATACCGGATACCCTGCTGGGCTTTGTCGTCGCCTGTGATCTCCACATCGCTGGCTGCCCAGCGCGTTTTCCATACGCCTTGATGCGCGTCGAGCAGGCTATGGAAACCGGTTTCCCGCGCTCTGGCGGCGGCTTTCAGCGCCAAGGTCATCAAGAGCTTCACGTCCTGATCCCGGTCGGTGAAGCAGAGAACATACTTCTCGATCGACGCCGTTTGGCCCGCCGCTATGGTACCGCGATAGCGGGCCTCCACATAGCCTTCGTTGAGCGTTTTTTCACTCAAATCCAGTTCATCCGCCCAAAGGCTCATCGCCGTGGCAACGGTAAAGCGGGGAGTGCCGAAAGGATTTTCCTTGGTTCTGGTCAACAAGCCCAGCGCGTTTTCGGTTTCTTCCTCCTGCAGCATGTCCCAGAAGGTTTCATCGTAATTGCTGTCCAGGTTGCGCACGTGCCCGTCCAGATAGGGCACCATCTCGATAACCGCCTCGTGGTCGGGGGTTACGGCATAGGAGATCGCCATCAGTTCCTTTTGCGCGGCAGACAGAAACCGCTGTACGCTGATCTTCGCTTTTCCCTTTTTTGTCGTAATGGTGAAGCGCCTGCGGATGACGCCGGTCTGCATATCCAGCTCGCAGGTATAGTTCTCACTTGTCATTTTGGCAAGGTCAACAGGCTCGCCGTCGATCACCACGCGGATGCCGTTCATCCGTACGGCGTTAATGGTCTTGCCGAAATACTGCGGATAGCCGTTCTTCCACCAACCGACGCGCGTCTTATCGGGGAACCATATGCCGCCGATATAGGTTCCCACATGTGCGTTGCCGGAAAAGTCTTCTTCAAAATTACCACGCATACCCATATAGCCGTTGCCAATCGACATCAGGCTTTCCGATAGCCGCACGGCATCAAGGTTAAGACCTTCTTGAATCAGCTTCCATGGATGAACAAGATATGACACTGGGTGACCTCCTATATACCATTGCGTTTGACTGCGAACACTGCGAACCGAACGTTATCGTCACGGGTCGCACAGGTGGTGACGGTCAGGATTTGATCGGTCCCTGCAACATAGACCGGAACGAGGTACTCCGACATTTTTTGCAGCTTGGCTACGAATGTCAGAAATTCCTCTGTTGACATGGTATTGATGCGATACAGGTCCAGAAAGCGATCAGATTTGGGATCGATGGAGTAGTACACGGCGGCAAAGGGGATATAACGAGCGTTTTCATACAGTGTGGAGAACTCAATGAAAGGGTATCTGTTCAAATAGTTCAAATCATCAAAGCGTGATAGCTTTCCAAACGCCGTTCCGTCCTGCATGTTGTGGCCGTGGAGAATCATATTGCGGCTTTGCGGATAGATGGAACAGGTTACGTCCAGAAAGATCGCGCCGGAGAAACTGTACTCGTCGGTGAAGGAATGCCGCAGATAGTAAATGTTGTCTCGCTGAACCACATACGCTTTGATGGATTCGCCCATTTGCAGCTGGCCGATCGTATCGGGGTTGATGGCGAGCGCTTTGGAGAACTGAATGAGCGCTTCGGGCTTGGAGCCCTGTGCCGGAGCCCTGTAGGAAACGGTTGGCTCCGGCGCTGCGACCGCCTGGAGTACAGCGCTGGGTTCCGGTGTGGGCGCGGGGGCTGGCTCCTCTGTGATTCCTTCGCTTTGCGCGATCATCGTTTGTACCATTTGCTCTTCCTGCCTGGCTTGACGGCTATGCACGAAGTATAGTACCAGCTGCGTAGACGCATAAACGAATATTACAGAAAGAACGATGAACAGCACGACCACCATGGGCTTGTATCGCGGTTTTTTCTTCGTCTCAGGGAAGGACTGATGAGGATGGTAGCCCTGCATACGGTATGAATGGGATTCTTCAGGAGTACAGTCGGGGTGCATAGAAACGGATGACGCATTGTATTGCGTATCTTGCTTTCTGTTCACCCGCAACACCATCCTGATCGTTTCTATTTACAGCAGCACCATTATAATCCGAAACGAACCGGAATATCAATGTATCAGGTATTTATTTGACGGGATTCTCTTTTGAAAGTTCATTTTTCTATCTTGCAAAATGGCAGAATCTATGCTACGATATCTTGGCTGTAAAAACGGCATGGGATTATAGCTCAGCTGGTTAGAGTGCCACGTTGACATCGTGGAGGTCGATGGTTCGAGCCCATTTAATCCCACCAATGAAACCCTTACATAGCAAGGGTTTCTTTTTTATTTCGAAACGCATATGAATATTCTGCAACCATAGTGGAAATCCTTGGTTTGCCGTGCCTCCAGCAAATATTAAATGACATATCATTCTCTGCCCTGTGACATATACATTAGAATGGATGAAATATTCCGTGTGAGTTGCAAAGTGTTCCGATTCGAGAATTCCAGTGAAAATGTGAGAATGGAACGGGTATCATGTTCGGAAATATTCAGCTTTATACCGTAATCCTATTCATTTTTTATGATTGGTTGAAGGCTTATAATTTACATAAAGTTTGCGCTTGGCAAACTCGAAAGGGTATCTGTCTTGTGTTTGGGCTGTCAGCGATGCTGTAAGCATAGCACAATTCCATGGATTCTGTGCAAATCAGTATTTACTTGCCAATTGTTCGCAATACTGTTGCCTATACCCAATGGACCAGAGCCTCGTTTGACAATGATAGAAAGGAGACTGCTTCGAGAGGAATATCCGCCCCGACCTTAGATGGTGATTGGTTTCACCTGTTGAAAGAAGACCAATCTTCCTTGGATGTTTAAATCAAACGAAACCACTGTCTACACAAGCAAAACAAAGTCAAACAACCCTTTGAATCTGAAAGGAGAACCTTATGAAAAAACTGATTTCGTGTCTTGCCGTGCTTGCGCTGATGATGAGTTCTATCAGCGGTGCATTTGCACTCAACTTTACCGGGGAACTCGGGAATGAAGCAACCTTTGAAACACTGCAAGAAGCTCACGCGAGCTCGCCTGCCGTTGTGCAGGGTATCGTTGAAAATGAATACAAAACGTTTGTGGGTCATCCGGCGCTGGATGGTTATCCTGAAGGCACAACATTCGTATACCGTTCTGCCAACCAGTATGCCGGCCGCGCGGCGGCCCGCTTGAACACCAACATCTTTGTGTATGCGGAACAGCGCTTTGAAACCAAGGATGCTGCGCTTGCCTATCTGAAGGATGCCGGGCTGATTGACATCATTGATGAAGCCATCGGCAGCGTCGTGCTTGTTACGCCTGTCGGCGATACCTTCGGTCAGGCAGACGTGCTTTCGTACTACGCTTTGCAAACCGCTATGCTTTCTCAAAAAGCAGGTGGTATGGACGCAGACGGAAACGCAGTCTACTATTCTGACGCAGAATATTTCGGCGGCTATGGTAACGAGTATTTCGTCGGTATCGAAGGCGGCGCAACATTCTTCAATAACTACATTGCCCCGGAGATTGATTTTGTCGGAAGACTTGCCGGCGTGCTGTTGATTGGCGGCGATATGCAGGAAGCCCGCAAACCTGCAGTTTATGTGCCGATTTCCCTGATCAATGCCCAGGCTGATGTTGTTGAGAAGTACAAGGCGATCAACGCTGTTGACGCCAGCAAAACCGAAAGCAACGGCGTGGTGACGTATTATAACCAGGCCTGGCCGCTTCGTAAGGTGATTACGGCATCCATGGCCTCCGTGGATGTGGCCAAGGAAATCAATACGGCGTACTACGGCTTGTTTGTCAAGGCCATGCGTGTGCCGGTCATCCCTGAGGCAATGAATAGCGGCGGCGGACTTTACAGCGGCTATACCTTCGACGAAGCGCCCTACTCCTTATGCGACCGCAACATCCTGATCAACGGCAGGACCTCCGATGGCATCGTTCTGATCAGCCATCAGGGTGATGATACCTTTAAGGATATCAAAACCACAGAAGAAGTAGCTGGCAGGGGCGGCGCGCCCGGAACTCCCGCAGGTGAGTATATCGACGTTTGGTACGAATATCTGCCGGAAGAGGTTCTCGACAATACAGCCCCCGCTGGCTCCATTCCTCTGATTCTCGCAAACCACGGCGGCGGCGACGATGCCCGTGTGTTTGCCGAAGAGTTTGGCCTGGTCGAGCTGGCAGGCAAAGAGCGTGTTGCCGTGGTGGCACCTGACCATTCTACGGTCGGCGCGATCCGCGGACAGGCCCTGACTGCGGTTGCAGAGTATATGCTTGCAAAATACCCGGCGCTGGATGCTTCCCGCGTTTATGCAACCGGCTACTCCATGGGTGGCGGCGCAACCTATACGGTTGGCTATTATAACCCGAAGCTGTTTGCGGCAATTGCTCCCTTCGCTGGCTCCAACACCGTGATCCCCGCAGAGCAGGAAGAGAATTTCTACAGCACGGAGCTGCCCATCATCATGTCGCTTTCGTCCTTTGACCCGGCAGGGCGCCGTCAGGATGCCCTGGAAGGCAATCTCAACGAGGGAACGCAGCTGATGATCAGCACCTATGCCAAGAGCAATGGCATCGAAGTTGGCGCTTTCGACTTTGAGACCTATCCCCATGTCGGCTTCGGCGGTGACTACTCTGTTGTGGATACAGTCAACGGCGAGTTCGAGAAAAAGACGACCTACCTTTGCAATAGCGATGGCGAACCGCGCGTAGCCTATGTGTACGTCAACGGTATGGTTCACTGCCTGTATCCCGAATACGCATTCATGCTCTGGGATTATGTGAAGAACTACTCCCGTGACCTTACCACCGGCGAAATCGTCTACGCTCCCTATTAATCAATAGGATAGGACAGTCGAATCAACGGGGCAGTTGGCATCGGCCAGCTGCCCCGAACCCATGTTTGGGCCTATCAATTCGAAATAGCAAATTCACGGTGAAAAAACACTGTCAGGAGACCCTCTGCTTGATTTGATAGCAGGGGATCAATTTCTGTCATGTCGAACAGCTCCCAGCCATTGATGAAGTGCGATTTGAAATAGACTGAAATCACGCAACAAAATAGTGATACGCAACGACTGCAGGTACATATATCTTGTGTTCAACCACGTCCCATGATACAATAATAAAAACCGTAATGAGGGATATGTGAATGCAGACTGGTAAAGACTTCTATACGTCCAGGGAAGAGGCTGAAGCGCTGCTCAGGGAGACGCTGGAAGGCAAGGATAATAAGGACGCGGATAAAGCTGTAAAGGGCTCCGCAAAATGGATGAAGTATATCAGACGCTTTCTTTATTTTCTGATCATCGCCGCAATGCTTACGATGCTTGGCAAGGTCTGGTATCAAAAACTGCATGACGAAATCCCAAGCCTGTTCGGCTACCAGCTTTACGTGGTAGAGACCGGAAGTATGCTTCCGACGCTGCCGATCGGCACCAATATTCTGGTACGGCAGCTCAGACCAAACGACGAGCTGAAGGTTGGCGATGTGGTGACCTATTCCCATGAAACCGCTGCCGTTACGCATCGTATAATCGAGCTGGTTCCGGGAGAGGACGGCATCCTGCGTTACCAAACCAAGGGTGACAATCCTGACAACTCCAAAGACCCCTGGCTTGTGGAGCGTGAAGATGTGCGCGGCATTGTAGTGTGGCACTTCTCGCTTTCCAGCCTGTTTGGCAAATAGGGGAAGATCATGATATTAAAAACAGCCAAACCAAATTACAAACAGCCTCAGCCGGAGCAGTTCATCGTGCAGGCAACGGATGTGACATCCGGCGAAATGTACCGCTATCCTGACGAGCGAGAAGAGCCTGTTCTTCGCGGGATAAGCTTTGACATCCGCATTGGCGAATGCTGGGGGATTGTAGACAATGAGCCGTTTGAGCTGGAACTGCTTTTGCAGATCATTGCCAATGTGCGCCCATATGCAAGCGGCCGGTGCTCGCTCGCGGAACAGGGCATGATGCGGCGCAAGCGCCGTATCCTTCCGCATGTGTTTTTCATCTATGGCGGCGATACGGTGCCCGGAAACCTGAACACGCTGGAGTACCTGATGTATGTGACCGCGCACCGCGGGATACCGGATCGCAAGCGGCAGGCAACCATCCTGCAAGCGCTTTTGGATTCCGGTTTGTATTACCTGACGCTTGTGCCGATGAAGCAATTAACAATGGCCGAACGCGCGGCAATCTGCCTGCTCTCGGCCGCCATGTCCAAAGCGCTCCTCGTTGTGTTTTCCGTCGCGGAGCTCAGCTTCCCGCCGCAGCTCGCTCAGGGGATACGATACGTTGTCGAGCTGATCAAAAAGCGCGGCGGCGCTGTGCTGATCGGTGCCAGAGACTGCGGCTTCATTCAAACGGCCTGCACCCATGCCGCGTTTATGGTGGGCGGCGAGTTCAGAAAAAGCGGCAGGGTTGACGTAATGCTCAAAACCCTGGACCAGCGGGCCTTCATACTGACCAGCGAAACGCCTGTGAAGCTCGAGGAGGCGATACATATAGCCTCGCCCAATTTGCAGACCTATCGGTTTGATAACGAGGTTCATATCTATGTTCGCAACGGCGAAGCGATATCGCAGACCAAGCTGATGCACATTCTGCTGGATGCGGGTGTAACGCTGGACACCATTCAGACAAGCAAGCCGACGCTGGAGAACGCCTATCGGGAGGTGCTGGCCGGACATGTTATATAATACGAGTTTTATCCGCAAGGAGTTTAGAAACTCCTATACGCAGCAGAGCTTTTCGTACCGGCGGCAGGTGTCGCTTGGCGTGTTTCTGGGACTTTTGACGTTCGCGTTGTATTTCAGTTTCCTGACCCTCAAGGATAGTGTGATCAGCACCGCGGCGCCGTATCTGTTGCTGCCCAGCTTCTTTTCGACGCTGTATATCTATCTTTTCGTTTCGCTGTTGTTCAACGTCTGGCTGTATATTGTCAATTATGAATATATGACCCTGCAGGAGGTACGCGAAAACAGGTGGTACGCTCTGGTGCAGCTTTGGTACAGCCCGACGCTGCTGATTACGTCAAAAATCGTTGCGCGCATTCTGGCGCAGCTCGGCATATACACGGTTGGTTATTTGGCGACACTGTTTCTAAGTTCTTTCCTGAAGTTCCCGCTGGTTACAGGCTATTTGTTTACCATGTATTTTATGGGAATGCTGGACGTCGTGCTTCTGGCGATGCTGTCGCTGACCATGTCGCTTTTTATCCGGGATATGTACAATGCGCGGTATATGGTCGGTATTATTGCGCTTTGCGTGATTGGCTTTAAGCTGATCAGCCAGTATTTCGCTGTGCTGTCCGATCGGACAAGGATGAACGACCTGTCAAACATGTTTGATACGACACAGACGATTTACATGATCGTAGTCGGTGTGGTTATCGTTATATGCGTTGTGCTGTGCCTGGTGAAGGGAATTCATCTGGCCAGAACGTATAATGCGCCGCTGCTTCGCACGCTGCCGCTGCTGAAACAAAAGCCGGAGGGCACGGTGGTGGTCGGCGTTGTCACAAGCCGCAAACGGAAAAGCGAGCGGGTTCTGGAAGCACAGACCTCGCCTGGAGGAACCCTCAGGCGCTGGAACCTGCCAAGCCTGATTACTGGTACGCTGGTGATTATCGCGATTGCCGGTATGGTTTTGGTCAACCTGGTTGTGCTCGCCTTCGGGTATGCGTCGCCGGATAAGGAAACCAGTATCTCCGGTATCATTCCGTATGTTTTCCAGTCGCATACCATGGAACCAGATATTATGTACAACGATGTAGCGTTTTTCCGGAAAATTGATTACCAGGAACATCTGGAAATCGGTGATATCATTCTGTATAAGGATGCGACCCAGAGCGTCAGCGTAGGGGAGATCACAGGGTTTGCCGTTGACGAGACAACCGAGGAGCCTACGGGTGAACTGCTCACCGACATTGTATATTACGCCGATGAGCGTTACCGCGGCATGGCGGCGCAAACAGTGGAACGAGATCAAGTTTACGGCGTGCATACCGGTAACAACCGCTGGTTTGGCGCAATCGTTCTGTTTGCCAATACGATACTCGGTCGGTTGATCCTTTTATTGATACCGACATTCCTGATTTTCTTCTACGAACCCATCGTGAATTTCTTCAAAACTATTACCAAAGAAAAAACGTAAGTGCGTTTCGGCCCGTTATATGACCGAAAGTTACGAATATATTTCAAAATAGCGTCTCTTTGACTCACACAATGACTCATAGATGTAAATTATGAACAAGAAAAGTTTCACTATCTTGTTCATAATTATATATTATCGATAAATAGAAAATATAAGCAAATAATATGTTACAAAAGTGTTTACAAATTAATTATTATGATATATAATCCCTGTAAAGACTCAACAAGGTACCGGGACTTGATCAGTCCATAGGTGCGGCGATGCCATCAAAGCACGGAGTACCAAGAGTCTAAAGACAAGAGGAGCGTAGATTCCATGAAGAAGAAACTGTTACTGGTGGTCCTTGCTCTCGCCATCCTTACCTCCCTAACCGCCGGCACTCTAGCTGTGTACACCAGGACCGTTGTCGACACCGAAAGGGTCGAAGCCAAACGGTTCGCGTTCAGTGCAGCAGGAAAAATTGCCGGTGGCAGCACGTCGATCAATCTCGCGCCGACGGAATCAATGGTGTATGAATTCTCCATTGCGAACGTGGACGAGAATAGCGAGGCGATTGCTGAAGTCCCGCTGAAGTTCGATGTCACCATCAACTATGCAAAGGCCTTTACTGACATGCCCGGGCTAAAGGCCGAGTTGTACTATGGTGAGGAAAAAGTGGGAGAGTACACGGATGGGAAGATCACGTACTCGGCACAGTCCGTTGCAGGCAAACTCTTTGACAACGACTACAAAGTCGTTCTCACTTGGGTAGATGCTAATGACGCTGACGGACATAGAGCACAGACGGATGCTGGCAACAAAAAGGTGAATCTGGACACAGGCCTCACCTTGACCGTTGTTGCGACCCAGGTGGTACCCGCGTCTTAATCTGAAGGTTGACGACAACACCGGCAACTCACTGTGAGGTTGCGCCGTGCAAGGAGGCATCCCTGCACGGCGCTTCCCTCTCAATTCTTAGTCCAAACAAATATGAGTACCTGTATATCACAAGAATAAAGCAGTCATCAAGGAAGGGAGTGTGCCGGCATGCGCAAATCAGTTCGTGTATTGATTTTGATGCTCATGCTGTTTACCTCTCTGACCGCCGGGACGCTGGCAGTCTATACAAGCCGTATCGACCTCGCGCCGGTGAAAATCTCCGCCAAGCGATTCGCGCTGGGCGTCAACCAGGGCAATCAGGATGAGTTCGACCTGAAAATCGGCCCAGGGGAGCTGGTCAGCTACCAGTTCGTAGTAAGCAATCAAAACGCAGACGGGAATGTGTCCGAGGTGGACATGGATCTGATGATCAATGCGGATTTTTCAGAAATCCATACAGCCTTGCCGGATATTGAAATCAAGTTGCTGATGGACGCGGGCGCGGGCAACCAGCAGGTTGCTGTGGCCAACGCATCCGGTCAGCTGAATTACGAAGGCATTTTACTGTTCCATGCCTCACAGGCAAAGGAAGTCAGTTTTTCGATAACGTTCTATTGGAACGATGCACAGGGCTCCGGCACCATTCCGGGTAATAGCTCCATCGTTTTGCCACTGACGATTTATGTCAAGGGGGTGCAGCATGTCTCTTCCGCGGAATAAGAAATTCAGACCCCTTGTCGCTATATTGAGCATATTGGCGGTTATCGCGCTATCCATGCTGGGTGTCACACTGAGCGCTTATATCAAACAGGTGAATCTGTTTGA
Source organism: Candidatus Limiplasma sp. (assembly GCA_036759125.1). Taxonomy (GTDB): domain Bacteria; phylum Bacillota; class Clostridia; order Christensenellales; family Aristaeellaceae; genus CAXXOK01. The sequence continues at coordinate 33,143 of DAIOVG010000001.1, forward strand.
TGAGGGATGGGTCGGCCCGAAATACTTCGCATTTGAAATCGATAGCACCGGGGATACCAAAAGCATGGCTCCCGGTGAAAGTGTGGATTATGTATTTCATGTTCGAAACTATAATGAAGAAGGTACATCACAAGTGGATCTGCGCGTATCCATCGAGATCGAATACCCGGGTCAGCTTGCCGGCACGGGCGTAATCAAAGCGGAGCTTTACTACGACGGTGCATTGATCACATCCGATACCGGTTCAGGTACCCTGGCCTCCTCTGGCAAGACCTTGCCGGGCGGTGCCCAGACAAACGACGTCTATACCTTGAAGCTGACATGGCTTGACTCGGATCTTGAGTATCTCGGTGAGATACGGGAAAATGATTTTGCCGTTTCGGATATAAAGATCAGTGTGTCCGGGTATCAGTAAGCGATATTAAAGCAAATTCCAGAAGGGAGGATGCCCTGTGAAGCGAATGAGAACCCTGTTACCCATTATTCTGTTGGCATTGCTGATCGTAGCGATGAGCTCAGGCTCTATGGCGATTTATACCCAGACCCAAACGCTGCGCGGTCAGCTTTACACGCGCATCTTCCTTTTTACGGGAGCGGAAAGGCAAACCAGTTATGAATTTGGTCTTAGCGGCCTGCGCCTTTCGCCCGGCCAAAGCGAGCAGGAGCTGTACCGTTTTACCCTAACCAATGCGCAAAGCGGAAGCATAAGCGACTATAACATGTCGGTAAACATCTCGTCGTCCGGTATGGCAAGCGCGATATCGGCAATGAACGGGTTGACATTCTATCTGTATAATCTGGGTACCGAGAACGGATCGCCAATTGCAACGGTATCATCCGGTGAGCTATCCGTGAGCGGGTTGCACTTTACGGCCAATGTCAGCAAAACAAACGAATATCGCCTGACAGCCTGCTGGACCGATACCGGGGACAGCGCCGTGCAGACCGCAATCGCGGCAAGCGGGCGGCAGTTTCCAATTTCAATCCGTGTCACAGCACAAGCGGAAGACGAGTAAGTTGTTTTAAGGAGCACGACATGAACGCACACGGACGTAAAAGCAGCAGGGGAAAGCGTATCGCCTCATTGATGGCGATAGGCCTTGTATTGCTGCTTGCGGCCAATGCCTATGCCGGTTACTTTATCACCCGCAGCACAACGGCGGGCGTGATTCCGGATCTCAGCTCTGTTCCCACGCCGACGCCGACTCCTACGCCCACACCGACTCCTACGCCCACGCCGACACCTACACCCACACCGACCCCAACACCCGTTGGCAACGGCTTAACATTTGACAGCAGTTTCAGCCTTGTCAGCGCCAGCTGGAACAACGCTTACGGCGGGTATTTCAGCGGCGGATCATTGTCAGTTGACAACATAAATCACAGGTTACATTTCAACCTGACCTTCACGCTCCCGGAAAACTACAGCAGGAATACCCTACGTAATAATCCGGGGTGGTTCTATGGGTTTACGCTCAGTGTTTACGGAACCAACCATTACAGTGAGGCAATCAGCACCGGAGGGAATGGCACAACGAGTTCAGGAACCGGACAGGCACAGCTGCAAAACGCTTCGCTTGCACCGGGTGCCAGCGGGAACATCAATATCTATTTCTATGGCGCGACCTGGAGTGTGCCAAGTTATAATCGGAATGGGAGCAGTTATACGGTCAGCCTGAAAACTTCGTACACGACGATTGGCAGAAATGTTAACTACTCGCCCTGGTATATTACCGAGAAGTATTATGTTGACGCTGATATTACACTCGTGTTGCCAGGCAAAAACGATAATGTCGAGATCGTGAATGTCGGCGACGTGATCGGGGAAACACCTTCGCCAGAACCTGAGATGATGTCGATGATGAGTTTCAGCATGATGTCGATGGATACGCTTGATTCCGCAACGCCAACGCCTTCGCCAACACCAGCACCGACGCCAACACCTACGCCTACACCTACGCCCACGCCAACACCTACGCCTACACCTACACCAACACCTACGCCTACACCTACACCTACACCTACGCCTGCTCCAACCGCAACACCAGCACCTACAGCTGTACCCGGCAACGGTCTGGAGTTTGAGAATACGTTCAAGCTTCTCAGTGTGAACTGGAACAGCGCATATTCAGGTGATTTCACCAGTGGAACCATGAAGGTCGATAAGGCCAATCACAAGCTGGATTTTTCTCTGGTATTTACACTGCCTGAAGCCTACACGAAGGAATACCTGGAAGCGCATCCTACCTGGTTTACCGATTTAAGACTGCGTCTATACGCCAAGAATACCTATGACGGTTCCGTGAGTATTGCTGACAGTGGAACCTCGAGCGGGGGAACAGGACAGGCACAGCTGCAGAATATTTCGCTGCCTGCAGGCGCAAGCAGTGACAATGTTAGCCTCTACTTCTATGGCGGTTCCTGGGGTGTGCCAAGCTATGACCCCAACGGAAATACAATGGTTTTGACCATGAAGGATTCCTATACCAACCTTGGCGTAACAGTGGATTATGATCCGTGGTACTACACGGAGAAGTACACCATTACAGCGAAAATTACGCTGGTGCTGCCAAGCCAGCCAGAGCCCACGGCGACGCCTATTCCTTCGCCTACTCCGACGCCCACGCCTACGGTGGAACCGACCGCAACGCCCACCGTGGCCATGACACCGATGCCTGTCGCAACTCCAACGCCAACCACAGTGCCAGTGGTAACGGAAACGCCTGTATTGACACCCTCTCTAGCTCCGACGCCGACAGCCACGCCGACGCCGGGAATAACGATCATGCTTGCTACGCCGACCCTTTCACTGTCACCGACGATTACGCCTTCGCCAACGCCAGTACCATCAGCGCCACCGACGGCTACACCAACGCCAGCGCCGACAGCGGTGCCAACTCCGGTACTGACAGATACCCCGGCGCCGACCCCGGTGCATACAGCAACACCATCACCCGCCCCTGTGGCAACTCCGGTACCGTCTGCTGAACCGACGCCTGTTCCCGACGGTACGCCAATGCCGTCAGAAGGATGAATTTACGATACACATTAACAAACCCGTGAAGCAAGCTTCACGGGTTTGTGTTTTCGTATGAGTATCAGTTCCGTTTGTCTCCGTTGAAAACCAGCTTGCTTTCCGGTTCCGGGTAACAGCAGAATGTATGTATATCCGTATACGGTGGAACGGGGCACGGTTGAGCGCTGGCAAATGTATCCGCCGCCAGCCCATCGATGTATCGTTGGAGTTGATCCATGGAAACCATGGAAAGGTCGTGTGAACGCAGCACATGCTTCGCAGGAAGATCGCGAAGAGACTGCGCTGTTTTGGTATACACCTTTAGAGACTGACTCTCCGGGAAGAACAGCCACGTATGCGGGTTCCAGGTATCGCCGGTTAAAAGAAGCTTCTTGCTTTCGATATAGGCAACGATGGATCCGGCGGTATGACCGGGAGCTGGAATGAATTGCACTTCAAGACCACCTAGATCCAGCGACATTGATTCCAGTGCCTGAACGGTTTCGGGCGTTCCGCTTAGAAACTGTTCGGTATCGTAGCCATCCTCCAGAATGCCGCGCGCGCTCATGCGCTTGAGAATCGAGGCGCGGCTCTCCCTGCTGACGGTTTTCCGGCAGCGTTTCAGATCAACCGGATGCACCAGCGACTGCGCAAAGTAATGCTGCCCGCAGGCATGGTCGTAATGCGCATGCGACAGCACAACATGAAGCTTTCCGCGTATATACGGCGCAATACAGGCTGCAACGTCGTAAAACCCCATCCCGGTATCCCAAAGCAGCGTATCCTGCGCACCGCGTATCAGAGTAAAGCATACCTGTCCGGCATCCTGAATATGAAAGACATCGGCCATTGGTTCAGTTACCGTGAAATGAAGCATAAAGCATTCTCCTTTGTTTGGGTATGAGAAAGCCCCGGCATATGAATGCCGGGGATATTGATCAGATCAGGTGCGCAGCCGTCTTGCGATACCGGAAAGCGCCGTGAGGCCGTTATGGAAGCCGTTTCCATTGTCCAGCACAATGTCGGCAATTTCCTTATAGATAGGCATACGCTCGCTGTAAATACGTTCAATCTCTTCCCGCCCTTTCTGGGCGAGCAACGGGCGTTTTTCTGCGCGGATATCCATGAGAATATCGTCGATGGGGCGGTCAATGAGCACGATGTACCCCTGCGCCCGCATAATCCTGCGGTTTTCTTCCCGAAGCGCTGTACCGCCGCCCGTGGAGATGATACCCGGCGTTGCGTTGATCAACGTGCGGAGCAGATTGGTTTCACCGTCGCGAAACGCGTTCTCGCCGAAGGCTTCATAGATCTGCGCTGTGTTCATACCCGTGATTTCAGAAAGATAGGCGTCGGTGTCCAGATACGGCATTTGCAGTTCAAGCGCAACGCGGCGCCCCAACGCGCTTTTCCCGCTTCCGGGCATACCCACTAAAAAGATATGCCGTTCCATATCTGGATCTCTCCCTTCAGGTTTTACTCAGCGTTTCGGTTGTTCAGTTTCTTGGCAGCGGCTGCCTTGCGCAGTGTAAACTCAAACGTCGCGCCTTTTTGCGTGGGGATCAGGCGAATGGTTTGCCCGTGCATTTCAATAATGCGCTTACAAATACTCAACCCAAGCCCTGTGCCCGAATCCTTGCCGATGGTGTGCGCTTTATCGGATTTGTAGAAGCGCTCAAACACATACGGCTGGTCTTCCGGCAGGATGGAAGCACCGTCGTTGCTGACCGTAACCGTCACTATATCATGCACTATAGCCGTACGAATTGTCAAGTTTCCACCATAGTGCAAAAACTTGATTGCGTTGTCGGTAATGTTGAAGATGACCTGCTCAATTCTCGCCTGATCGGCATACACATAGCAGGGCTCGTCCGAAAAGTCGAGGTTGAGGGTTATATGTTTTTTCTCGATAGCGTTCATCTGCCCGATCAGCACCCGGCGGATGGATTCGTGAATGTCGTATTCCCTTTGATCCAGCGTCGCAACACCGTCTTCCATGCGGCTGAGCTCCAGCAGGTCGGCGATCAGCCGTTTCATGCGCGTGGTTTCATCGGAAACGATGTGCAGATACTTGGGATACTCAGCCACGGGGATGGTGCCGTCAAGCATGCCATCCACATAGCCGTGGATGTTGGTGATGGGGGAGCGCAGTTCGTGGCTGACGTTGCCGACGAACTCTCTGCGGTTGGCTTCGATCATGTTCAGCTTGCTGGCCATTAGGTTAAAGGATCGGGCAAGGTTATCCACCTCGTCAAAGCCGGAAACATCGGCACGGACGGAGAAATCACCCTGGCTCATGGTCTCGGCGGCTTTGGTCATCGCCGTCAGCGGTTTTACGATACTGCGGGTGAAAAACACTGCGAACACCAGCGCTAAAATTGCAGCGATGAGGAAACCCAGGACGATTTGTATGACAATGTCCCGGTATTCCGTTTCAATGATCTGCGCCCCGGTATGGATGAACACCGCGCCCAGTACGCTTTTGTTTTCCTTCATCGGCACGGCGACGGTGAATACGGCGCCGTCGGCTTCGTTGACAATCTTGGTGATGACCTCGTTGCCGGATAACACCTCACGGAAAGCGTCACGGATATCATTGACGGTCAGGTCCGATACGGTGCTCGGATTTTTGATCAAAACCTTGTTGAGGTTATCAAGCTTGCGGCCGTTGCGGTCAACAATCAGGATGTACGCGTCGTAATCCTTATATACTTGTGTAGCTTTCCATTGCAAATACTGTGCAAAGGAGGTTTCAACGTCCAAATACTGGTTGAGCTTGGCGTCAGTTTCCTGACTGACCAAATGGGCGATCTCGCGCGCCTGCAACAGCAGGTGATCCATCCGGCTTTCGATCATGTTGTTGCGGATGGTGTATGCGGAAAAGCCCGCGCCGATCAGCACAACGACCAGCACGATGACCAATAGAACCAGGAATAACTTGAAGAATAACCCGTTAAACATTTGACTCACCTTGAATGAATTGAAGATCGATACCGCCTATATGCGAAGCTTTGGAGACAATTCCGCAAGATCAGCGTTTTAGCTCCAACAGACTGGTTGCATAAGCGGTATAGGACAGATAGACATACGGAAGGTAAAAAATAGTGAGAACCGGGTTTGCGATCAGGAAGAGATCCGATAACCGATTCAAGACATCTGGCTGATACATATACTGAATGGTCAGGCTGATAATCAATACAAGTAGAAGAATCAGCGGGAAAGTGATCGTGATGGAAAACCAGATCAATCGCCACAAGCGCTTTTTCATTGTCCGGAAAGATATCTTGATCTGCGCCCTTAAGCTTTCTTCCGGATCCAGAACCACCAGATAAGTGAATAAAAACATTCTCAAAGAAAACCATATATACAGGAAAATCAGACATAGAGCGATGACAAGATAGACGATCAACCCCAACCCTGTTGTGATTGCCGGCATTCCGGTCAGATTGCTAATCGCGAGCAGTATGATGGGGAATAGAGTCACTACACCGGCGGCATAGAGCTTAAGCAAATGAAACGGCGCCTTGAACGTGTCAAAGATCATGGACGCTTTGATGCTCTTTCCCTGTACCAGACGCAGTAGAACATGAATCATCCCAAATACAGTAATCGGCAGAATTGCCAAGCCGTACAGATGGCCAACGAGTGATACGAGCGCATTGGATGGCAGTAAGAATCGCTGTATGGCACCCCATCCGAAGTTGAGTACGGTAGTGAGTGCGAACACAATCCAAAGTTGTCCACGATTTTCGCAATACGCTTTCCAAGCCTGTTTCCGGAGCATGGCATTCGTCATTGTATCGTGTCCTTTCGTCGTTTTCTTAGCTGGCGTTACCGTTTCACTTCGAATTTATACCCTACGCGCCAAACAGTGTGGATTTCCCAGCCATATTGCTCACAGCCGACTAGCTTCTCCCGTAAGCGTTTTACATGGACGTCCACCGTGCGGCTGTCGCCGTAGAAATCAAAGCCCCATACACGCTGCAGTAGCTGCTCGCGGGTAAACACCATATTGGGGTGTGATGCCAGATAATGCAGCAGTTCCAGTTCCTTGGGCGGCATTTCCACGGGTTTATCCTCAAAATTCACCTCATAGCTTTGCAGGCTGATGGTGAGCTTTGGATAATGCAGTATGTCCGTTTCCTCTTTGGTTTCCTCGCTGCCGCGGGTACGGCGCAGCACAGCCTTGACACGCGCGACAAGCTCCTTGTTTTTAAAAGGCTTTGTTATATAGTCGTCCGCGCCAAGTTCCAGCCCCAGAACCTTATCGAAGGTTTCGTCCTTCGCGGTCAGCATGATGACGGGCGTTTTGCTGGTTTTGCGGATCTCGCGCAGCACATCCAGCCCGTCGATGCCGGGGAGCATGATATCCAGCAGCACAAGGGAAGGGGAGTACTGCTTGAATGCCGCCACGCCTTCGTCGCCACGCGATGCCTCGTAAACCTGATAGCCTTCCTTTTCCAGGTACAGGCGGATCAGGTGGCTCACGTTCTGGTCGTCGTCAACCAGCAGAATGGATTGTGTATCCATGTTGGTGCTCCTTTACCATTGCCATGTTACTTGAGGGTTACAACAGTCACGCCGTCTTCTCCTTCGCCGTAGACACCAAGACGATAACTTTTTACATTCATATGCATTTTCAAATGGCGCTGTACGCCTGCGCGCAGCACACCCGTGCCCTTGCCATGGATAATGTTTACCTCGTGCATGCCTGCGAGCATTGCTTCGTCAAGATAACGGTCGATTTCCGGCAGAGCCTCGTCCACAGCCTGGCCACGAACGTCAAGCTCCAGAGGGACGCTGCGGGTCATGGCGCCGGTCTTTGCGTTCACGTTTGATTTCTTAGCGGGTTTGGGATCCAGCACACGCAGCTGACTCAGATGCGCCTTGATCTTTAAGATGCCTGCCTGAATTTCCACCTCGCCCTTGGCATTGGGAAGGCTCAGCACGGTGCCTTTGGTGTTCAGGTGAACGATCTCCACATGCTCGCCGACACGCACCGTTTTTGGCGATTGATGCCGTGATTCGCTCTTTTTAGTCAGTTCTTCACTCAGCTTGTCCAGACCGTCGTTGAGGCGCTTGCGCAGGGCGATGGCTTCGGCGTCCGGCGAAGATGCGTTTTTCCGCATCTTTTTCAGGTCGGCAAGCACGGTTTCGGCTTCGCGGCGGGCGTTTTCCAAAATGCGTTTGGCATCGTCCTTGGCGCGGCGAATGTTTTCCGAGCGCTTGTTTTCAACCTCATCGCGCAGCTTCTCCGCCTCGTCGCGCAGGCGGATGGTTTCCTGGCGTGTGCTTTCGGCGATGATACGTTCCTTTTCGGCAATGGTGCGGTGGTATTCCGCATTGGCAATGACATCCTCAAAGCGGATATCGTTTTTGGATAGCAGCTCCTTCGCGTTTTGAATCAGCTCCGGGCTCAAACCGAGCTTTTCACTGATCTCAAACGCGTTGGACTTTCCTGGAATACCGATGGACAGGCGGTAGGTTGGGCGCAATGTTTCAATATCGAACTCAACACTCGCGTTTTCTGCGCCCTGGGTGGTCATGGCAAATACTTTCAGCTCGCTGTAGTGGGTGGTGGCAAGCGTGCGGATAGAGCGCTCCAGCATGTAAAGAAGAATGGTCTGTGCAAGCGCCGCGCCTTCGGTGGGATCGGTTCCTGCACCAAGCTCATCAAACAGTGCCAGATCGTTGTGTTCGACCTTGGAGAGGATCTCTACAATATTTTTCATATGACCGGAGAAGGTCGAAAGCGACTGTTCGATGGATTGCTCGTCGCCGATATCGGCATATACATGATCAAACACCGCAAGCTCTGTGCCGAACTCTGCGGGTACGTGAAGACCGGACTGCATCATCAGCGTGAACAGACCGACGGTTTTCAGCGTTACGGTTTTACCGCCGGTGTTGGGGCCGGTGATAATCAGCGTGGTAAACGTCTTGCCGATATGGATGTTGCAGGGCACAACGGTTTGCGGATCCAGCAGCGGATGCCTGCCCCGGATGATGTTAATGTAGCCGTCAATATTGATTTTGGGCTCGACGGCATCCATGCTTTTGGCTAGCACGGCCTTGGCAAAGGCAAAATCCAGCCTGGCAAGTATGTCGATATTGCCGGTAAGCTGTTCGGCGACTGCGCCGACCTGATTGCTCAAGGCCAGCAGGATACGGTCAATTTCTTTTTTCTCCTGCGCCTGCAGCTGCTTGAGATCGTTCCCAAGCTCAACGACGCTCATGGGCTCGATGAACAACGTTGCGCCCGTCGAGCTCTGATCATGCACCAGGCCGGGCACGCTGGAACGGTATTCCGCTTTGACCGGTACGCAGTATCGGCCGTTTCGCATGGTAATGATCGATTCCTGCAGGAATTTGGAATAGCCGGAACCGCGAATGATGGAGTTGAGCTTATCGCGAACGCGGTCGCTCAATATGCGCATCTTTCTGCGAATCTGTGTAAGCTCCGCGGATGCGCGGTCGGCAATCTCCTCATCGCCGATGATGGCGTTGGTGATCTCCTGCTCAAGCCCCTGATTTATGGTGATCAGCGAGGCGAGCGCCGATAGGATGGGCGAACGGGTGTCATCCTTAAGTAGCATGGCCCTGGCCGCCCTGGCTGCCGCCATGCAGCCCGCAACGTTTAAAAGTGAACGGGGCGAAAGCATCGCGCCTTTTTGGGCAAGGGTCAATTCGTCGCTTACGTCCTCAAACGAGTGGATGGGGTTTCCGCCTGTATAGGCGGACAGAGAGACCGCCTCCTGCGTTTCGCTTAAGGCATGCTGGACCTGATCAAAATCAGCTTCCGGCGTCAGGCGCAGGCAAAGTGCTTCACCAAGCGGCGTGACGCTATAGGCGGCAAGCATTTCTCTGATTTTGTCAAATTCCAGCACACGAAACTCACGCTGTATTTTCATGTACTGCTCCTTATGTAGGTTAGAGTTTGGTAAACGGATACGCCTCCCCGTCGGTCTCCACGCGGATGGATTGTATCACCTGAGGAGTTTGGGGCTTGTCGCGGAAATCTGTCGGAGATGCTACGATGCTGTCGGCTGTCTCAATGCCTGTAAGCACCTTGCCGAACGCCGCATAGGAACCATCCAGATGCGGACTATTGCTCGTCATGATGAAAAACTGGGAGCCAGCGCTGTCGGGCATGGAGCTGCGCGCCATACTGAGTACGCCCTTGGTGTGCTTGAGCGTATTGGGGTGGCCGTTTTGAGAAAATTCACCCTTGATGGTATAGCCGGGGCCGCCGGTGCCGGTTCCCTGTGGGCATCCGCCCTGAATCATGAATCCCGGGATGCAGCGGTGGAAGGTAAGACCATCGTAATAACCCTTATTGGCAAGCTCGGTAAAATTACCCACGGACTGGGGGGCAATATCGGGATACAGTTCGCCGGTCATCGTATCGCCGTTTTTCATGGTTATAACAAATGTCGGATTCTTCATTGTGTGTTCCCTTTCTTTGGCAAAGTAATGATGCTGATATTATAACAGAACCATCCGATCTTGCAAAGAAATATAAGCCGCAGAGCTTATCCTGCTTCAGATCGGCGCTTGTTTTTTCGTTTCAATTGAAATATCCACAAAAATTGGGTATAATAGTACCATATTCTGAACTATTGGAGGTCGGCATCGTGTATAGACTCTTGATTGTTACAAAGTCACCTGCGATAGAAAAGATATTCAGCGAGATTGACGGCTGGGAAACGATGGGGTTCAAACCGCCCAGAGTTCGCAAAACATTTGCCGACGCGCTGGATGCTATGCAGAAGCACCACATCGACGCGATGGGGATCGACGAGGGATTCGAAGATCTGGAACAGTGGACGAACGAGCATAAGCCGTATATCCCATTGTTTATGTTGTCAGACGATGCGGAAACCCAGCTTTCCATTATCCGGGAAGTGGAGATTCTGCTCAACCAGATTCATACCGATGATTCGGACAACGACTATAACGAGGAAAACAACTTTGCTGCCGCGCGCGAGCGCTGGATGAAGTATCTTTTGTCCCGGCTTGCGCCCACAAAGCAGGAAATCCTCAAACAGCAGCGCTTGTACCGCTGCTCCGATGACCCTGAAAAGCCCTGTATTTACGCGCGGATCTCTATTCCGCAGGGTGATATGTTCATTACCGAGCGCTGGCATTACGGCAGCGAGCGGCTGGCAACTGCGCTGCGGAATTTTTTTGGCGACGAGTACCACCAGATGAATATTCATATCGCGGTCGTATCGCCTGAAGAGGTGCGTATTGTATTTTGCCCAAGGCCGGACAGCCCTGCGGGCATCACGCCGGATACGAAAACGCGCGAATACATTGAAGAAACGATCGAACAGATTCAGCATTATCTCGGTTTATCGATGAGCCTGTCCGAGCTCAGGGTGTTAAATGGTCTTACGGATTTCGCCGCGAATTGCACATGGTGCGATGAACAATAGGAGGATACGTGCATGGGACTTTTCAAAAAGATCATAACAAGCCAGTTCATTGACGTTATCGAATGGAAAGACTCGACCCAGAACACAATGGTATACCGCTACGACATGGACGGCAAGGAGATCATGATGGGCGCACAGCTCACCGTGCGCGAAAGCCAGCTGGCCGTGTTTGTCAACGAAGGGCAGCTTGCCGATATCTTCGAGCCCGGCCGGTATGAGCTGACCACAAACAATATGCCGATCATGACCAAGCTCAAGGCCTGGAAATTCGGCTTCAATTCACCGTTCAAATCGGACCTGTACTTTATCAACACCAAGCAGTTCCTTGACCGCAAATGGGGGACCAGCAACCCGGTGATGATGCGCGACGCCGAATTCGGCATGATCCGCATCCGCGCCTTCGGCGTGTTCGCGTTCCGCGTCAAGGATCCCGAGGTGTTCCTCAAAGAGGTCTTCGGCACCAACGGCATGTTTACCGTGGAGGATGTGGAGGGTCAGATCAAGCGCACGTTGATTTCGGGCTTAAGCGACGCGATTGCCGAAAGCAAGATACCGGCGCTCGATATGGCGGCTAACTACCAGGAGCTTAGCGCGTTTGTGCAAAAGGCGCTTAATCCGCAGGTGGAGACGCTTGGCCTGACGCTGACTAACTTCATCATCGAAAACATCAGCCTGCCTGAAGACGTGGAGAAAGCCATCGATAAGCGTACCTCCATGGGCGTTGCGGGCGACCTGAACAAATACACCCAGTACCAGGCGGCCGAAGCCATGCGCGAGGCCGCCAACAACCCCTCTGGCGGTATGGCCGGCATGGGCGTAGGCATGGGCGCGGGCGCAGCGATGGGGCAGATGTTCGCCCAGAGCATGAATTCCATGAACCAGCCGCCGGTACCGGAAGCGGTTCCGCTGTTCCCCTGCATCAACTGCGGGAAGAAAATTCAGCAGGGAAGCAAATTCTGCCCGGAATGCGGCGCTTCGCAGACCCCGCAGGAAAAGGCGTGCGCCAAATGCGGCGCGAAGCTCGAACCCGGCGCTAAGTTCTGCCCGGAGTGCGGACAGAAAGCCGAATTATAGTATCTGATAAAAAGACCACCAGTTGTAACTGGTGGTCTTTTTTTGGAATGCGAACAATCAACGATTCACCATGAAATCATGATTAAAATCATTAAGAATACTCTCCAAATAAACGCTTTACTGTATTATAACTCATCTTTGGCCTGCGGTATTCATCTACGACACCCTTATTGTTTAATGTCTTGGGACGTGACAGTGCCCAGTTTTCATCCACCAAGCAATCACAGAACTGCCATATGAACACACCGGAAATCTCCGGATCATCAAATACTGCACGAATCGCTTGCTCCAAAATATCGGCTTGCCGTTCTTCGCTCCACTTATCATGGGCTGCAGAATGAAATCCAGCAATCGCACCAGCACCGATCTCGCTGATAATCAACGGTTTGTTGTTGTTTCCTGTTGTATTGATCCACTCGCGTAAACGCATGATCTGAGACGTGGGATCTATATCTGTGTACCATAGCGGATACATATTGAAAGAGATAATGTCCTGTAAACCCAAACAGATATCTCCGTCATGTATTCCTGGCTCGGATGGCTGAAACGCAGAAAGACTCAATCCAACAACATCGGATCTAGGATAACAACTTGCCGAAGTGATTGGACGCGATGAATCAAGTTGCCGCATCGCATTGAACTGCTCTGTATAGCATTCTTTTCCAAAGTCGGAATTGCTCTGGCATTCGTTCAAACAGCCCCAAATGAAGATGGACGGGTGATTGATATGCGATTGTATCATAGCCTGAATTCCTTCCAAGCTTTGGCTTTGAAACAGTGGGTGCCGCATTCTGCTGAGATTTAGACCGCGCGCATGTGCTTCCTCCCACACCAAAATGCCCTGCTCATCGCAAAGATCCAAGAATAACTCATCATTTGGGTAGTGGCTGGTACGTATGGCATTTGCATTCAGATCTTTTATGATTTGCATGTCTGTTGCCATTGCGCTTAATGGGAGTGCACAGCCATATAAGCCGTGAGATTCGTGCCTGTTGAATCCACGAATTGATATTGGCCGATCATTGTATAATATTCTCTTTCCAGATACCTGAATGGTACGGAAGCCAATTCGGTCGATGAGATCATCAAGAATAACGCCATTACTCTCCAAAACTGCTCGAAGCTCAAACAGTTTCGGTAAACTCAGTTCGTATGTTTGTGCCTGCGGACAAGCAATGGTTATATGTATTTCTTTGCGTTCGTGAGGTGAAAGCAAACCGATTTCAAGTCTCATACATTCACCTGCCAGGTATACACTAACTTGTGCGTCTAGCTGTGAGTCGGATAAGTTCTGAATACCCGCTGAAATTGCAGCATGCCATATACCATCCTTTTGAAAAGGAATAGCTTGCACAGACCTGATATAGGCATCTGCGAGCGTTTCAACCATTACACCGCGCGTAATGCCACCCCAAGACCGATAATCGTTTGGGATATGCAGTGCCGACTCTTCGGAAAACTCGTTACTGACATCAACACGGAGTGTATGCTCGCCCTGTGAAGCTTTCAGAATAATAAAATCAAAAGGTGTATAGGCATTACTGTGCGAACCAAGTGGTTGATTATCCAAATATACATTGGTTTGAAAGGAAACGCCCTTGAAGATGAGCCGCAGGTTGCCGCCGCCGATAAATGTCGTGCAATATGTACAAGTCCCTCGATATCGTTCCATACCTGGATATGTTTCCCAGCATGACGGAACACAAACGTTTTGAATTGTTTTTATTGGCGATGAGAAAAACCACTGGGTGCCATTCAACTCTGTTTGCATGCGTACATGAGTGGTTTCAAATAATCGAAGCATTGATTCAGCCCTTCTGTCATTCCTTGCAGCTACTGCGATATGGATACAATATAGCATGTCATTCCAAATACGCAATGAAGTATTCTTAGATATTCTCGCATAACATAGACAAAAAACAGAGTCTTACAGCTGTAAGGCTCTGTTATGGAATAGGCCAGATTGCTTATTTGCTCGCTTCCTCAATCGCCACAGCCACCGCAACGGTTGCGCCGACCATGGGATTGTTGCCCATGCCGATGAGGCCCATCATTTCCACGTGGGCTGGCACGGAGGAGGAACCGGCAAACTGTGCGTCCGAGTGCATACGGCCGAGTGTATCCGTCATGCCGTAGCTGGCGGGGCCTGCTGCCATGTTATCGGGGTGCAGGGTGCGGCCGGTGCCGCCGCCGCTGGCGACGGAGAAGTACTTCCTGCCGTTCTCCAGGCACCATTTTTTGTAGGTACCGGCCACGGGGTGCTGGAAGCGCGTGGGGTTGGTGGAGTTGCCGGTGATGGAGACGTCGACCTTCTCCTGGATCATCACGGAAACGCCTTCCACAACGTCGTCGCAGCCATAGCAGCGCACCTTGGCGCGTTCGCCCTTGGAATACGCGGTTTCCTTGGCAATCTTGGCGGTGCCGGTGGCGTAATCCATCTCGGTCTTCACATAGGTAAAGCCGTTGATGCGGCTGATGATATAGGCGGCGTCCTTGCCCAGGCCGTTTAAAATGACGCGCAGGGGCTCTTTGCGCACCTTGTTGGCGGTGCGGGCGATACCGATCGCGCCCTCGGCGGCGGCAAAGCTTTCATGCCCGGCGAGGAAGCAGAAACAATTGGTTTCCTCACGCAGCAGCATAGCGCCCAGGTTGCCGTGGCCAAGGCCAACCTTGCGCTGGTCGGCGACAGAGCCGGGGATGCAGAACGTTTGCAGGCCGACGCCGATGGCTTCGGCTGCGTCCGCGGCGGTCTTGACGCCTTTTTTCAGCGCGATCGCAGCGCCGAGCACATACGCCCAAACGGCGTTTTCAAACGCGATCTTCTGTACGCCCATGACGATGCCGCGCACGTCGACGCCTTTGCTTTTGACAAATTCCGCCATCGAGTCAAGATCTTTGAAGCCGTATTCCGCAAGAACTTTGTCGATCTGCGCTATTCTTCTGTCATATCCTTCAAATGTAGCCATATCTTTTCACCTCGTTCTTTCGGAATTATTGTTTGCGCGGGTCGATGGTCTCGACCGCTTCGTCAAAGCGCCCGTAGGTACCGACGTTCTTTTCAAAGGCTTCCTTGGGATCGGTGCCCTTGCGGATGGCTTCCATCATCTTGCCAAGGTTCACATATTTATAGCCGATGATCTCTTTATCAGCATCCAAGGCCAGCTCCATAACATAGCCTTCGGCCATTTCCAGATAGCGGGGGCCTTTGGCAAGCGTTCCGTACATCGTGCCGACCTGGCTGCGGTGGCCTTTGCCAAGATCCTCAAGCCCTGCGCCGATTTCCAGACCGCCTTCGGAGAACGCGCTCTGCGTACGGCCATAAGCAATCTGCAAAAAGAGCTCGCGCATCGCGGTGTTGATCGCGTCGCAAACGAGGTCGGTGTTCATGGCTTCAAGCACCGTTTTGCCGGGCAGAATCTCGCTGGCCATGGCTGCGGAATGGGTCATGCCCGAGCAGCCCAGGGTTTCCACCAGCGCTTCCACAATCACGCCCTTTTTCACGTTCAGGGACAGCTTGCAGGCGCCCTGCTGCGGCGCGCACCAGCCTACACCGTGGGTAAAGCCGGAGATATCGGTAATCTGCCTGCTCTGTACCCATGCGCCCTCTTCGGGGATGGGAGCCGGACCGTGGTTGGGGCCCTGCTTGACGCAAACCATTTCTTCCACTTCTCTGGAATAATGCATGGATGATAGCCTCCTATTCTTGGGTCTCGTAATCAAATTCCAAAACACAGTATAGCATAAAGACGCGAAAGCACAAAGTCTTCCGCGTCTTTTCAAGAGTTAATTTTCTGATATCAGCTTGCCGGCGCAGGCGTTGGAGAGGGTGCGGGCGTCTGAGAAGGCGACGGCTCCGGCGTGAGCGTTGGTGTCAGAGGCGGTGTGATAACCGGCGAAGGCGTTTGCGGATTGAGAACATCGGCATAGATGACATTGAGGGTATTTACACCGGCAACGCCGTCGATACCCAGCCCGTTGGCCTTTTGGAATGCCCTCACGGCCTTCTCCGTGCCTTCAAGATAGGTTCCGGTTGCCGTGTAGCCGTTATAGTACCCAAGCTCCTTGAGCTTCATTTGCAGCCAGTAAACGTCCTCCCCGGTGGATTTCATCTTGAGAGTTCGGAACGGCTGCGGCGGCATCGCGTTGCTTTGATACACGGGCGGGGCGGTTGGCTCGGGGGTGACAGGCGCGCTGTTCCAGCTGGAAGACAGCGATTTGGGTTTCAGCGCGGCGCGCAGCTCCTGATCAAGCGGCAGATCCTCGGTGATCGTGACCTGCGTACCCTTGCCTACATTTTCGTATATCCACAGCGCGTCGTGGTTGAGAAGCCGGATACACCCGTGCGATGCCCGGGAACCGAGCATGTTGTAGCTCTTGCGGTTCATAGCGTTGAGATCGACCTCGTTATAGATCACGGAATGGAAGGCAATGTTGGGGTTGATCTTCGTCCAGAACTGCGCGTAGCTGCCATACAGGGAGAAGAACGCCCAGCGCGCCTTGGTACCGTCAAGCGTAAAGATGCCGACATCGCTTGGCGTTCCCGTTTTGCCTGTGGAGCAGACCATAAAGCGAACAGGCACGGTATGTTCGCCGTTTTCATCAAGACCGTATACGATAACCGCCTGGTTTTTTACATCGACAGTCAGCGCATAGGGGATGGGCGTAGGTTCCGGCGTGGGGCGCGGGGTAGCCGATGCATCCAGCGCATAGTTAAGATCAAATAACGCGTTCCAGGTCTCCGAACCGGTAATGCCGTCGACCGTCAGGCCGTTGTTTTCCTGAAACGCTTTCACGGCGGCCATGGTCTGGTTCATATAGTTGCCGCTGATCGGGCCGCTGAAATAATGCAGCTCGGTCAGGCGCTCCTGCACCTGTTTTACGCGGCTGCCCTGCGCCCCGCGGGAAAGCTTTCCGTTGTATTCAATATCATAGGTTTTCTGCTCTGCATCGGCGCCATCGGATGCAAAAACGACATCATTGATATCGCCCAGCGCATCGGTTGGGGCGGCGGCATCCTGAAACCGGGAAAGGGCCGCGCTGGAAAACAGCTTACGTTGGGTTTCAATATCGGCCGTACCGGTGGCGCTGAGGCCGTGCTTTTCCTGAAACAGCTTGATGCCGTACGTGGTGCCTTCCAGATAGTCGCCGGAGACCTTACCATTGTAATACTCCAGAGCTATCAGGCGCTCCTGAATGCGTTTCACGTCGTCGCCGGAATCGCCGGTGGTCAGCTCGCGGTACTCCGCGCTGAAGATCAACGCCTCGGTTTCGCCGTCTACCATGCCGGTCGCCTCAAGGCCATAATCCGTTTGGAACTGTAAAACGGCATCGCGCGTGCCATCCAGATAGTTGCCGGTTATCTTACCCTCGTAATATCCGAGTGTCTGGAGCTGTTCCTGGATCAGGAGGACGTTCTCACCGCTATCGCCATACTGCATGGGCCGATATCCGGCGTCTTCCGCCGATGCGGCTGACAGCAGCGCCAGGCAGAGCAGAGAGCACAGTAGCAAACTGACTAAGCGTTTCATCGGGCACATCCTTATCAGGTCGTTCAAAGGTATTTTATCATATCTGAGAGTCGTTCAAAGACCAAATCTGGTTGATACGGAGAATTTACAATTTCCTCTTTTTTTGTTTCGCCTGTCAGCACAAGGATGCTGAGCAAGCCATGCAGCGCGCCCATGGCGATATCGGTATACAGCCTGTCGCCGACCATAGCGAGTTGGGAGGGCATAAGACCTGTTATACGCAGTGCCTCATCCACAATGCCACGATTCGGCTTTCCGATAACAATGTCAGGCATGCGGCCCGCGCTGGCTTCGATGAACGCCATGATCGCGCCGATATCGGGGGCAAATCCGGTCTCGGTGGGGCAGTTGAAGTCCGGATGGGTGGCGATATAGGGTAACCCGTCCCGCACAAAGTCGCAGACTGCCGTCATTTTTGGGTAATCCAGGGTTGTGTCATATCCGATCAATACGTAGTCGGGATGTTCGTCGTCGATAAGAATCCCCGATTTTCGCAGTTCAGAGCGGAGCATTTCCGTGCCCAGTACAAAAGCGCGTTTGCCCGGAAAGGTTTTCAGCGCGTACTGCGCCGTTGCCTGCCCCGAAGTGAGTACGCGAAGAAAGGGCTCGCGTACGCCCATGCCTTTGAGCTTATCAAAATATACCTCGGCGGATTTGGAGGAGTTATTGGTCAAAAACATGGCCTGCCGACCGCTTGCTTCGACCTGGTCCAGAAACGCAAGGGAGCCGTCCAGCAGGCTGCTGCCGAGATAGAAGGTGCCGTCCATATCCAGTAAAAAACACCGGATGGGTTTGAGCTTGTCCACGATGATCTGTCGGTTCATGGTTTACTCCCGTCTGAATTTGCCGTCTTCGGGCGTGGTTACGTCCAGCACGCCGGATGCCTCGCCAAGCTGCTGGAGATATGCGATATCGGTGCGCATCGCACCGATTTTCGCGCGCATATAGTCGCTGTTGCCAAGCTGTACTGTGATGTCTGCTCTGGTAAGCAGGGAAAGCTGGTCGGGATCCGATACGTTGATGCTGACAACCTGATCCTGATATCTTTGGATGGTAAGCTCCGACACGATACTGGAATAAGCGATGAGCTGTTCCTTGCTGCGTACGGACAGGAACTCGCCAACGGTGGCGTTGGAAACACCAAAACCGTATACGGTGGGAACCTTGCCGGGGTAATCCATATCGACGTATTCCTCCAGCACCATTCCGTCGATATCCAGCGTATATTGTATGCCAAGCCACTGCATGGTGGCGACGATACTGCGCTCTTTGATAAACAGGTAGACCTCGCCGGGATACTGCTTGTACATATGGCTGAGAATAATCCAGTGATCCGCCTTCAAACTCTCGCGTACCTTATCCTCGGATACCGTGAAAATATTATCGCCACGCACCAGACCGGACAGGGAGGCGATGTGTTCTGCTGAAATTGTGTCATTGCCGATCACATATAAGGTCTTCAGTCGGAATACGACAGTTTGCAGAACGATCAGCGCGACGCTGACGACCAGCAAAAACACGACAAGCCGATACACAATGGCATTGGGGTTGCGCTCTTTCACGGACGGATACACTGCAGCGCCGTATGGCGCGCCATAATAGGGCTGTCCTTCTTCCGGGATGGGAGGATAGACCTGAGAACCGTATTCGTTTGGATATCCGCGATCCCTGCGCATCATTGACTCCCGTTCAGTCCATATCGTTCAGGCGGCTGACAATCTCCTTGAATACCGCGCCGCGGTGCTCATAATCGCGGAACATATCAAAACTCGCGCAAGCGGGGGAGAACAGCACAGCGCCGCCGGGCACAGCGAGTTCGCCCGCTTTTTCAACGGCTTCATGAAGGCTCTGGGCATGGGTGAACGCTTGAAAGCCGTTTTGAACAAGCGATGTTTCAATCTGCTCTGCCGTTTCCCCGATCAGCACCGCGTGCTCAATTTCGCTTGTTTGGGCGACGGCGGCAGTCAGCTCACAGAAATCGGTATGCTTATCATAGCCACCGAGGATGATCACTGTAGGCGTCGTCATGCTTTGGATGGCTTTCAGCGTGCTGGCTACGTTGGTGCCTTTGGAATCGTTGATGTATGTGACGCCGTTTACCGTGCGTACGGTTTCGATGCGATGCTCCACCCCCGCAAAGGTCATGAGCGTGTGCCGGATGACCTCCGGGGCAATGCCGTGCGCCAGGGCGATGGCAGTGGCAGCCATCGCGTTTTCCAAATTGTGCGGGCCGGGAATGCGGATTTCGCTGGCTTTGCAGACTGGCGTCACGTTGCCGCCTAAAACAGAGATCACCGTTTCGCCCTGCAGGTAAACGCCAGAATCCACGGTGGAAAGTCTGGAAAACCAGGCTACCTTTGAAGGTATGTTTTCTGCCATCCGCCGTACAACAACATCGTCGAAGTTCAGCACAGCCAGATCGTTATGGGACTGATTTTCAAATACGCGCTGCTTGAGCGCGATATATGCGTTCATGGTGTGGTGGCGGTTCAGATGATCCTCGGTGATGTTCAAAATCGCTGCGGTTTGCGGGTGAAAGCTTTGGATGGATTCCAACTGAAAGCTCGATACTTCCGTAATTACAGAATCGCCTTCGCGGCTGTCCATGGCGATGGCGCTGAGCGGATACCCGATGTTTCCGCCAACGTGCACCGTGTGTCCGGCATTGCGGAATAACTCTCCCAGCAGCGTGACGGTGGTCGTCTTTCCGTTGGTGCCCGTTACGGCGATCACGGTGCCCTTGAGAAGGGAAAAGGCGAGTTCCATCTCCCCGATCAGCGGAACGCCGAGCTCGTTTGCCTTTTTGACGACAGGAGCGTCAATCGGCACGCCCGGGCTGATCACCACGAGCCCACAGCCGGGCAGGAGATCCAGCGGGTTTTCGCCTAAATGCGGCTCGCAGGCAGTATGCAAAAACGCATCCAGGTCGTGACCGAATGCATCCAACGGCTTTGTGTCATTTAACAGGGGAACCGCGCCTTCCCGCAAGAGGAGCGCTGCGGCGGCGATGCCGCTGCGTGCCATGCCAATGACCAGTACGCGTGTGTTTTTGAAAATCACTTTTGATGCCTCCCGATCATAGCCAGGGGAGGGATAACACGGCCAAAACGGCTAGAATGGATTCAATCGCCGAATACATGGCGACGATCTGCGGTTCGGTCATTCCCTTTTTCTCAAAATGATAGTGGATGGGCGAAACCAGAAAAATACGCCTGCCGTGTGTGAGCTTAAAGTAGATGCGTTGCATGATGACCGATATGGAGCTCATGATCATCGTAAACGCGATCAGCACTAGCAGCAGGGGCTGCCGCAGAAGCAGTGCAAGGCCCGCCATGGCCGCCCCCAGAAACATGCTGCCGGTATCGCCCATGAACACCTTGGCGGGATGATAATTGTACCGCAGGAATGCAAACAGAGAACCTGCCAGCGCCAGGCAGAAGAACAGCAAGCCGTGTAGATCATTCATCCGGGCGGATGCCGAGGTCATCAGCATAAACATGGTGATGGCTGCCCAGGCAATAGATGTTATCGCGGACGTACTGGTTAGAAGCCCGTCCATGCCGTCCAGCAGGTTTGCGCTGTTGATGACAAACATCACCACAAGCGTCATCACCGGAAGATACCAAACACCAAGATCCCAGGATAGGTTCGTGTAAGGAATCATGATGGTACTGCCGATATTGGGAGACAGATAGCAATACAGCGTGAATAAAAAGCCAATCGCGATTTGCCCGATTACCTTTTGCCACCAAAGCAGTCCACGATTGTGCTGACGTTTGATTTTTGTGAAGTCATCGGCAAAGCCAATCGCCATGGCCAGAAGGGAAAAGATAATGAGGATCAGCGTATCCGTTGAAAACCCGCGAATGGCTGAAAACAGCACAGTGAGAACCGAGGTCACGGCGGCAAACATCAGCCCGCCCATTGTGGGCGTGCCCTGCTTGGCCTTCTGCGATTCCAGCGCCAGCTCATGGATAGGCTGCCCGAACTTCAGCCGTCTGAGCATCGGCAGAAAAAAGCGCGCAATCAGCAGCGTACAGAGTACGGACAAGAGGAGTATCAATACCGACAAAAACATGGTAACACCTCAGCAAATGATTTCAGCGCTTGTTTTGCTTTTCCTCAAGCAGCTCGCTGACGACTGCTTTTTCATCAAACGGGCGTTTGACGCCCATGATTTCCTGATAGGTTTCATGGCCTTTTCCGGCCAGGATGATAATATCGCCTTCCTCAGCCATATCCAGCGCGTAACGGATGGCTTCACGGCGGTTCTCAATCACCGTATACTTGCCCGCAGTCTGTTTCATGCCTTCCTCGATGGCCTCCAGGATATGCGCCGGGTCTTCGGTTCTGGGGTTGTCGCTCGTCAAAATGCAGAAATCCGCTAGCTGACCGCCGATTTCACCCATGATGGGGCGTTTCCCCTGGTCGCGGTCGCCGCCACAGCCGAACAAAACAATCAATCGGTTCTGTGTAAACGTACGCACGGTGGTGAGGATGTTCTCCAGAGCGTCGGGAGAATGCGAATAATCCAGGATCACCTTAAACGGCACGGGAAGGTCTAACAGCTCGATACGGCCTGGAACAGACCTCACATTATGCAGACCGGCCTGAATGGCGGAAACCTCGACGCCGAAAATCATCGCCAGCGATGCGGCAGCCAGTGCGTTATACACGTTGAACATGCCGGTCATTTGCATGTTGACCTCAAAGGTCTCGATGTTTCTGAGCTGGATTTGAAAATGGATTCCGTTTTCGGAGATCTCAATGTCTCTGGCAAAAAGGTCGGAGTTGGCGCGTATACCATAGGTGAGATAGGGAACGGTCATATCTTCCAAAATGTGCAGGCTGGTTTCATCGTCAATATTCAGGGAAACGTTGAGCGCGAAGTTGCCGGTAAAGAAGCGTTTCTTTGCCGCAAAGTACTGTTCCATCGTGTGGAAGTAATCCAAATGATCCTGGGAGAGGTTGGTATAGCATGCAGCTTCGAAGAAAAGCCCGTCGATACGGTGCATGTCAATCGCGTGGGCGCTGACCTCCATACACACAATTTCCACGCCCTCGTCCAGCATCATGCGGAAGGTGCGGTGCAGGTCGATGGAATCCGGTGTGGTGAGCGTGCTTTTGATGTACTGATCGCCGATCATGTTGCCCGTCGTGCCGATGAGGCCGACCTTGAATCCGGCGGCTTCCATGATGGACTTGACCAGATAGGTGGTTGTCGTCTTTCCCTTGGTGCCCGATACGCCAATCAGCCGGAGCGTACGCGCCGGATGCCCGAAAAATGCCGACGAAATATGGGCCATGGCCGACCGGACGTTGGATACCTTAATCTGGGGAACGTTCAACGCATCGATGAAGTGGCTGACAACGAGCGCCACACAGCCGTTTTGCACGGCCTGCGGCGCAAAATCGTGTGCGTCCACTTTGGAGCCGCTGATGCAGAAGAAAAGCCCGCTTGGGCTCACATCACGGCTGTTCATGGTTAAATCTTCAATTGGGGTGTTCAGGTTCCCTCTGGTTTCGATGGGGCCGGATACGCTTAATACAAGGTCTTTAAGAAGCATGTCTATAATCCTCCAAACCGAAAAACAAAAGGTTCGGTATTGCTTTTCCATTGTACGGCAAACCGATAGGTTTGGCAATGATTTTACTCGTCATTAACAGATTTGACATGATTTAAGCAGTCCGTCAATCGTTCCCGGCGCGGATCACAATCGGATCCTGGCCGGGGCGTGTGGACATTGCGGTTAACAGTATGGCCTGGGCGGAATCGGCCGGGATCATTCCCAGTTCTCTGGCTGCGGTATAGCAGACTGCCACGGGATCGGTAGCCTCGTCGATTTGCGCCTGAATTCCGGCAATATCCTCACGGGTTGCCTGAACGTTTACGTTCATCTGGCGCAGCGATTCCTCACGGGCGATGATGTCGCCTTGCTGCACGAGGAGAACTATCGAGAACAGCACAACGACGGCCAGGATCAGCAGGATGGCTGAACGCAGCGGCATACGCCTGCCCTTTTCATTTGCGCGTGCCTTGAGTATGGACTGGAGCCTCTGGTATTCCGTATCCAGATGCCTGACTTCGCTGCGCAGGGCTTGTGTGCGCCCGGTGCGGCGCGGGGTTTCCCGTACCATGCCGGTATCCGAATCGATTTCGCTGTTGGGCAGATACACGTTGGGCCGAACGTAAAGGCGTCCCGTTTGCTGGGTTCCAGTAAAAAACTTGTTTCTGACCGGTGGGTTCAATACAAACTGTGACATACCATTGGCTCCTTTCCGGTTTACGGCTCGTTGCTGCCCATCTGTTCGAGGATTGTTGAGAGGTTATCGTTGAAGGTCTGCTCGATTTCTGCCGCCTTGGCAGCGTCCATAATGCGGATAAAGTTGTTGCTGCCGCTGATTTCCACTTCTTTGGCGTCTTCCAAAAAGCGCTGACGGATTTTTTGGGGAAGCAGGATGCGGCCCTGGCTGTCTTTTTGCATGTCGCGGTTGGAGAGCTTGTAAAACTGCATAGTGTATTGCTGTACATACGGCCTTCGCTGGTTCAGCGAGTTGAGCTCGTGAAGGATCTGGTCGTATACGGCGCTGGGATACAGCGCGATGCCGTCAAACGAACGAGTCGGCCCGATGCAGAAGTTCTCGCCAAGGGCTTCGCGGTAAGCGTTGGGGATGATGATGCGGCCTTTTTCGTCGATTGAATGCGTATGACAGCCAAAAAAGCCGTATGTATCGGAAACAGAAGCGTTGGTCGTGCCGAGGGTTTGATCATCCACGAAGAATCGCTCCTCTCCCCACAATCTACCACAATGTTTTTATTTATCCCCATTATCTCGCACAATCTACCACTTGTCAAGGGTTTCAGGCATGTTTTTCGGCCTGAAATATTAACTTTATGTTACGCTGAAACGCAGATAATATAAGGGTTTGACGCTCCTTATACCATGTGGTGGGGAGTGGTGGGGGGATGATCACCATATGTGGCTGTTTTCATAATTTCAGCTATTTTTGGGAACAGGACGCCACTGGATGAACGCAAATAAAAAACCGCCTCGCGGCGGCTGCAAATTGTAGGAGCTGGGTTGTGATTATGGCATAAGGAGCTTTGGTGCAAAACCAATCGCGTCGCAGGAGACCAAATGATAATCAATATGGTTCTTTACGCCCTGAAAGGCGTTTTGGATTCCGGTGTCATGCAAATGACCAAAACAGCACATAGAGACGCCGTATTGCTCCAGAAGATCGGTAAAGGCAGTCGACAGAGTATCCTTGAGAAGCGGAGGGTAGTGCAGCATTGCGATTAGGGGACGGTTCAACGCAGATGCCTGCTGGAGGGAAAGCTCCAGGCGTATCAGCTCCCGGCTGAAAATCTTCTCATCCTGCTCATCCAGCGGATTGAGTTCGGTTGGAAAGACCCAGCCTCTCGTGCCGCAGATGACCGTATCCTGCCAGCGAAACGCATCGTTTTGCAGGGCGTGCATGCCTTGCGGGAGCCACTCCCGGATCCGGCCGATGGAAGACCACCAGTAATCATGGTTTCCGCGCAGCAGCAGCTTTTCGCCCGGAAGATCCGCGATTGTTAAAAGATCGGGCTTGGCCTGTTCGAAATGCATCGCCCAGCTGATGTCGCCGGGTATCAAAACCAAATCATCAGGCTGAACAAGCTGCCGCCAATGCGCGGCGATTTGCGCTGCATGATCGTTCCACAGGCTCCCGAATACGTTCATCGGCTTATCCTGTCCGCCGGGGAGATGCAGATCGCCTATTGCATAGATCGCCATGTCAAGCCTTTCCCGCTGCGCTGTCAGGCGTCAATCGTAATCCTCGTCGTCGTCATCGTCATCGTCGTCTTCTTCCTCGATGATCGTTTCCAATGATAATTCTGCGTCCTCATCATCAAAATCGGCGTCGTCCATGTCTTCTTTGACATTGGGAATGATCTCATCCATCGTGCTTGCGCTGGACAGCTCAATCTCCTCATCCACGGATGCGCCGTGCTTGCGATCCACAATCTGATGACTGTTAAGTTCCTTGTAACAACCCAAGCAAACGTCCTTGCCGGGGAGAGCCGGGGCGGCATTGCAGATAGAACAGGGCTCAATTTCGTCTTGTTTTTGTCCGCCCTTGATTTCGCGGATGCAAACCTTGCACAGTTTTTCGTCGTCGGCAATGTAATTGAGTTCACAACGAGGACATCTAATCATCGTATCCTCAACCTCCTCTGTGGAAGCATAATATTTGGGATTTCACCGAATTCTTTGCTGATTGTAAATCTCCTGCCAGAAAGAAAGAAATTCTTGCAGACCCCGTTGGGTTAATCCGGATGAAAAAGCAGATAAGTCCTCGTCGGAATCAATATCCAGCTCGCCCAAAACAAATTTGGCGATGCTTTCATCCACATACGTACCCAGGGCAAACTGCAATGAATCCAGGGTTTCGTACTGCTCTTTGGTCAGTACATAGTAATAGGGGAAGGGGCTGACAACATATTGCTGGAGCGCGAGCAGTGACTCGGTTGCTTTGCGGAGGCTTTCGGTGTCGTACGCCGCATAAAAGTCAATAGGGAAAAGCCAGGGCATGCTGCCGGTGTCGTAAACGCTTAAATCATACAAAACGAACGATGAGTTGGTTTGCAGATCTACGGAATACCTCCAGGTACCGTCCTCGTTCCATTCGTAATTCTCGCCTTCCAGGCCTGCCATCGCTTCAATCGCGCCATCCTGTGTGTAGAGAACATCGACCCAGCGCAGCACTGCAGCGGGATCTTCACAGGCAGATGTGATGGCGAAGCTACCGGTGGTGACGGGGCCGAACAGGTCGCGGTATACCTGTGTACCATGATACGCAAGCGGTTCCAAAAGCGTAAACTGTTCTCCGAGCTTCACGGTGAACAGCGAATAAGGATTGGGGCCGAAGAACATACCATAGGTCACCGTTTTGGAGTCGTCTGATACGGCGCGCAGTGCATCGGCGTTGGTAAACCCGTCGGGATCCAGGAGCTCCTGTTCTTTTAGAGAAACGAGCGCCTTGATGAAGCCGGTAAAGTTCTCGTGCTCCGAAAGGAAGCGAACCTGTCCGGATTCGTCGACATAGATGTTGTAGTCGTTGACAACAATCCCAAAGGCATGTGAAAGAAATTTCAAATCCCACGGTCCTAAAAAGGAGAGCGGAATTTCGTCCTGCTTGCCGTTTTTGTTGGGGTCTTTTGTCTGAAAAGCCTGCAGGACCTCCACAAGCGAAGCCCAGTCCGTTGGCGCGTCTAGGTTGAGGGCATCCAGCCAGGTCTGGTTGATCCACATGGCATTTTGCATGGACAGAGGATTGATGGACGGCAACGCGGCTACCTTTCCGCTGGGCAATGTAATCGCCGCCAGCCAATCCGGATGCGCTTCAAACAGCGACCAGAGATGCGGCGCGTTTTCCTGGAGCAGGGGAAGCAGGTCGATCAGCTTGCCCGCGTCGGAATACGCGATCTGCTCGTCAATGCTGAGTGCGGCTTTGAACAATACATCCGGAAGTTCGCCCGTGGAGAACATGGTGTTCTTGGCGGTTTGCCATTGGTCCCGGCTGGTATATTCATCAAATGTAAACGTAAGGCCTGTGCGGGCCTCCATCCGCGTAAAAAATTCATTCTCCGACCAATTATGGTTGCTGCTTTCACCGTCAAAACCGGCCATGGTCAGCGCTGTGGCTGAAATAACCGGCAGTACGCACAACACCATTGCGATCAGCATTCCGAGTGCTCTATTTCGCATGCTCCGGACCTCCTTGTTTATATTTCTCGTGTTCGTTTATTTGTTCATTCAGCTGATTGATGTTGCCACAGCCCATCGTCAGCACCAGGTCACCCGGCTGCCAATGGGAGCGCAAGTATGACTCGGTATCAGTGAAGGTTGGGGTATGCACAGCGTGAACACCGTGGCTGCGCATTCCGTTGATAATATCAGAAGCGAAAATGTCGCCCGGATCTTTTTCGCGCGCGGCGTATATATCGGTTACCAGCGTAATATCGGCCTCCTGTGTGCAGGTGAAGTAGTGCGGAAGCATTTTCTTCACGCGGCTGAAGGTGTGCGGCTGCATGACGGCCCAGAGCCTGTTATGCGGCTGAAGCTTGGCGATGGAGATCGCATTTTGCATCTCTGTTGGGTTGTGACCGTAATCGTGATACAGCTTCACCCCGTCGATAATACCGGTCAGCTCAAAGCGCCGCTTGGCGCCATGGAACGCTCCAATCGCATCGCAGGCAATGCTGATGTCCAGCCCGAGCGATACGGCGCAGGCCAGGGCAGCCAGCGCGTTGTATACATTGAACACTCCCGCAACCTGTAACGAGACATGACCTAAGGTTTCGCCGCAGGTGACAAGCGAAAACGACCCGCAGCCGAACTCGTTATACCGCAGATCGGCCGGATACACGTCACTGCGCGCGTCCATGCCAAAGGTAAGCGTGTTGGACGGTAGGGACCGAAGCAGGGTGATAACGCGTGCGTCGTCGCCGTTGCCAATTACGGTACCGCCTTGCGGCACCAATGATAGAAAATCACCGAACGCCGACTGAATATGGTCAATATCGCGGAAGAAATCCAGATGATCCTCGTCAATATTGGTAATCACGGCAACGTCCGGCTTCAAATGC
>DAIOVG010000002.1:0-48969 GCA_036759125.1 Candidatus Limiplasma sp.
CACGGGCACGATGCCCGTATTGGGCTCGATGGTGCAAAACGGGTAGTTGGCCGCCTGCGCCCCCGCCTTGGTGATGGCGTTGAACAGCGTCGATTTCCCTACGTTGGGCAGCCCTACGATTCCCAGTTTCATGACGCGTACCTCAATTGCTTTCAGTAGTCTATCGACCACCAATTATACGAGATTATAGAAGGTTTTGCAATTCGGACAGATCAGTCCTCCATGTAGCTGTACTGTGCCTCGACCAATGTGCGGTAATGCCCGCCGGGGATTTGCATCAGCTCGTCGTGGGTGCCGCTTTCGGCGATGCCGCCGTTTTGCACGACCATAATCTTATCCGCCCGGCGTATGGTGGACAGCCGGTGCGCGATCACAAAGCTGGTGCGGCCCTTCAGGAGCACGTCCAGCGCCTGCTGAATGAGCAGCTCCGTATGCGTGTCGATGGAGGAGGTCGCCTCGTCCAAAATCAGGATGCGCGGGTCATTGAGCAGTGCGCGGGCGAAGGAGATCAGCTGTTTTTGCCCGGTGGACAGGCTCGCGCCCCGCTCGCCAAGCTCCGTATGGTAGCCGCGCTTGAGACCTGCGATAAAATCGTGCACGCGCACGGCCTTGCAGACCTCGATCACCTCGTCCTCGGTCGCGTCCAGCCGCCCGTAGCGGATGTTATCCAGAATCGTGCCGGAGAAAATGAAGCTGTCCTGCAGCATCACCGACATCTGTTTGCGCAGCGAGTGCAGCTTCACCTCGCGCACGTCGTAGCCGTCAATTTTCAGCGCCCCGCCTGTTACATCGTAAAAGCGGCTGACAAGGTTGACGATGGTCGATTTTCCCGCGCCTGTCGGCCCGACCAGCGCGATGGTCTGCCCCGGCTCCACGGTAAAGTTCACGTTCCTGAGCACCGGCTGGCGGGCCTCGTAGGAGAAGTTCACGTGCTCAAATTCCACCCGGCCCTCGATGGGGGGCAGCTCCGGCAGATCGTCCCGCTTGTCAAACACCAGAGGCTTGGTATCCATAATCTCAAAAATGCGCTCGATGGACGCCATGGCCGCCAGAATGTTGTTGTAAAAAGTCGATACGTTGTTGATCGGCTCCCAGAAGCGCCCCAGGTACCAGAGGATTGCCACCAGGTCGGCCAGCATCAGCCCGTCCACATTGCCCTGGGGGCCCATGAAAATCAGGCCCGCGATGTACACGCCCGCCGTGCCCACGGCGCTCAGGGTATCGATAAACGGCCAGAACAGGTTGTTGATGCCCACAGCCTTCATCCAGCTGTTTTTGATGTCCTGGTTCGTCTCGTCGAAGATCTCCTGGTTGAGCTTTTCGCGTACAAAGGTCTGGGTAACGCGCATGCCCGCCAGGCTTTCGTGCAGGTAGCCGTGCATGGTGGAGGTCTTGATGCGCACCACCTGCCATGCTTTGCGCATGCGGGTGCGCAGGGATACGATGATCAGCACCAGAATGACGAGCGAGCACAGGGCCACCAGCGTGAGCTTCCAGTGGATGGTGAACATGATGGCGACCAGCAGCACCAGCGTCAGGCAGTCGACCAGCACGTTGATAATGCCGCCGGTGAACAGGTCGTTTAGGCGGTTCACGTCGTTGATGACGCGCACCATGATCTTGCCCGCCGAGCGGTTGTCAAAAAACGGCAGCGACAGCGACTGGATGTGGTTGAACAGATCCTGGCGCAGCGCGGCGATGGCTTTGCGGCCCGCTACGTCCATGGTACGAACGCGAAGCCGCAGGCACAGCCCGCCCAGCAGTACCGAGCCCACCATGCCGCCGAACAGAAGCGGGATGTTTTGGTAATTTCCGACCGAAAGCTCACCCACGGCGCGGCTGAGCAGGTAGGGGTTGAGCAGCGAGGCGGCCGAGGCGATGATCATCAGAATCAGGGAGACAATGACCTGCCATTTGTAGGGCCTGAGGTACGCAAGCATCCGCAGGAACAGCCGTTTGTCAAACGGCGCTTCCATCACCTCGTCGTCCAGGTTGCGCAGGCGTGCCATTATGCCTCACCTCCCTTCAGGGAAGCGGTAAAGTCGCGGGTCTGGTCGCGGAACAGCTCGGCGTATATGCCGTTCAGCGCGAGCAGCTCTTTGTGGGTGCCGCGCTCCACAATGCGCCCGTCCTGCAGCATTACAATCTGGTCGGCCTTGCGCACCGAGGAGATGCGGTGGGCGATGATAAACGTGGTGCGGCCCTTGAGCACGGTTTGCAGCGCGGATTGGATTTCGGCCTCGGTTTCCATGTCCACGGCGGAGGTCGCGTCGTCCAGAATCAAAATCGAAGGATTGTACAGGATGGCGCGCGCCAGCGCGACGCGCTGCTTCTGCCCGCCGGACAGGCCCATGCCGCGCTCGCCGATGACCGTGTCGTACCCCTGCGGGGCCTGGAGGATGAACTCCTCGGCCTGCGCGGCGCGGGCGGCGGCGATCACCTGCTCCTTTGTGGCGTCTGGGCGGCCGAAGCGGATATTGTTGAAAATCGTCTCGGAATACAAAAATGTTTCCTGCATCACCACGCCGATGCTGTTGCGCAAATCTTTCAGGGCTTGTCTGCGCACATCCACACCGTCCACCAGAAGGCTGCCGGAGGCCACGTCGTAATAGCGGCCAAGCAGCGTGACCAGCGAGGTTTTGCCCATGCCGGTCGCGCCCATCACGGCGACGGTCTGGCCCGGCTCCACATGCAGGTCAATGTCCCGCAGCACCGTATGATCCCCGTACTGGAAGGTCACGTTCTGGAAATCCACGCGGCCCTCGCGCGCTTTGGGGGCTACGGGCTCTTTGGGGTTTTTGATCTGCGAGCCGAGGTTCAAATAATAGATCAGCTTCTCGGAGGAGACCACGCCGTTGGTGATCTGGTTGACAAAGGTCGCCACCTGCCGCATGGGAGCAATGAGCATCCACACAAAGCCAGTCGCGCCCACCAGGGTGCCGATATCGATCCTGCCCATGCCCATCAGGCCCGCGCCCGATATCATCAGCACCGGGATGGCCAGGCGGGCGATGGTATCCAGCAGGGGGAAATAGGTGCTCCAAAGCCGGGTGACGCGGAGGTTGCCCTCAAGCACCGCGGTGTTGTCCTTTTGAAAGGCTTCCCGTTCATAGTCCTCGCGAGCAAAGGCCTTCACCAGGCGCACGCCGGCGATGTTTTCCTGGGTGCGGGTGTTCAATACCGCGTTTTGCTCGCGCACCTCGGTATGCGCCGGGCGGATATGGTGGTGCAGCCGCCAGGCCACCAGGGCGATCGGCGGGCAGAAGGCCAGCATGATCAGCGTCAGCTGCCAGCTCATCAGGCTCATGCCCACCAGCGCCAGCACAAACATCATCAGGTTTTCCAAAACGCCCAGGACGCCGGAGACGATCAGCATGCGCACGCCCTCGATATCGCCCGTCATCCGGCTCATGATTTCGCCGATGTGGTTTTCATCATAAAAGGCGTAGGGCAGTTCCTGCATATGCCGGTAGATACCGGTTCGCAAGTCGTACACCACGCCTTGGGATACATCTTCAATTAGCATACCGCGGATATACATCATCACGCCGCGTACAGCCGTCATCGCGATCAGCGCCGCGCTGAGTTTGAGCAGCAGCGCCATGTCGCGGTTTGGTAGCACATCGTTGACGACACCCTTGGTGATGTAGGGCACCACCATTCTCAGCGCCGTTAACAGCGTGACCAGGAGGATACTGACGATCAGCTTGCCGCGGTAGGGTTTCAACCACTGGGAAATTCGTCGGTATGTGTCCATTTCCGCCTCCGTGAAACAGGCTCGAATCCCCTGTTTCGCAGGTGTTACCATACACCCAATTGCTGCGGATGTAAAGGGGGTTCGGGGTAAAAATTGTGAAGGAAAGGTTGAATTTCGTCCATCCCATATCTCTGTTCTAAGGGGCAAGGATATGGTATAGTGCTGTGGAAGGTGAGGCGAAAAGTATGGCTACACTGATGGATATGACCATGGAGGAGCTGCTCGCGCCGGAGGGTTACGCCTGCAGCTGCGGGCGCACGCATCGCGCCGGGCTTTTGATGCTGAAAATCGGCAGCGGCGCGCTGCGCTTTCTGCCGGAAGCGCTCAAGCTGCTCCAGTGCAAAAAGCCCTTTGTTTTTTGCGATGAAAACACATACAAGGCCGCGGGCTACCGGGTGGAAGCGGCGCTCAAGCAGGCGAACGCGCCCTTTGCGCTGTTTCAGTTCCCGCAGGCGCACGTTGAGCCGGATGAACATGCCGTGGCGCAGCTGGCGGCGGCGATGGACGCGGACTGCGATCTGATACTGTCCGTAGGCTCGGGCGTGATCACGGATTGCGGCAAGGTGCTTGCCCAGCAAAAGGGGCTCAGGCAGCTGGCGGTTGCCACCGCGCCGTCGATGGACGGGTATGCCTCCAACTCCTCGTCGATGATCTATCACCGCGTCAAGGTCTCGGCGTACAACGCCTGCCCGCAGGTGATCCTCGCGGATACCGATGTTTTGAAAACCGCGCCCGACCGCATGCTGCGGGCCGGGCTTGGCGACATGCTGGCCAAGTCGATCGCGCTATGCGAATGGCGGATTTCCCATATCGTGACCGGGGAGTACTACTGCGCGGAGATCGCCGGGCTGATGCGCAAATCCCTCAACAAGATTGTCGATGCCGCGCCTAAGCTGCTTGCCCGTGATGAGCAAGCGCTTGAGGCCGTAGCGGAAGGGCTGGTGCTTTCGGGGCTGGCCATGGCCTTTGCCGAGGTTTCACGCCCGGCATCCGGCCTGGAGCATTATTTTTCGCACCTGTGGGAGATGTTTGCGCTTCTGGGCGGCGAAACGCCGGAGCTGCACGGGCTGCAGGTGGGCGTGGGCACCGCGCTGACACTGAAAATTTTGGAACGGCTGCAAACCATGCGCCCGGATGCGCAAACCATGGCGCAGTCGGTGGCCGCGTTTAACGAAGCCGCCTGGGAACGCGATGTGCGCCGGGTGTTCGGCGTTGTGGCGGACGAGCTGATCGAAAAAGAGAAAACCCTCTGGCACAAGAACGATCTCAATGCCCGCAGGGAGCGCTTCAAGCGCATTGAAGAGCACTGGGACGAGATTCTTGCCATCATGGCGCAGGAGCTTCCCGGCGCGGACGAAACCATCGCGCTCATGCTGTCCCTGGGCCTGCCCACAACCCCCGGCGAGGTGGGCGCTACCCCGCAGCAGGCACGCGACGCGTTTTTGCACTCCCGCGATATCCGCGACAAGTACCTGACCAGCTCCATGCTCTGGGATATGGGCCTGCTTGATGAATTTGCGCAGGATGAGCTGCTGGGAATATCACCGAAATAACGCTGGCGCAGGGATTATGCTTCATACACAAAAAAGACCGCGCACTGCGCGGTCTTTTTGATGAAATCAAATACTAGCAGGGCTATCCTTTTGCTCTCTACTCGATCGCCGTCAGCAGCAGCAGTTCAAAGTAGGGGTAGGACTCGGTGGAGGCAGCCTCGCCGCCTGCGGACTGGCCCTCGTCGCCGGAGACGGACATGCCCACCGACTTTCCATACATCATCAGCCGGGAACCGATCTCGTAGGCGGGTTCTTCGCTGGCGATCACAAGGATGAAGTCCGAATAGGTGCTGCCGCTTTTACGCAGCGCCATTTTGTAAATCCAGTCGCTGCCGGACTGTACGACCTCCAGCAGGTAGCTCTTGTACACAATGGTGCGGCCGTCGTAGCGGGCGATATCCTGTACGAGCGTATCGTAGCTGGGGGTTACGGCATCGGCCTTGATGCGGCTGATCATATCCTCGGCAGTCCAGTTGCGCGAAAACGTGATGGGGATGCGGCGGTCGGCCAGGCCCTTTTTGGAAAAGACCAGCAGCACCTCGTAAATTCCCTCGTCCTTGGTGCTGATCTCAACGGAGAATCTGCCGTCGGTTGCTACTTTCTTGGTATCGACCGCTTCATCGTTGACGAACACCTGTATCTCGGCGCGGGGTTCCGCCGAGCCAAGGATGGTCAGGCTATCGGAGCCGACGTTCTCGGGAACCTGGGTGTCGATATTCACGGCCAGCAGGGTGCGCGAATAGGTTGTCGAGGGGAATATGATTTCCGCAACAACCTCCCCGTTGTATTCGGCCTCAAGCGTGGTAAGGAAAACGCCCTCGCGGGGGAGCTCGATGGGGATTTTGAAGCTGCCGGATTTGGTGAGCTCAACCGTGTTGAGGATTTTATCGGAATAGTTCATGCCCATGGTGACCGTGGTAAACTTTACGCCTTTGGCTGCCGTGCCGCTGATGGTGAACGAAGCCGCGTTGGTCTCCTGGGGCGGCGGCTGGGCGATGTTGATCTGCGCCTGGGCCTTGGCCGGGAGCGGCATGACGGTGACGAACTCAAAGCTGTCCCAGATCTTGTTCAGGGCGTAGTTGTCCTTGGAGTTTGGCTTGCGGCCGTAAACTTGCATATCGAAGGTGATCTCGTAGCCGTTGCGTATCGTGCGGCGCATATAGCCGCGGTGGTCGATCTCGCCGTACTTGCGCATGATGTATTCCAGGATCAGAAACCGTCCGCTGTCGGTATGCTTCCAGTTGGATGTGGAAAAGGTATACCCCTGCGAGGTGTACTCGTTATCCGGGTAGAAGCTCGTGCGGTAGGTGCCGCGGTAATCGCTGGTCTGCTCGTTAACGTCAAACACCAGCAGGGTGTCTTCGGATTGCGTGGCGATCAGCTCAAAGCGCCGGTCGGTGACCTCCTGGTCCCAGGCCTGCAACAGCACGCCGCGCTTGAGCATATCGTTGACCGTCTCTTCGGAGGTGACGCCCTGCCCGGACAGCCACTCGGCATAGGTGGCAATGTTGTCCGGTGTGATCACAACGTAGGTCTCGGGGATATCCACCGTTGCCATCAGCGAATCAAGCACATAGGTTTGCGCCTGAGCGGCGGCGGAAATAAAAATCAACGACAATGCAAGTACAATGCCGATCAGCCATTTGCGCATATTGCACCTTCCTTTGAGCGTGGGTCCGGAAACGTTCGAATCTGCCCTATCTTACCATAAAATACCGGAAAAGCGCAACACGGCAGGCGTTATGGCACCTGATTATTACATTTGGAAATCTGCGGCAGGATCCCAGCCGCAGGGCTCAGCCGTTGCCGGGGGAAAAGTTTGCAGCGGGCATATACCCCGCGATGCCGTCTAAGGTAATCACGTGCAGCCAGTCGTCGCCGACGATGCCGATCACAAAGATCACATTGCGCCCCGCGCCCCGGTCGTAGGATATTCCCGCAAGCGCGCTTTCCGTGTCCGGGGCTGTATAAATGTTGAGCGGCTCACCGGCGAGCGATTCTTTGATATACTGCACCGGGAACGCGGTCAACACGTTGAACATATCTTGGCCGATGGCAAGGTAATGCTTCATCATAAAGCCGTCCACGCCCGCGACGGTGACCCGCGCCCAATCGCCCAGATCCTCCTGGATATATACGGGCGTACCGTTGTAGTACTTTCCCTTGGATGCGGCGTCGGTGTCCGGCGCTTCGCGCAGGTGCAGGCGGTCGGCGGGATTTTCATTGTTCACCAGGGCGTATCCGTCGATGTTGAGCGTTTCCTGGGCGTTTTCCAGCTCCGGCGGGTACTTGTGCGGATCGAAATCCGCAAGCGCGGGGGATGTGTTTTGCGCGTACAGCACGCGCCCTGCCCCGATATACTGCTCCAGCAGCCAATAGCGCATACACAGGTAGGTGCTCCTGCCCTGCACATAGCGCAAACGCCACGTGCCGCTATAATCAGGCTCGAAACAATACAGCAGCGCTTCGGAATACGCAAGGGTGACCGATGCGTATCCCGCGATGAGCGAAGGCTTGATTCCGTTCATCTCCGGCAAACCAATGCATTCCGCCTGCAAACCATATTGATCACCCTGGGCTTTGAAGATGCGCAGGCTTCTGGTGCCGTTCTGCTCCTGGGTGAGGATGTACCAATATCCATCGTCGACTGCGATGGCCTGCACAAGGGCGGAGTCCTCTAGCACGTAGCGCAGTGCTGCGGGCAGGTCCTCCTGCGGCATGGAGATGGACGGGTCCCAGGCTGCCGCCGGCAGCGCGGACAGGCAGAGCAGGATGAGGATGATGACCGACAGGATGCGTTTCATCGCAAGCCCTCCGTTTTGGCGTGTTTGCGGGGTGTGTTCCTTTATGTAACGCGCGGCAATGCAAAATCCCTGCATGCGGGAGCATTTTCCGGCAGCAGAAATCCCCGCGCCTGCGGTTGCCGCTGGAATGCCGAGTATGGTATACTGGGCGCACATCAATGTGATAAAGGGGGCGGGGGAAATGGCGCTGTTTGACGCGGATGCCGCAGGCGTTCTTTGGGATAGCATCGCGCTGCCCAATGCCTTCATTATTGAGTACATGCCCACCGCGCCCGAAAACTATGTGAAGGTCTACATTTACGGGCTGATGTACGCGCGTTTTTCCTGCGCGGGCGATGGGCTGACGGTCGCGGCCTTGGCCAAGGAGCTTGGCATGGAGGAAGCGGATGTGCTTGCGGCCCTGCAATACTGGGAGCGGGCGCGGCTTGTTTCCCGCACGCAGGATAAGCCGCCGCGCTATACCTACCTAAACGTACAGCAGGCCATGATGGGGCGGCAGGCCGCTCCGGTAGACGACAAGTATATGGAATTTGCCCAGGCGCTGTACGCCATTTTCGGCGACCGCCGCAAGCTGCACGGCGGCGAAACCCAGCTGTGTTACGAGTGGGTGGAGCAGCTCGGCCTGCCCAGCGAGGTGGTGCTGTTGCTTGTGCAGCATCTAGCGTTTACGCGCGGGGTGAACTTTTCCTTCAAGGCCGCCCAGAAGGTGGCGCTGGAGATGAAGGAACGCAATATCGTACGCCTGGAGGACGCGGAGCAGTTTTTCGCCCGCAGCTCCGCCGCGTGGGACGGCACAAGGAAAATCCTGCGCCGGATATCCAAATTCCGTCCGCCGACGACCGATGAAATCGATCTCTACCTGAAATGGACGAAGGAATGGGGCTTTGCGCCCAAGGCTATCGAAACCGCCTGCGCGGAGATGACCGGCGGAGACCCAAGCTTTAAATACCTGGACAGCATTCTGCGCGGCCTGCACGAGCGCTCTGGCCGCAAGGAAACCTCCTCGGCGCAGCTGGAAAAGCAGCTGAACCGGGAAAAGGAACAGAGCGCCGACATCCGCGAGGTGCTGAGCGCCGCCGGGCTCAAAATCAGCCCCAACCACCCGACCATCAAGGAAAGCTACCAGAAAATGATTTCCATGGTCAACCACGACGCCGTGGTGATGGCCGCCAGGGAAATCAGCCGGTCCCGGAAAAACCAGTCCGTGCAGAAGCTGGAAGAGCTTGTGGAAAAGTGGCACCAGAAGGGCATCAAAACTGCGGACGACGTGCAGGAGCACCTGTCGCTGGTGAAGCAGCAAAACGCGTTCCTGCAAACCCTGTTTGCGGCCATGGGCGCGGAGCTCAGCCCCTCGCCCGCCGACCGGGAGCTGTTGCGCAAGTGGCGCGGGGACTGGGCCTTTTCCGACGAGGTACTCCGCGAGGTCGCCGGATATTCGCAGGGGAAAACCGCGCCGATGGCGTTTATGAACAAGGTGCTGGAAGGCTGCTTCAAGAAGGATCTCAAGTCGCTGGCCGCCGTGCGCAAGGCGCACGAGGAGCACGGGCAAAGCTACCAGGCGCCCGCCAAGAAGCGCGGCAAAACCGTGATCGAGCAGCAGTACAGCCAGCGGGAGTACGATCCCAAAGATTACGACGGCCTGACGCCAGAGGAAATAGAGGAGGCGCTCAAGTATGACGCGTGACCGGATGATCGCCGTTTTGCAGGATGAATATGCAGCGCGGCGCGACAAAAACCTGGCCGCCTATGACGAGCGCGTCGCCGGCATCTGCGAGCAGGTTCAGGGGCTGGAAGCCCTGCTCAACACACGCCGCACGATGATCATGTCCGGCATCCGCAACGCCTTTTACCCCAACCGCAAAAACGAGGGCGCGAACCAGGGCATGACCAACGCCCTGCAGGACCTGAACAAAAAAATCAACGCGCTGCTTAAGGAAAACGGGTTCAAGCCTTCGGTGCTCGACCCCATCTACACCTGCCCCGTCTGCCGCGACGAGGGCTTTGTGTACGATCCATCCCGCCGCATGTGCGATTGCTTTGAAACAGAGCTCAACTGCCGTATGCTCCGGGAGCTGGGGCTGAACGCGGAGCAGACCTTTGAGAATTTCGATCCCGAAACCTTCGCCAAGGCCGAGCCCGCGCCCGTCAGCCAGCGGCAGATGATGCTGCGCAACCGCGACGTGTGCGAGGGCTATGCCGACGTGTTCCCGGATACCCCGTTTTACGATTTGCTGTTTACCGGCCAGAGCGGGCTTGGCAAAACCTACCTGATGCACGCCATCGCCCACCGGGTGACCGCGCGTGGCTTTACGGTAGAATACCTGAGCGCGTTCAAGCTGCTGGACATCATGCGCAGGTCGTACTTTGAAAACAACAACGCCATGCTCGACGCGCTGATTCAGGTGCCGATGCTCCTGATCGACGATCTGGGCACCGAGCCCTTAATGGAGAATATCACCGTTACCCAGCTTTTCAACCTCTTGAACGAGCGGCAAAACCGCGGCAGGCACACGGTGATCTCCACCAACCTCACCATTCCCGAGCTCAAGGCCCGCTATACCGAGCGCATCGCCAGCCGCCTTTTGGACGAAAGCCGCTGCAAGACCCTGAAATTCATCGGCAGCGACGTGCGCCCGACGCTCAAGAACAAAGCCAAATGAACATTCAGATTTATGTCACCAAGGGCAACCCCGACGTGCTCAAGGCCGAGCGCTTTTTCAAGGAGCGCAAAATTCCCGTGCAGCGCATCGACATCAAAAAGCACAAGCCCGGCCGCCGCGAGCTGGAGCTTTTCGCCCGCGCCGCAGGCAGCGCCCGCGCCCTGGTGGACCGCCAGGGCATGAAAGCGCTGGAGCGCCCCGTCGCCCACATGACCGACGATAACCTCATCCTCTCCGAGCTCCAAAACGACCCCATGGCGCTCCTCAGCCCCATTGTGCGCAACGGCCAGAAGATCACGGTCGGGGTGGATGAGCAAGCATGGTTGCAGTGGATCAAGGAGAACAGCTGAATCCTGTTGTGCATTGCACAATTTTCATGGATATGATACTGTTGTGCCCTCTGGGCGGTCGCGTTTGCGGTCGCGCCCGGAAGGTGCGGCAGATTTGCGCGCAGAGACCCGCAGACATAGCAGCGCTATTTCAAGCGGTCGATAGGCGCATAGATGCCGTGCGTTATGGGTGCAAACGTGAATGTTGACCGGCCAAGAGGACACAATTATATAATTGGAGGAGATCCCAATGAAAAAATTCTCTCAGTTTACTGTCAAAGACCTTGCTATCGCCGCCGTGATCGCCGCGCTGTATGCTGCGCTTACGGTGGTTTTTGCACCCATCAGCTACGGCGTGGTGCAGTTCCGCATTGCCGAAGCGTTGACGCTTCTGCCCATCCTGTTCCCGCAGGCCATTCCGGGGCTTGCGGTAGGCTGCCTGGTAGCCAACCTCGTGGGCGGCTTTGGCATTTGGGATGTGGTGTTCGGCACGCTCGCGACCCTGATCGCCGCCCTGCTCACCTACAGGCTGCGTAAAAATATTTGGTTTGCCGCCGCGCCGCCGGTGCTGGTCAACGCGGTTATCGTCAGCCTTTTGTTGCATTTCGTGCTGGAACTGCCCCTGCTCCCCACCATGGGCACGGTGGGGCTGGGGCAGCTGGCGGTGGTGTATGTGCTGGGCATCCCGCTGATGCTTGCGCTGTCGCGGGTGCCTGCTTTTCGCAATTTCACGGACAAAGTGCAAAAGAAATAATCAGTCCTCGTCGTTATCCTCCTGATCGAGGTGCTTCTCAATCGTGTCGATCACGGTGCGGAGCACCTTGATGCGCGCGTATTCCTTATCGTTGGCTTCCACCACGGTCCAGGGGGCGTTGGCGGTATGGGTGCGCTGGAGCACCTCGTCGACGGCCTGCTCGTAGCGCGGCCATTTGTCGCGGTTGCGCCAGTCCTCGTCGGTCAGCTTCCACTGCTTTTCGGGATCGTCCTTGCGGTCATTGAAGCGCGCAAGCTGGGTGGCCTCGTCAATCTGGAGCCAGAACTTGCACAGAATGCCGCCCGCGTCCGTCCACAGCTTCTCAAAACGGTTGATCTCCTCGTAGGCGCGCTGCCATTGCGGCTGGGTGCAGAGCCCTTCCACGCGCTCCACCATCACCCGCCCATACCAGGTGCGGTCAAAAATCCCGATGTGCCCCTTGGGCGGCAGCGCCTGAAAGAAACGCCACAGATAATGGTGGCTCAGCTCCACGGGCGTGGGCGCGCTGACAGGCGTTACCGTAAAGCCGCGCGCATCCAGCGCCGAGCACAGGCGGCGGATAGCGCCGCCCTTGCCCGCGGCGTCCCAGCCTTCAAACGCGGCGACCAGCGGGATGCCCTTGCGGTAGAGCTTTTCCTGCAGCTTTTTGAGCTTCTTGGTCAGCTTCTTGAGCTCATCCTTGTAGTCGGCTTCCAGCTGCTGGTCCAGCTCAATCGCCCGCAGCGGCCGGAACCCAAGCGACGCGAGGGGGGAAAGGTTGGGAAGCATCGGCACATCCCACGGGCGCAGGTTGGCTTCCTGCTCCCGCAGCGCGTCCTGAAACGCACGGATGACCGTTTCGTAAATCTCACGCCTGCAGGCTTTCAGGTCGGTCGCGTCCAGAATATGCCAGGGCGCGCCTTTTAGGTTGGTGATGGACATCAGGTTGTCCATCTCCTTCATATACTCGTCGTACCGCTTGTTTTGCTCATGGTCCTGATCCACCACATGCCAGGCGGTCGATTTTTTGCTTTCCATTTTTTTCAGGCGGTCGTACTGCTCCTGCTGGGAGATATGCAGGAAGAACTTCAAAATCAACGTACCGTCGCAGATCAGCTGGCTTTCCATGCCGATGATCTCGTTGAGCCGCTGGGGCAGAATCTCTGGAATGTCGTCCTCGTGCGCTATGCAGGTTTTGTTCAGCTCGCCGTACCAGCTGGAGCAAAACAGCGCGATGTTGCCCTTTTTGGGCATGTTCGTCCAGTAGCGCCACATGGGAGGATAAGCCTCCTCCACACAGTTGGGCGTGCGGATGGGGTGGGTCTGGTACCCGCGCGAATCCAGCCCCTCAATCAGCATGCCAAGCATGGCGCCCTTACCCGAAGCGCTCAAGCCCTCCAGTACGATCACCACGGGGATTTTCGCATCGCGGATCTTTTGCTGCAGCGCCATTAAATCTTTGCGCAGGTCGCCCATGCTGCGTTTGGGCTCGGGCGAGGGGATCTGGGGCGGCTGCCCGCCGGATATCCCCGCGTTCAAGGCGCTGGCGAAGATGGACTTCATCAGCTCCATCATGTGTACCTGCTCGTCTGTGGGCCGGTACGAGGTCGGGGGCTTTTGCGCCGGCTTTGGCGGCTCGTCGCCTAAGTCCGGTTCCTCGTCCTCGTCTGTTTCCGGTTCGTCCGGCATCTGCGGCAGGGGTTCTGGTATGGTTTCGATCGGTGCCTGCGGCAGCGGCTCCATAACCTGTTTCGGGGCGGGAGCAGGCGTTACCGGCGGCGCGGGAAAAAAAGCATCGTCGTCCTCGTCGCTATCCTCCGCGTCGGAGAACAGGTCGTCGACTGGCTTGATCTGTGCTGTTTTGGGCAGGGAGAACAGGTTGTCGTCGTCGTCATCGTCCGGCAAAACGGACGCCATTGCCTGCTTGGGCGGCGTAACCGGCTCGCTTTCCTGCCTGGCGGCAGCGGGCGGCGCGGCGGGACCATCCGCCGCTTTGCGCAGGGGTTTGAACAGCGCGGCATTGTCCAGCGGCTTGAGGTGCAAATCAGATTGTAAACCCTGGTCGCCCATATCGGTGCTCCCTTCGTGGTTCCTGCATAGCGTATTCTGTACACAGGCGGCGCACTCCTGCTTGTGTTACGATACGCTCCATGTTACAATTCTACCATATTCAGGGCGTTTGGGAGGAAAAAAATATGAAAGCATTGCTTGTTGGCGGAACCGGCACGATTTCTACGGCTGTCTCCGCGCTGCTTGTGGAACAGGGCTGGGAGCTGTACCTGCTCAACCGCGGAAACCGCGGCGCACTCGTGCCGGAAGGCGCGCATGTGATTACCGCGGATAT
Organism: Candidatus Limiplasma sp.; assembly: GCA_036759125.1. GTDB lineage: Bacteria > Bacillota > Clostridia > Christensenellales > Aristaeellaceae > CAXXOK01. Next base: position 14,181 of record DAIOVG010000002.1, read on the forward strand.
CAGCGATATGGACGATGTGGAGGACAAGCTATCCGGTATGCACTTTGATGTGGTCGCGGATTTTATCGCGTTTACGACCGATCATGTCAGGCGCGATATCGAGCTGTTTGAAGACCTCTGCGACCAGTACATCTTCATTTCATCGGCATCGGCGTATCAAAAACCGCTGTCCAATCCCGTAATTACCGAATCAACCCCGCTGTTCAACCCCTATTGGGAGTACAGCCGCAATAAAATCGCCTGCGAAAAAAAGCTGATGAAGGCGTACCGCAAAACGGGATTCCCCATCACCATCGTGCGTCCAAGCCACACCTACGGCGATACCTCCGTGCCGCTGGCCGTGCACGGGCGGGAGGGCAGCTACTCGGTGATCGAGCGCATCCGCCAGGGCAAGCCTGTGATTATCCATGGCGACGGCAGCTCGCTTTGGACCATGACGCACAATACGGATTTCGCCAAGGCCTTCTGCGGGCTGATGGGCAATATACATGCCATCGGCGAAACCTACCAGATCACCAGCGACGAGAGCCTGACCTGGAACCAGATTTACGAGATCATCGCCTCGGCGCTGGGTGTGGAGCTGCACGCCGTTCACATTCCCACCGATATTCTGGCTGCCTGCTCGGCGGAGTTTTACGGCGGCATCAAGGGCGACAAGGCGCATACCGTGATTTTCGACAACACCAAAATCAAGCGCGCCGTGCCCGGCTTTACCGCCACCGTGCGCTTTGACCAGGGTGTGCGCAGAACGCTTGATTACGTCCTCAGCCATGCCGAGTGCCGCAAGCCCGATCCCGCCTTTGACGCCTGGACGGACGAGATGATCGACCGCTACCAAAAGACAGCGGACAAGCTTCCCGCGCTGCCGTATTAGTGCCTTATTGACACATGTTCGCATGACCGCGCAACGGTCATCGTTTGTCGCTTTTTGCGCCATGCTGTGTTGCTTTCGCTCGAAATACCTCCAGTATTCCTTCGCAAAAGCGCCGTGCCTGACACAAAAATCACCGAAAAGCTGGCAGTTGTGAGTCCAGTGAACACGCATCAAACGGCCATAGCGAAATTCTATAATATTCAAGGGAACCCGCTTGCATTCCAAATACAGGTTGTGCTATAATTCCTAAGCTGACCCCGCAAGGGTCGGCGCAAGCACGGGGCATTAGCACAGTTGGTAGCGCGCTACATTCGCATTGTAGAGGTCAGGAGTTCGAATCTCCTATGCTCCACCAAAAAGAAGCGTTGATAAACGCTTCTTTTCTTATATCAGGAGATTCGAACTCGAAAGGGCTGGCGCTGTAAAGAATACAACCCAATGCGGTTGTTTTCGGGTGTCAGCGTGAGGGAGGAACGACCGAGCGGGTAGCGCGCGAAGCGAGTGGCGAATCTCCTACGCTCCACAGGGCTTGGCGATATGTTGGAGCCTTTATTTGATATTACAGATTATTCGTTTGAGAACGCGTTGGTTAGGTGCTATAATAAAACCGGGGTTAGTTACGATGAAGAAAACACAGAAGTATTTGGTGGCATATTTAGATTTATTAGGTACAAAACACCAAATTGAAACAGATGACAATTGCGATTTACTTAATATCGTTAGTAGTTGCTATGAAAATGTCATTCGCACATTGAGCACTATCATGCCAATATCGGGAATTGAGGATTGTAAGATTAAGGTATTTTCTGACAATATTATTGTGGCAATACCGAGCGATACAACTCAAAGGGACGATCATCATCCAATTATTGCATTGAATAGGATTGGACCTGCGGTCAGATATTTACAAAGAGAATTTCTTAATAAGAAAATCCTAATAAGAGGCGGCGTTACATATGGGCAACTATATATTGATGATGTTTTTGTTTGGGGTAAAGCGTTAATAGATGCATATTCTCTTGAAAGTACTATAGCGAAATATCCCCGTATTGTTATTGATCAAAGTATTGTTGAATTGAAAGGCCTAGTGCTCTTTGATGATCAATCGCTTGATTTCCTATCTATAAATAAAATAAAGAAAGATTATGATGGCGAGTTTTTCTTTGATTACTTGAATTATCCGCGAGACGTCAAAACACGGGCACTGATTGATAGTTCATTAGATGATATAAATATGAGAATAGAATCTGAAACCAAGAAAGATGTACTCGAAAAATATATTTGGCATAGGAACTATCTATTATCATGTAATAATGTCAGTGAAATAAGTGAGTAGATATAACTTTTGTTTATGTCAAACAACAATCTCGAACTCGCTGAAAAATACATAGTTGTTCTTATTTGGGTTCATTTGATCTACCATTCGCACCAAGAAAATGTCTGTGAAACCATTGTGTAGAAAAGATAGAAGAATGCCATGTTATTGTTGCCTGAAACAAAGATACTCGTTACTGTTTTTCCTCCGGGAGGGTATCGAACCTTTGGACGCGCTCCAGGTCGTGATCCCAGTTCGCCCGATGGGAATAGAAGATGTGCGCCTGCGGCCGCAGGGGGACGTCGGTGTCCAGGCAGCCCGCAGGTACCGCCAGCAGCGTTCCGTCCAGCTGCAGATTGGGTAGGGCGGAGCCGCAAATGGAGCAGAAGCTTTTGATGTGGCCTTCCTGAAGGTAGTTGAAGGTTTGCACCTTGTCCTCGCCGGACAGCCAGCGCAGGGCGGCCGTTGACGAGAACAGATTGGCCGCATGGGCCGAGCCCGTGTCCTTGCGGCAGCGCTCGCAATGGCACAGATAGAAGCTGTCAAAATCGCCTTCAATTGCAAACGTGACCGCGCCGCAAAGGCATGAACCTGTATGTGTCAACTGAACATCACTTCCGGAGCTGTTTTTGGGTTGCTGTGCCTGCACAAAGAATCAACCCGATACAGGAAATGGTATCATCGCAGCACGCCGCAAGTCAAGGTGGCGGCGCGGTGCACACCCGGTATATTCAGCGCTCACCCGGCAAGCACAGTAAGGAAATCAGGCCATCCCCGCGATCAGCAAACCGAATACGGCCCCGTAAATGCTGGAAATGTAGGGGTTGGAGGTAATCGGGCAGGAGCCCGAGGAGCACCCCACCAGTTTGTAATACAAATATCCAAGCCCCCCGCCGATGACCGCGCCAATGATGTATCCAAGCATGATGATCCCTCCGCACATTTGTTCCATGGTACAAAAGTACCATAGCGCACCCGGCCGATTGGGTCTGTGATGAGGTCACAAAACGTGGGGGTTCAGTATGCCCGCGCTGCCTGGGGCAAGCAACAATGATGCGGTTTGCTGTATGGCATCGCTCGCTTTCTCCGCGTGTGTTTCGCCCGGCGGTTTTGTTGACAGGCTATAATGGCACCCCTATACTGAAACGGAACCCGGAGGGAAACGCTTTGTATTCGCTTTGCCGGGGATGTTTCCGCCATTGCCTATCGAAAGAGCTGTTTGTATGATTGAGATCATTTTCATCTCGGCAGTTGTGCTTGTCGGCGTCGTCGGCCTGCTGCTGCTGCCCAAACTTCTGCCGGATCACGACCGCCTGCTTGGCAGGGTCAAGGTCGTTTTATTGCTCCTGTATATCCTGGTCATCCTGTACGAAACGCTTCTGTCCCGCTCGATTACGGGTTATGCCAGCTACAAGCTTTCCCTGTTCTGGTCGTACCGCCGGGCGCTGTCGCTGTACCAGGGCAGCGATGGCTGGCGGCTTTTGATTACAGACAGCGCGCTTCTCAAGCAGATTATCCTGAACATCTTGTTGTATATTCCCTTTGGGTATTTGCTGCCCTTCGCGCGGCCAAGGCTTGCAAAACCGAAACGCGCGTCCTCGCGGTTTTCCGTGATTCGGGTGCTTGGAAAGTTTCCGTGGACCATCGTTCTAATCGGAACCCTGTTCAGCGTGGGGATCGAGATCGCCCAGCTGTTTTTCCGGCTTGGGCTATTTGAGCTGGACGACATCTTCAACAACACGGTCGGGTGCCTGCTCGGCGTTATTCTGTACCAGCTTCTGCTAAGACCCGGAAGCAAAAAAACAGACCCGGCCTGAAGCGGCGGGTCTGTTTGATTTTTCTGTTTTACTTTGCTTGTAAGGCTGTTCAGCGGCCGCTTGCGTTGCGGTCGGCTGCCTCGGCAATGGCCTTGCGCTTCATCATTTCCTTATACTGGTGCATGTTCTCTTCGGCGCGGACGATCATGGTCTTGAAGGTCAAATCGTCGGGCTCGTACTGCGATACGCCGAGGGAGTAATCCGAGTACCCCTCAAAGGCCTTCATATCGCGGCTGACCAGGGGCTTGATGCGCGCAAACATCTGCTGTGTTTCCACGGTGTCGGCATAGGGGCAGACCAGGATGAACTCATCGCCGCCCCAGCGTCCCCAGGAGTCCGTTTCGCGGATCTTGGAGCCGATGCTTTTGGCAAACGCTTTGAGAACCTCGTCCCCGGCCTCCTGGCCGAAGGAGGAGTTGATTTTCTGAAAGTTGTTCAGGTCGATCATCGTGACCGAGAAGGTTTTGAAATAGCGCTTCGCCCGCTCGAACTCGTGCTTTAAAATGTCTTCGATCTTTTTTCTGCTGTAGATTGCCGTCAGCGCATCGGCTTCAGGGTTTTGCGGCGGCAATACTTGCGGCTGCGGCATAGCCTGCATCGGCGGTGCCACTGGCGCAGGTGTGGGCACTTCGACTACTGCTTCCGGCTGCACCGCGGCGGGTACTGTCGCTGGTATTACTTCCGGCTTTGCGGCGGCAGTCTTTTCAGGCGTATCTAGTTTCGGCTCCGCCGCAGCAACCGCCGGGGCGGGTTCGGGCTTTGGCAACAGGAAGGCGTCCAGCTGCTCGGCCAGATCGTCCTCGATAGCGTCGCGCAAATCGGACAGAATATTCGCATACACGGGCTTTAACTTCTTGCCCGGATAGTGCAGCACACAAATGACCCCAAACAGCGCTTCGTCCGGCCATTGCACCGGCAAGCCGAAGCACGTCGTCAGGGATGCGGCGCCCGCCTGGGATCCGCCCTCGCCGTTGTTGGTGATGAGCAGCCCCCGGGTACCGGAATCGGTAATCAGGTACAGGCCGCTGGCCATAAGGGGATCCATATTGACCTGCGCCGGATGCTCGCTTTTGAGCAACGTGCTGACCGAACCGGGCTGGACCTGCAGGATCAGCGCGACGGTTTGATCGGTTTCCATGGCGAGCAGATTGAGCTTGCTCTGCCACTGCGCAAAAACCGCCGGATCGACGGCCGGTTTTCCGGCGTCGGTCATCGCAAGCTCCCGCAGAGAATGTTCTTCCCGTAGAAAGGCCGCATACTTCTTTTTCATGACGTTCTTTTCCTTGGTTCAATCTGTGAAACGCTGTGGATTGTCGCCGGGCCTCACGGGGCGTGCGCAATGCTCCAAAGGCGCAGCCGAAAGGCCGGGGTCTCACAAGATTATAACAAACACTTATCATTTTGTAAACACTTTTGTAATATATTTATTCGTAGTTTAGTAACATTCTTGGGTATTCTGATGATTGCAGCCCTGTATAGGCCGGAATACCCGCCGGGTGCTCCGCTGAACAGCCGGATGCGGTGGATTTTGAGCCTTCGCCTGGGATTGCGAAGGCGTATGTTGCCAGCTTCGTTGACTTGCCATACCCGTGATGATATAATCAGCCTGACTATTTATGCATGTTTCAGCGGCGCTTGCCCGCGTCATCCCGAAGAATACAGGCCTCAGCCGCAGAGCAGCCGGATTGATGGTTCTTGAAATAACGGAAGGAGCCCGGCGATGTTCAAACGCTGGAATCTGCAAAACGCCGACCGCAAGACCGTGTATATGATTTCGTTGATCAGCATCATCCTTCTGGTTGTCGTCGTTGTGGTCATCGCCCTGGTCGCGCAGGATTTGGAGAAAAGAAGCCAGACCCTCGGCGCGTATGGCGACTTGAGCCAGCGCTTTGGCGAGGTACCGGCCGTGGAATACAAGGGTGGGTTCTATCGTCCTTACGAAAAGCTCACCACCATCCTCGTGATTGGTGTCGACCGCTACTCAAGCCAGACAAACCTTGGCGTCACCTACCGCAACGGCGGCCAGGCCGACTACCTGGAGCTGCTGGTTATCAACGAAGAAACCCAAACCATTACCCCCATCCTGATCGACAGGGACACCATGACCAAAATCACCATCCTGGGCGTTCTGGGCGACGAGACCGGCACGCGTGTCGTGCAGATTTGCCTCTCCCACGGCTTTGGCGACGGAAAAGAACAAAGCTGCCTGCTCACGGTGCGGGCGGTCAGCTGGCTTTTGAACGATATTGACATTGATTACTACATCTCCATGGATATGGACGGCATTCCGGCCCTGAACGACGTACTGGGCGGCGTGACCGTCACCCTGGAGGACGATTTCTCCGCTTTGGACCCCGCCATGACCCTTGGCACTACCCTGACGCTGCAGGGCATGCAGGCAGAATACTTTGTACGCGGCCGCATGTACATCGGCGCGGGCACCAACCAGGCGCGCATGGACAGGCAGCAGGTGTTCATGGATGCGCTGGGCGGAAAGCTTTCGCAGCGCCTTGGCGAAAGCGAGAACGCCGCGTTTATCAACGGCCTGCTGGATGTGCTCGACCCCTACCTGCTGACGGATATGAGCCGCGGCCGCATGATTAACGAGGCCTGGAACACCAGAGACTTTGTGCAGCTTGATCCCCTGCGGCTGGACGGCGAGTACGTAAACGGCGCGTACGGATTCAAGGAATTCCATGCGGACGAGGACGCGATCAGCGATCTGATGATGCAGGTATTTTACCATCCGGTAGAACCGGAAACCCAAAGCTAAACCTGCTGTCCACAAACGGCGCAATATGCTATACTATGGTTTCGAGAGGAGTGAAAACAATGACGAAAAGAACGATTAGCTTCTTCCTTGCGCTTGCGCTAATCATTGTTGCTTTTTCCGCGATAGCGGAATCCTCCAGCATGACAGAGAACAGCCAGAATCAACCCGGCGGTACCGATGAGTCGCCAGACTTGAGCGTAACGCTCGGCAACCTGAATCAGGTAACAGAAATCGTACAAAATACAGGCCAGTCGCCCACCATGAGCATGACGCTTGGCAACCTAAACCAGGTCACTGGCACGGGGCAATCGCCCACCATGAGCATGACGCTTGGTAACCTCAACCAGGTGACCGGAACCAACACCGCGCAGGTGCTGTCGCCTACGCTCAGCATGACGCTGAACACCTTAAACCGGTTTTCCGCCACCATCAAAGGGTATGGCGTATCGCTCAACGGCCTGTTCACCATTCAAGACACCCTGACCAGGGACGCGCGTGCAGCCTTCGAGGCAATCGCCGCGTATGTGGGCAAAGGCCAGGCGGTGATCGGGTATTTCGACACCGACGTCACAGGGCTGGTGCTGCGCGGAAAGCTGGCTCCCGGCTATCTGGGGGTCGACTTCTCCAGGCTGATCCTCAGCGAATATGTGTCGCTGAGTATTCATAACACGCTTGAAACCGATATCGACATCACCTCTACCTTCGGGTTTGCCAGCGAGTACAGGGACGGGCAGCCCGTGATGGCGATGTTCGGGTACCGGGAGAAGAACGGCGATATCGTATGGACGGCGCTCAACACCATCACGGTAAACGGCCAGGTTAAGGTTGATATCCCTTCGGAGTTGCTGCGCAGGGCGGGGTCCGAAGCCATCCTCGGAATCTTGTCCTGAAGGCCTGCACGGAAGCGCGCGGGCGCGGCCTAAAGCAGGCACTACCGATATAGGAATGATAGCATGCAAGACAACGATGGGAAGCTCATCCACAAGAAGATGGAAACCGAAATCGACCCGATTGAGCTGATACGGCAGATTTTATCGCATATCGGCCTGATATTGCTGGTTGCGATTGTCTGTATGGCAATCATGGGGATGTACACGTTTTATTACGTGACGCCGATCTACGAATCCACAGCGAAGCTGTACGTGCTCAACTCCGGCGACTCCGCCATAAACCTGGCCGATTTGCAGGTGGGCGCATACCTGGCAAGCGACTATATCGAGGTGTTCAAAACCTGGGAAGTTCACCAAATGGTGATCAATAACCTGAACCTCCCCTACACCAATGGGTATATGCAGGATATGCTGTCCGTGACCAACCCCAGCAACACGCGCATCCTGTATATCACCTTCAAGTCGCCCGATCCGCACGAGGCCATGGAGATCGCCAACGAATACGCCAAGGTGGCCATCCAGTTTATTTCCAAAACCATGTCCACCGAGGAACCCAACATTATGTCCGAGGCGCTGGAGCCCGTGTATCCCACGTCCCCGAAAAAATCGTTCAATCTTATCTTCGGGTTTATGATTGGTGTGATCCTCTCCGTGGGCGCTATCACGCTGCGTTTTGTGATCGACGACAAGATCAAAACGGCGGAGGACATCCGCAAGTATTCCAACCTCTCCGTGCTGGCAATCGTTCCCACGCTGAAACGGAACCGGATGAACAACAAACGCGCAAAGCGGGGGAGATAGCCATGAGAAGCATTGAGTTTACAAGTTTCCCGAAATTGTCCTACGAGGTCACCGAGGCGATCAACACCCTGTGCACGAACCTGACCTTTACCGGCAGAAACTATAAAAAGATCATGATCACCAGCGTCACCGAGGCGGAGGGCAAGTCCTTCCTCGCCATGGAAATCTTCCGCAAAATGGCGGAGCTGGGCAAGAGCATCATTCTGGTGGACGCGGACCTGCGCCGCTCCAAGATCAGCGTACGCTACGGCGTGCAGTACAGCACCTCCAGCGATCTGGGCATCACGCATTATCTTGCGGGCAAGTGCACGCTGGAGGATATCCTCTACTCCACCAACCTCAGGCGGGCATACTATATACCCGTTGGGTATTACGTGTCCAACTCCCTGGCGCTGATCAGCTCGCCGAAGTTCCGGGATCTGCTGGACCAGCTGGCCATGCAGGCGGACTATGTTCTGGTGGACGGCCCTCCCATCGGCATGATTGTGGACGCGGCCGAGATTGCCAAGTCCTGCGACGGGGCGGTTTTCGCCGTCAGCTACAACCGGGTGCACCGGAGCGATTTGTTCGAGGCTGAAAAGCAGATCGAACGCTCCGGCTGCGCGGTGCTTGGCGCGGTGCTCAACAACGTTCCCATGAACGTGTACAACAGCCGCAAGTACAAGGGCATTTACGGCAAGTACCGCAAGATGTATACGCCGGACACCCGCCCCGGCGGCGACGACGATACGGATGATCAGAAAGCCAACACTCGATGATCGACATTCACCACCACATTGTTTACGGGCTGGACGACGGACCCAAGGATATAGAAACCACACAGAGAATGCTGAAGGCCGCCGCAGAGCAGGGCGTTCGTACGATTGTTGCAACGCCGCACTTCGCGCCGGGCATTCAGCATTTTCCCATGACCCTGTATACCCAGCGGCTCCAGGAAGTGCAGGCGCTTTGCGAAGAGATGGCTCTTGACATACGCATCCTGGCAGGCGTGGAAGTGCGCTATACGCACCAAACGGCGGCCTACCTGGCCGAGGGCAGCATTCCCACCCTGGCCGGAAGCAACAAGGTGCTGATCGAGTTCACGGGAAAGGAGCGCTTTGAGGCGATTGAGGAGGCGGTCCAGACCGTGCTTCGTAACGGAGCCGTTCCGGTGCTTGCGCATATCGAACGGTACCGGCACTTTATTGCAAAGGCACAGCGCATCGAGGCCCTCAAAGAGCAGTACGACGTGTATTACCAGGTCAACAGCGAAACGATCCTCAAAAGCCGGATGCACCGTACGGTGCGGCGGCTTTTACAGCAGGGGATGATCGATTTTGTGGCAACGGATACGCACGATCTGGAGAAGCGGCGCTGCAACATGAAAGCAGCATACGAAAAGCTGGTTTCCATGGTGGGCCGGGAGTATGCGGATAAACTGACAGGGCACGGCATGACGGCGGAAACCTATCTCGGGGCTGTAAACGAGCTGGAGATGGAGACCGTCTCCAGGGTGTACCGCCAGAAATCGCAGCTTCGGGACAAATCCAGAAACGTGCGGTAAGCACGGTTGTGCTTTTCCAAAGCAACTCACAAAGTAAAATAGTCAAGGGCTGCAAGTGATTGCAGCCCTTGATGCTTTTCGTATGGTGATGGGAGGCCGATTATACCGTATCGGGTTTTGCGGGCAAATGGACCCATGAGCCCAGCAGGTATTCATACTCAATCGGATCAAAGAAGGCAAACCCGGCAGTCGGGAAAAACGTCAGCTCGCCAAAATAGATCTGGTCGTATATCAGGTACAGGTCCACGCGGATAAACGGTAAACCCTTCGACAGCGTCCTTGCGACCGACAAGAGCTCATTCAGCTGCCTGGGCCTGGGGATGTTCGCGTTGGGATCGTTGGCGCAGTCGTAGGTGATGTCGATGAACTCCCAGTCCGGCGAGTAGTAGTTGCGCCGGTGCTCCGGCGTGAAGCGCTTATAGTCGATTTGTATCAGCTTGGGTTCTCCGCCAAAGCAATACAGCTTATAATCCTTGAGCTCGGTTCCGCTTTCGTCAACCATCAGCTGCTCGGCAAAAACCTTTTTCTTCACATGCTTATAGGGCCATTCCCGCTTTTCCAGATAATAATCCCCGTGCAGGCCCTCGTTCAGGGTCTTGCGAACCTCGGCATAGTCAAGACCTGCCTTGTTTTTGCAGATGCACAGCCCGGCGCCGGAATTGTGGTTGCATTTGAGCACAAACTGCTCCGGCAACGCGTCAAAATCGATATCGTTTGCATCGTCCCACTCGCCCAGAAGCGGAATGATATGCTCCTGGCCGATGATGTTGCCGACGTATTGCTTGGCTTTGATCTTGTCGACCATGTCCGTATAGACCGGTTTCCTGTCGTACAGCTTCATCCACTGCAGCTTTTCGCTGAACAGCTCGGGGTGTTCCAGATTCAGCGGCCTGCAGGTTTCGGATTTGTAGTATTTTTTCAGATACTTGTCGTCGGGCATCCTATCGTAATATCCCAGCTTGCATAAAAACGGCATAATGTATTTCTGCCGCGCCTTCCGGGAACAAACGCACATAAACCCCTTATGCACCTTGGAACGGACACCCATTTGCATTCCCCGCTTCCCACTCTTTTTCCGGCTGCACGCTGCCGGGTTGGCTTGCTTCCATCTGAACCTGTCAGGGATTTGTATCAGGATCTTTGGCGGCGTTTCTATGCTTTTAACCAAATGATCGCGGCAATGGCATCCGGTTGCTCCGGCCTGCGCTGATTCCGTGGCTTTTCAGCCTGCAGGAGGAGCGGCATGAGGAAACCACGATTGTTGGCGTCGAATCCATGGGAATCAGGATGCGCGGGGAGCCTTGTACTCGGTCAATCCATTATAACACAAGTCTTTGGCCGATACTATCCAAATCTATCAAACCCACCTTGGAAACCTTGCGGCTGACGGCGCGCTCCCATCGCGCGCCATTGACAGCAAGCGGTCATGATTCTATACTGGATATAGTTTTGGCAGAGACTGGTTCTCATCGTATCTCCTTTTCAATCCATGCTGTGATAGAAAGAGTGAGTCGTGAGCTTATGGGAATTGGCAATCGCAAGGAATTTGATTCCACGAAAACCTATCTGGTCACAGGGGCGGCCGGGTTTGTCGGATTTCATCTGTGCAGGGAGCTGCTCAAACAGGGCGCTTCGGTGATCGGGTTTGATAACCTCAACGATTACTACGATGTGAACCTCAAGCACGCCCGGCTGAATGTTTTGCGGCAGGAGCCGCAATTCAGCTTTGTGAAGGGCGACCTGGCAAGCGCCGATGCCGTAAATACCCTATTCATGCAATACAAGCCCGATATCGTGGTCAACCTGGCGGCCCAGGCCGGCGTGCGGTATTCCATAGTCAATCCGCGGGCCTATATTGACAGCAATATCATCGGGTTTTTCAACATTCTGGAAGCGGTGCGGCACAGCGGGGACCTCTGCGGCAAGAAAACGGAGCATCTTGTCTTTGCGTCGTCGTCCTCCGTGTATGGCAACCAGGACAAAACGCCCTTTTCCACGGCCGATACCGTCAGCCATCCGGTATCGCTGTATGCAGCGACCAAGCTGAGCGACGAGCTGATGGCCTATACCTACAGCCATCTTTACCATATCCCCACAACCGGGCTGCGCTTCTTTACGGTGTACGGGCCATACGGCCGCCCGGATATGGCGTATTTCTCCTTCACCAACAAAATGATCCAGGGAGAGCCGATTCAGATTTTCAACAACGGCGATATGAAGCGGGACTTCACCTATGTAGACGATATTGTCCGGGGCATCATGAATATGCTGTGCAATCCCCCGGCTTCAGGGGAGGGAACAGCGCCTGCAAAGGTGTATAACATCGGCAATAACAAGCCGGTGGATTTGTTATACTTCATCCAGACCCTGGAAACGTGCCTGCTGGAGGAGGGCGTGATCGCGCATCCGGCCAAAAAGGAATTCCTGCCGATGCAGCCCGGCGATGTGTACCAGACCTATGCCGACGTCAGCGAGCTGATCCGCGATTTCGATTTTCGGCCCGATACCGGCATCGAGGTCGGGTTGAGGCAATTTGCGAAATGGTATAAAGCGTATCATCAGCCAGGCCGGTCGCAGCCCTGAGCCTCGCGCAGTGTAAAAATGAGTATAGAACAGAGGTGACGCTTAGCATGCGGAACGCAAAAAACCCTAACATTGTCGTAGCGGGAATCGGCTACGTCGGACTTTCCAATGCCGTTTTGCTTGCACAGCATACGGCGGTTACCGCGGTGGATATCAGCAAGCAGAGGGTTGACCTGATCAACGCGCGGCAATCCCCGATTGTCGATCCGGAGATCGATGCGTTCTTCAAAACCAAAACGCTGCACTTGTCTGCCACACAGGACAGCGCATCCGCGTATCAGGATGCCGATTATGTGATTGTCGCTACGCCGACGAACTACGATCCGGCCAAGAACTATTTTGATACCAGCTCTGTGGAAAGCGTCATCCAGCAGGTGATCGATGTCAATCCCGATGCGATCATCATCATCAAGTCCACCGTGCCGGTCGGCTATACGGAATCTGTGCGCAAGCGCTTTACCTGCGACAATATTCTGTTTTCGCCGGAGTTTTTGCGGGAAGGAAAGGCGCTATGGGATAACCTGTACCCAAGCCGCATTATTGTGGGCGTCCCGGTGGGCAATCAGCGTTTGGAAAAGGCGGCTGAGAGGTTTGTCGCGCTGCTCAAGCAGGGCGCGATCAAGGAAACCATCGACGTCGTATACATGAATCCCACCGAGGCGGAGGCCGTGAAGCTGTTCGCCAATACGTTCCTTGCGCTTCGCGTGAGCTTCTTCAACGAGCTGGACACCTATGCGGAGGTGCGCGGCCTATCCGCAAAGTCGGTCATCGACGGCGTATGCCTCGACCCGCGGATCGGGTCGCATTACAATAATCCGTCCTTTGGGTACGGCGGGTACTGCCTGCCCAAGGATACCAAGCAGCTGCTGGCCAACTACAACGATGTGCCCAATAACATTATCGGCGCCATTGTGGATGCCAACAGAACGCGCAAGGACTTTATCGCGGATCAGGTTCTGGCAAAGGCGGGGTATCCCGAAAACGAGCATCCCGTGATCGGCGTGTATCGGCTGACGATGAAATCCGGGTCCGACAACTTCCGCCAGAGCAGCATTCAGGGCATCATGAAGCGCATCAAGGCCAAGGGCGTGGAGGTCATGGTGTACGAGCCGACGCTGATGGATGATGAGTTTTTCAACAGCCGGGTCGTGAAGGACCTGGACGGATTCAAGCAGATGTGCGATGTGATTATCACCAACCGCTGGGCCGACGAGCTGGCTGATGTGGGGCAAAAGGTCTATACCAGAGATCTGTATCAGCGGGATTAACCGTTTGACACAACAAAATAGCACGGGCTGCGGAATCCGCGGACCCGTGCTTTTTATTTCCTGCGGTTTCCGATCCGGAGCAAGCCTTTGCACAATCCGGCAAAGCGCAGTGTGTTCTGCCGATAGACAATCAGGTTGATGACAAGCGTTACGGGCAGAGCAATGGCGGCTGTCTTGAGCGCCATGATGCCCCAGGCGCTGTAGCTCACATCACCCAGCCGTAAAACGCTGCACAGCATAACGGCCAGCAGCATATTTACAGCGTCCACGCCCAAATGGATAAAGTAGTGTTTGATGGGCCTGTGCAGGATGTTTTTGGTCAGATACAATGCAAAGTAGGTGGTCCGGTAGAGCATGGCGGCCAGCGTGCCGATGGCAATGCCGGGAAGCCCAAACTGAAATACGAGCGTGACCGATACCACAACGTTGATGCCCGCTTCGATCAGCGCGGCGGTCTGCGTTTGCTTGTAATGCCCGGCGGCCTTGACCATGGTTTGGTAGGGTATCCGGATGCACATAAAGGCAAACGCAATCGCAAGCAGATAGGCAAACAGCGGGGCATCGTAATTCGCGTCCAGGATGCCCCGTGTGTACACCTGAACAAACGGCCGGATTAAAACCAGGGTGCAGCCGTACAGAAACACGACCGCCGTGTGAACCAGCCACTCAAAGAAATCGTATTCCCTGTTCAGCTCCTTCTCCTGCTTGGCAAACATATCGCCCAGCGCCGCCTGGAACCCGAAGGTCAGCGACGACAGGATGCTCTTGATTCCGGCCACCACAATATAGTGAACATAATAGACGGATACATTGGTGAGCGTGGAAAACAGCGTCAGCGTAACGACGTCGGTTTTATCCAGCACGACGGTGGATATATGCTGGGTCAGGCCGTTCCACTTTTGCTTGATCGGCTCTTCGTGCAGAGTCAGCTGCTTGTTGAGCTGATAGTGCTTTTTCACGTACAGGCTCATTCCGAACGGCTGGATGAGAAAAATGACCGAAGAGGCCAGACAGACGATTTGGATCGAAGCGCCCGATTGAACCAGAATGAAAGCGGTGATCGTGCTGATCACCAGAGCAAATGTGCTCAGGTTGATTTGAATGTACCCGACCTGGTCGGCGTTCAACAGCAGCCGATATGTCATGCCGATGAAATACTGCGCGAACAGGCCGATGGAGATTGCCAGAATCAGGCTGATGATAAACCAGGGATCAAAGGGACTGGATACAATCCTTGGATAGACAATCGCAAGGAGCGCCAGGTATCCCACCAGCGCAAACGCCACCTTGCGGAAAAAGCGCTCGCTGGATATGATAATCCGGCTGATTTCATCGTGATTCTTTTCGGCCAGCGGCTTATACAGCGCGGACTGCACAACCGCGCCCACCCCGAACTCCGCCAGGGAAATAAACCCAAGGAACATGGCGACCGATGAGACCAAGCCGTTGGTCTCCGAGCCGTAGTACAACAAATACAGCCTGGGTATGATGAAACCGGTAATGAAGGTGACCAACTGGAAGCCCAGCGCCGACAGCGAGGTTCTCCACAGTTTTTTTTGTCTGTCCATCTTACAATTAACCGCCTCATCATGATTTGGAACCGGAATATTGATCATTCAAGAAACTATGGCTTCCATGTCAATATACCATGGAATCAAGGAGAAATGCTATTGCAAATGTAACATGTTGCCGATGGCTTGGCTGGCGCTGTCCGGGGAGAATGGCAGGTATCCGGCGCTGGGATAGAAGGTGCATTCTTTAAAGTGGATTGGATGATGAAAGCAGTATAATTCAATAAAAATACGAGCTGCGGTCTTCTGCCTGGAATTCTTGTGTACTCATTCGTCGAATCATACGTCTGCTATTGACTGCATTGTACGGCGCGTCCGCAACGGCGAAGGGTATCATGCCCGTGTTCAAACCCCGTTCTGGTATCAGCGCGGGCGCTTAGTCAGCTTCCTTCTGCACACCCTTTTTGTAGAGTATGATCTTGAGCAGATAGGCGATCAGCAGGATCGGGCATATACCGTATACGAACTCCTTCACGAGCAGATAGGCCGCGCCTCTGGGGAAGCCCAGAATGATGTTGGTAAAGGACACGGCGATAAACGCTTTCAGGGGCGACGCGGTGATTTCCGCATGGGTTTGGCACATGCGCAGAACCTTCCCGATCAAGACGCCAAGGATCATCATATAGATAAACCCGCCCCAGTACCCGCCGTTGATATAGGCTTCCCCGATCATGGAAAACCCGGTTCCGTAGTCAAGGCTCAGGTATTCCTGCGAGAGCCAGTCGCCCAGCAGCACCTGGGGCAAGCCGATCTGGGAGAGGAATTCTGATGAAACCGCGCCCAGAATGGACGTCACATAGGTATTCGTATAGGGGTATATGGCGTTTCCCTTGGCAAGCAGGAAGGTGATAATGCCCATGCTGCCGCCCATCTCGAAAAACGCGTCGACGATCGGCGAGTTCTCCGCCTTGAAGGCCTCGGTGAAGTCGCTTGGCGAAAGGCTCCAAATGCCGCCGCTGTTCCTGGAAACGGTGATCACGGACAGAAAATAGATGCCGATAATCCCGATGATGATCAGGCCCAGCAGGCTGCGCTTGCGGTGATCCGGCCGCTTTCTAAGCAGCCAGATCAGCAGTATCATGCTGTACAGCCAGGAGCCCCTGTCGCCGGAGACCAGCCCCATGAAGGCGTACACGCCGAAAATAATCAGCACATTCCGCGTCGTCGCTTTGGAAAACCCGCTTCCAACCAGCAATGCGATCAGTCCTGGAAAAAACAGGAAGGAGATGATTTGCAGATATCCGCCCTGCGTGGCGTGTGCGCCGTAGTACAAGGCGGCGTAGCCATAGCGGGCGGAAGTCACGGCCTCGATGCCCTTTTGCAGGATGACGATCGGCGCGATAACCGTGGTGATGATCGCGCCTGCGATAAACAGGGTTTTGCGGTTCACAAACGAATCGACGGTCGGCTTTTTCTCGGATATCCGTTTGTGCGATTTCGCGGTGAAGGCCAGCGCCGTGAGATGGAAGCAGATCAGGCTGATACAGGTGTACCACTTGGCGCTGATCATGTCGGTTTCCGACGGGATGAATCCCGTTCCGTAGTACAGCACGCCGCTGCCGATGCCCTTATCCAGCCCGATATGGAAAGCCCACATCACGCACTGGCCAAAGCTGAAAATGAAAAGGAACGACCAGAAGATGCTATAGAGCGAGAACAGCTCGTCCTTGCTTTCCCAGCGCCATGTAGCCAGGCCGTAAACATAGATAAAGACGCCCAGCCAGTTCAAAAGCATATCACGGCTGTCTGCCATATAGCTTATCGCGCCAAACACACAGATAAACAAGGTGAACAGTATCGTTCTGGCATCAATACGCATGTATACACCCAACACTTTCAAACAGTTTGCCGGAGGAAATCGTACCACTGCTGCGCGACCGTTGTGATGGACAATGTATCCCGGATTGCGCGCGCGTTCGCTTCGTATCGGTTTGCCACGGTATGCTCGGTGAGCACCGTCTGCATGGCATCGGCAAGCGCTGCGCTGTCGCCGCATGGAATCAAATACCCGTTGACGCCATGCCGGATGAACATTCTGGCGCCGCCTACGGGACAATCGGTAGAGATCACCGGAAGGCCTATCCCCAGTGCTTCGAGCATGGAGTTGGATATCCCTTCATAGTCGGAGGAGATGAGCAGCGCGCATGCGTGCCGCATGTGTTCGTGGATATTTTTCTCAAAGCCCTTGAGCATGATATGGTCTTCCAGATGATTGGCGTGGATCAGCTCGGAAAGAGGATCCTTTTCCGGGCCTTCGCCAAAGATGCTGACCTTGCAGTCGGGGTATTTCGGAACCAGGGTACGCATCGCGTCTACGATCATCGGCAGGTTTTTCTGCTTGTTCAGCCGGGAGGCAACAATAAAGTGCTGGTTCGTATCGTCCGGCTGAAACAGCGGCAGGCCGCCCGCCAGCGGATTGGGGATGACCGCCGTGCGCACCCGTTGGGGCAGCAGTTCGCGAAAATATGCCTTGGCGTCCCCGGTTTGGAATACGATGCCGTTTACGCGGGCGTACAGCCGGTTGCGCAGCGCGCGCATCCATGGCTGCGCCGGATCGTTGCCGGGATCGTTGCGTTCGGATACGACAAGCGTCTGGCGCAGGCCCAGCAGCGAGAGGATGACATACAGGTTCACATCCGCCAGAAACGAGATCACTACGTCGGGCTGAATGGCTTTGATTTGCTTTCGAATGGAGCGAAACCGCCGGACGGTCCGAAGGCCCCTGGAGGCGGATTCGTCATACGCGCCGTAGAGCGTAACCCTTTGATCAAGCGCGTAATCCCTGTGACCGCTGAATATTGTAAGAATCGATACCTCATGCCCGTCGTTTGCAAATTGGTTGGACAAATTGGCAACAACGCGTTCCGCGCCCCATTGCCCAAGGTGCCAATCGCAAACAATAGTTTCATAAGCCCCTCCTGTATAGGGTTTCATCTGCCATCCATTTTACAGGCTCCAAGGCTTTAGAGCAATACTGAATCTCGCGGGGCCTGCCGCTTCCCCGACAAGCCCCGCGAGTGTGCCGCTATATTGCTGTTTTTTATATACTGGTTTATTTGAATAGCCTCCAGTAAAGCCGCATCAGGAAAAAGAGCTTGTGCTTTAAACAGATCGCCACCATGGTGCCCTTCCAGAACAGTAGGGAAAAGCGGCACTGCCTGATCATCGCGGTGGCCGCGTCCTCTTCCAGATGTTGCCGGATATCGGCGTTGATCGTAGCGATGCTATCGCTGCGGTTGTACTGCGACGTGGCCGCGATGAAGATATTATGCGCAAAGTTCCGGCTGATTTGCTGCTGCATATCCTGGTCCGCCGGAATTTCGGCCTGGTAGTGCGCGGCGATGAGCGCGGGAGCTTTCAGGCTGAACGCCTTTTTATTTTTGGTCATCGATTGCTCATTCTGCCTGTAATGGTATAGGCAATCCGGCAGAATATACAGGCTTTCGGCCCGGTAGATGATCGGCTTGGTACAGGCGCCGTCTTCCCCGATGCTGATCCGGTTGTCGACCGTCATTTGGCTCCCGGTGTACAGCTCCCGTTTCACGGCCTTGGTCCACACCGTGGGGGAGAAGATCTCGCCCCGGGCGGATTCGATCAGAATCGGAACCAGGGTATCCCGAATTTCCTGTTTTACGTACAACCCTGCTCTGTGCGGCAGAGGCTCATGTCGGCTCTCCGTTCCCCACTGGTACAGAAACCCAAAACAGACCACGTCCGGCTGATGCGCTAGGATCGCCGCTTCAATGGGGGCAAAATAGCCCTCCGCCACCCAGTCGTCGCCATCCACGTTGAGGATGTATCGGCCGCTGGCCGCCTGGCACCCCGCCTTGCGGGCGCTGACGAGACCGCCGTTCTCCTTGTGGACGACCTTTACCCTTTCGTTTTCGCGGGCGTACGCATCGCAGATCTGCGGGCATGAATCCGGCGAGCCGTCGTCAACCAAAATCAACTCGTAATCCGAGTAGTTCTGGCTGAGAATGCTGTCCACACACTGTTTTAGATATTTCTCCACCTTGTAAATGGGCACGATAATGCTGAATAAAGGTGCCGTCATACATACGCTCCATAAATCTCATCCAGCTTCTGCTGAACGATCCCGGTTGTGAAGTTACAGGCCTTCTCCCTGTTGTAGGCGGACATGGCCGCCCGGTCGGAGCGCAGCACGGTTTGAATGGCGTTTCGGCAATCGTCCGCGCTGTGGGGATCAAACAATGCGCCCCCCTTTGTATCACACAAGTCCGTGTTGCCCCGGATGCGGCTGGCAACCAGCGGCCGACCGCTGGCCATGGCCTCCATCAGGCTGACGGAAAGACCCTCGCGGTAGGAGGGCAATACGAAAATATCCGTGACGGCCAAAAGCTCGGCGATGTCCCTGCGGTAGCCCAAAAACCGGACCCTGTCCTTCATGCCCAGGTCTGCGGCCAAGGCTTTCAGCGCGTCTTCCTGCTCGCCGTCACCGGCGATCAGATAGTAAACGTCCATCCCGGCAATGGCCTCGATGACAGTCCGGTGGTTTTTATTCTCGTTGAGCTCACCGATGGACAAAAGGATCACCGCATCCCGCGGGATGCCAAGCTCCCTGCGTTTTGCCGCAGGGTCAATTCCGGGCGTATTGAACTTTGCCGGATCAATGCCGATGCCCGGCACATACGCAAAGCGCTTTGCGTGCAGGTGCCTTCGCGCCAGGTGGTCGTCCTCGGTGTTGATGGTGATCAGCGTGTCGGTCCAGAAGCTGCAAAGCCATTCCATCGGGTAATACAAAAGCCAGTTTTTGATTGGCGCGCCATGATAGAAGTGAAACCCGTGGGCGGTATACAGTACTGGCAATCCTTGTTTTCTTTGCTTTCTGCAAGCCAGCCGGGTGATTACCGCCGCGTTGGGTGTGTGACAATGCACCAGATCATACTGTGTTTTGCGTACAATGTCCTTCATGACAGCATAGGATTTTTGATAGCTCGAAAGGGTGATTGACCTGGAAAACGGGACATGATGCACAATCGCGCCCATCGATTGCAGCTCGGTTTCATAATGGTGGTCGCTGAAATTCGCGGCGCAGTGAACCTCATATCCCATGTCCTGAAGATGGCGGATATGCTCTACAAAGAAGATATAGGAGATGCTTACGGTAACGACGACCAGTACTTTTTTCATAGTCAACCCCTAAACACAGCTTGTAAATCATGTCAATGGATTCCGGGCGCTACGCGCCGCACGAGCCTTTTTGCTTGCGGATGATGTCTTCCATTTTCAGCACGCTGTTGATCTGGCAAATGAATTTAACCTCGTTCAGGGCGCGCAGCAGTCCCCGGATGGGGTATAGGCAGGCGATAATCAGCCGGATGCCTCCGCGATACCTGATATGCAGCCGGCAGTACGCCTTGCGAAAGCCGAAGTACTTCTCCAGATAATCCTGGAACTGCGTTTCATGCAGCACGGAGCGTTCGCCGTCTACAATATAAATCCCCTGTGCAATATCGTTGTTGAAATGTTCAAGCATGCCGTAGACCAGCGCGGCGTTCAGCTGCTTTTTTTCCATACTTGGCCTGGTCTTTAACGCGTAAAGCGATATATAGCTTGTATGATCGATAATGCACATATAGCCTGCCAGCTCATCCGTTTCTTTTTCGAACGCCGCGAAGGTGATGCAGTTGTATTTGTGCCGATCCTTCAAGCTTGAAACAAACTGATCGTGGTTCAGCTTGGGGCGGTACTTGGCGGGATATACCGCCAGGGCTTCCGCCTCCACCGTATACATCGCTTCCGGATATTCGGTAGGCTCAATGATTCGGATGTCAAAATCCTTTAATCCGCGCCTGATTTTTTGCCGATAATTGGAGCCGACGTCCATGAAATCGAACGGCTGATCCTTAATGACATACCACCACTCGGTCGGACCCGGACAGTCGTAGTTCGATGTCCACCGCGCCAGAAAGGGATGGCCGCCAGCGGATTTCCAAAAGCCTTTTTGTTTCAGGGCTTCTTCATCCACGGCCTCGTGCGGGGCGGTTGTGGGAATGAGCGCGTGGTTGTAGTATGTCCATTTCAACTCTTGCTGCATGCGGACCTTCCTTCCGGTATTGATGAGGAGCCTTTTGGCACGGGCAGTATGCTGATCACATCGAGATCAAATGGGGCTGAGGGTTGTGCGGCGGTTTCCCTGTAGGTTTAAGCCGGGACTGCGATGGCTATGCTGTTACGCTGTGGGAGCACGATACGTTGGATTCTTTCATCGTCCGATAGGGCGCTTCCTTGCTTCCCTGCATTGGCCGGGGCGGACGCGGATCCTGGCTTTGACGGGCGATTTCTTCCATTTTCAGCACGGCGCTGATTTGATAAAACAGCTTGATGCGGCTGAGACAACGGATCAGACCCCGCAGGGGGTACAGGCAGTCGATCATTTGCTTGACCCCCTGCCGATACTGTATGTGCAGCCGACAGTAGGCTTTGCGAAACCCGAAGGTTTTTTCCAAATACTCCTGATGCTGCGGGGGATGGTACACGGTGCGTTCCCCGGCCATGATGTACATGTCTTCTGTTAGCGCTTTGGCGAAGTATTCCAGCTCTCCATAAATCAGCGCGGAGCTGACTTCCTTTTTCTTCTGGCTCGGCTTGGCTTTGAGCAGCAGACCCTCAATATAGCTTTCATGAACGATATCATATAGATAGCCCGCAAGACTGTGATCCTCCAGGCTGAACGCGGCAAAGGTGATACCGTTGCGCCTTTCATATAAGCTTTTGATAAACTGATCGTGATCCACTTTTTGGCGGCAGTTGGCGGGATAATCGGACGCGGCTTCGACCTCAACCTGATACAGCGCCTCGGCGTATTCGGTCGGATCAATCACCCGTACTTCAAAGTTCTTGATACCCTTGCGGACTCGTTTGCGATACCGGTACCCGATATCGCTAAAATCAAAGGGCGTATCCTTGACGATATGCCACCAGCTGGTTTGCTCATGGCAGTCGTAATCCGTGGTCCACCGCGCCAGAAGGGGATGCCCGTCGCTATCGACAGACTTCCAGAAGTCCTTTTGATGCAGAGGTTTTTCGTCCACAGTCTCATGCGGGGCGGTTGTGGGGATGAGCGCGTGGTTGTAGTACATCCATTTCAATGCTTGCTGCATGCGGATCTCCCTTCCAGTATCGATAGCGCCTCCTGTTGGCGCAGGCGGTACTCGGCTTGTGTGATCTTACCGCTTTCCAGCAGATAATCGCCCAGGTCCTGGGCGGTGGCCATGCCGGTATCGTTGATGTTTTCCGCTTTGAAAACCCTGAGGATCGTAATCAGGATGATTTTCATGTCGCCCAAGAAGGTAATCCGCCTTATGTATTGCAGGTCGTAGGCGAGCTTGTCCTCCCACAATATATTGTTGCGGCCGTTGATCTGCGCCAGCCCGGTAAGGCCAGGGCGCACGCTGTGGCGCTGGCGCTGTTCCCCGGTCATGAAGACCATATCGCGCACAAGCTGCGGCCGGGGGCCAACAAAGCTCATGTCGCCAATGAGGATGTTCCAAAGCTCCGGCAGCTCATCCAGGCTCAGGGTTCGCAATAGCTTCCCAAAGCCCGTCAGCCTGTGGGCATCCGGCAGCAGGGTACCGTGTGCATCGCGCCGGTTCGTCATCGTGCGGAACTTGTAGAGCGTGAACAGCGTCTCCTGCCCGGCGGCGTTCTTGCGGCCGGGCCGCACCTGCTGGAACAGGGCGGGCGGCTTCATTTGCAGCCATACCAATACCGCGATAACCGCCAGCAGGGGCGAGAGAACAACCAGCGCCGCCGCCGCGAAAACCATGTCCAGGGCGCGCTTTATGAACAGGACATACAGCCTGTTCAGCATGTGCGTATTCGCGGCGTTCTCCCGGTCCGCAGGCATGGCAGCCAACCCCCTATACGGTTTATATGCAGCCTCTATATGAAGCATCGGCGGATGATTTCAATGATCCTGTCCTGCTCCTCATGGGTCATTTTGATATCGGACGGCAGGCAAAGACCCCGTGCGAAAATATCCTCGCTGACGCTGGCGGCGCTTGTTTCCGCCGGGCTTAATCCCTGCGCGGTCACGAAGGGATGGCTGCGGAAGATGGGCTGCAGGTGCATGGGCTTCCAGATCGGCCTGCACTGCGCGCGCCGGAGGGTCAGCTCGTCATACAGCTGCGAAGGGCAGGTTTTGCCCGGTTCCGCTTCGTAACGGGCTTCCAGCTCTGTGCGAACCTGCCTGCACATGGCCTGGGAATCAACCAGCAGGCAGGAAAGCCAGTAGTTTGGCTCCATCTGCCCCGGAATAGAGGGGTTCATAGTGACGGGAAGCCCCTTGAGCCCGTCCCGGTAGCGCTCATAAATGGCTTTCTTCTGCGCGATGTGCTGGGCAAGGTAGGGGAACTGGCCGCGCACCACCCCCGCGATAACGTTGCTCATCCGGTAATTGTAGCCCAGCTCCTCGTGCTGGTACCAGGGCGCGTTTTCGCGGCTCTGGGTTGACCATTTTCTCGCCTTCTGGGCGGCCTCTTGCGAGTCTGTCAGCATCATGCCGCCCGAGGACCCGGTGATGATCTTGTTGCCGTTGAAGCTGATAACGTTATAGTCGCCGAAGGTGCCGGTCTGCCGGCCCCTGAACGTCGCGCCCAGGGATTCCGCGGCGTCCTCCACCAATCTGGCGCCATGGCTGTCGCAGATGGCCCGAAGCTCGTCCAGCTTGGCGGGCGTGCCGTACAGGTTGGCAACGACAACCACCTTGACAACGGGATAGATCGAAAATGCGCGCTGGAGCGCTATGGGATCCATATTCCAGGTCTCGTATTCCGAATCGATAAAAACGGGAACGCCGCCTTCGTACACTACGGGGTTTACGGTGGCGCTGAAGGTCAGATCCGAGCAGAACACCGTATCGCCCGGCTGAACGCCGCACAGCCGCATGCAGAGGTGCAGCGCGCTGGTGCCGCTGGCAAGCGCCACGGCGTACCTGCAGCCGGTCTGCTCGCAGGCCATGCGCTCCGCCTCGTCGATGTTCTTGCCGATGGTGGTCATCCAGTTGAGCGTGTACGCTTCTGCCATATAGGTCAGCTCTTCACCGTGCATGGTTGGAGACGCCAGCCATACCGTGCTGGCAAACGCCGGAATATCGCCGGTATGCGCAAAAGCCATGCCCGGTGCCGTAGCGTTCATGCCGCCGTGCGCAGTATTGGTATTGCCGGGACGCTTGTCGTTCATCGTTTGATCTCCTGCTGGCTGATTGCCCAGCACTGTCCTGTTTTTCCGTTTGAGAGCGTGGGGTCGAAAAGAAAACGCATTGCTCTGGAAATCGCGCCTGCCCAGGATGAAGATTCCCGGTTTTTTGGACGCTTGTGAGGCGATTATAACAAAAGGCGCTTAATTTGTAAACACTTTTGTAATATTTGGTTAATATAAATGATACTGCTCCTGCTGTACAGTATTTGACTCCGTATATGAATACGAAACAGGCCTATTTCATCCGCGTTGTGAGTGTGTAATTGCAGGCACAGACCATGGGGTCAAACGTTTCAGCGCTTGCGCTTCCTCTGAGCATAGCAGTGGCATCACGCGTTGAGACCGATGATTTCCACGATCGGAAGACCATGGATTTGCAATGCGGCATAAGAGAGGCAATCACCTTTGGTGTTCTTTCTACTATATTGGCTGCGCTGATATGAGCATTGGACCTGCTGTCACCCCTGTTCACCTGCTGCGTCCTGTGTAAACCGGCATTTGGCGGCTGTATGCGCTGCCTGGCCGGACGGCGACAGGCGATATACGAAAGAAAAGAGAACACCGGAGCGGTGCGTTGAACGGTATGAAGCGTTGCTGCGCGGCGAGCTGAATGAATATGACTAAAATATTACGACCCTATGACTTAAACATACCTTTCTGGAAATTCGGCTCCGGGAGAATTCTTCATTGCCATTGCGCGCTTAAAGTCAAGCAATAATTTCCATAAGTCTTCTGTCGTAAGAGAAAGAGGTGGATAGCCTGTGTTGGGCGGCGGCGTGTTTTCAACGCTCACGATCCCGAAAATCATGAGATGAATTAATATTAAATATTAAGAAAAATTTGCGCTTGACATAATTAAGTAACAGAATTATAATAAATTCGCTATCATCGAATCAGAGTATGCGGGTATATTCAGATCATCTCGAGCAACGGCTTGTTGTGCAGTAAGGAGAAGCCGCCGATATGGGAGACAAGAAACGCAGGCGCAAGCAATTGGAACGGCTCGCTGAGATTACGCGGGAGCTGGAGGAGCGCGAATTGGTGCTCAGCCGGGAAACGCGGTATCTGGAAGAGCTGAAAACGGAGCTTGACGAGCGGGAACGCAGACTTGTTGCGGCCGGCGAGGCAATGTCTGCGCGTGCGATTCCAGCGGAAGAACCTGCACAGCCAAACCCCGTATACAGGGAAAGGCCGCTCAGCCAGGAGCAGCCGGAGCAAAAGCCCGTGCAAAAGCCCTCCGAGCCATCAACGGCCAAAATGGTTGCCGAGATGAACGGAATTGTAAAATCCGTTTTCTGGGATTATTCCAGCAATATCCGCCGCATCAGCTCGCAGATGTCCACCGTGACAGCCGCCATGCTCTGCGCGGCGGTGACCAGTATGCTGGAAAACCGCGGCTTTGACATGAAGGATGTCTTTGTGCGTGAGATGGAACGGGTGATGGAAAACGGCGATTTTACCACCGTTGCCCATGCGTCGGCGTTTCAGGGCAAGCGCCCCGCCGGAGGCTGCCCGCCGGCGCCCGAAGCGGCTGCTGAAACCCGAACAGAAAAGCCTGCGCCCGTGCCGGAATCGGTTGCCACGCCTCAAGCGGAGCAGCCTGTGCCTGCACCGGAACCGGCGGATCAGCCCGCTATGGAGCCTGCAGAGAACCTGGCCCCGGAACCCACACCCGAGCCCGCGCCTGCATGGATGATGCCGGATGACGGGGAAGACGAGGAAGCAACCGCAGATACCGCCGCGCCGGAGCAGCCGGAGGGCGAGATTCTGCGCATCGGCAGCGTGATCGAGTTTCAAAAGCTTGGCGACCGCGGCTTCCGCAATGACTATTCCATTACGCGTGTGCAGCTGCCGGAGGGTATCCAGTACCTGCCCAACAACTTTTTCTACGGATGCAGCAATCTCAAAGAAATCTGGCTGCCGGATTCGCTTTTGGAAATCGGTTCCAACTCGTTCTACGGCTGCACGTCGCTTGCCAGCGTTCACATCGGCGAGAAATCCGCCCTGCGGGAGATTGGCGAGTATGCCTTCGCCCTGTGCGAATCGCTTGTCAGCTTCACGGTACCCGCCAAGGTGCAAACGCTTGGCACCAGCGTGTTCCGCTTCTGTGCGTCGCTGCAGAAGCTGCGCTTTGCCAAGGACAGCAGCCTGCGCACGATTGGCAGTCATTTGCTGCAAAACTGTACGTCACTTGAAAAAATTCACCTGCCGGACAGCATTGCCGTGATTCCCACCAGCATGTGCTACGGCTGCGCAAGCCTTCGCAGGGTTGTCGCCCACGGGGCGCACACCATTGAGGACTACGCCTTCTACGGCAACATAAGCCTGCGCACCGTCAGCATGAGCCACAAGAAAATCATAGCGTCGCAGGCCTTCGAGGGCTGTGATCCGGCTTTGGTGATAGAGTACCTGAACGACTAAATTGGTATGGCAGTCGCCATGCAAGGACAGAATGCAGAGATGCAATGGGTGGAAAGCGTATGAGCCGATTTCAGAAGATGAAAGATGCGTCCCTGGCCAGCAAGGGGAATGTGATGCCCTCGCGGGATATGATCCTGTGGGCGATCGATTTTTCCTTGTACGTGATCATTGCCACGTCGATGCTGTTTCTCAGCGACGAGGGGATCTTCCCGCTGTGGAAGAGAATGCTGTCGATCGCCGTGCTGATGACCTTCGTATTTGCCTCCCGCGGCGTGTTCAACATATACCGACAGGTGTGGCGGTACGCGACCGGGCATGAATACCTCGCCGTCATCTGGGCGGATTTCATCGGCGGACTGGGATACCTGCTGTTCAGCTTCCTGCTGAGCCGGTGGAACATGCAGATCATGGTGTGGCAAACCATCACCATCGTCACCGTCAACTGCCTGGCGCTGCTATCGTCGCGCTTTGCCTATGTGTGCTACCATAACGCGATGAAAAAAAGCCTGTTCAAGGGCAAGGCCGAAGGCGGGCTGGGCGTACGGCTGCTGACTGCCATGAAATCCTGCGGCATTTTCGCAAGCGTCTTTCTGCCGTTTTCGGACAAGTATAAGGATGGAAATGCGGATGTGCAGGGCGGCGTGATCGAGGGAGGTCTTCCCGGCGCAGCCGTATTGAACAACAAAATCAACATCGCCATCGTCGGCGCGAAAAACCTGGGCGTTCTGCTGGCAAGGGAGCTGTTGTCCAACCCCAAGGCGCACTATTATCCCTATTGCTTTGTGGATTCGGATGTGCAGAAGGTCGGCAATATGATCGCCGGTATCCGCGTGTATCCTGAGGAGGGCATCATCGAAAGGCTGCGTACGATGCCGGTGCAGGAGATCATCATCGCCCTGCCGCACCTCAACGGTCAGCAAAAGATGGCAAAGTATGAGTTTTACCGCCAGTCCGACTGCAAAGTCAAGCTGTATGACTTCCCCTTCAACCAGAATGACAGCAATGAAGGCAAGCGCATGCTGCGCGAGTTCAGCATTGAGGATCTGCTGGCCCGCGAGGTGATCCAGTTCGGCGACGAGGAAAGCAAGCCCGTTTACCACGGCAAGACCATCCTTGTCACCGGCGGGGGCGGCTCCATCGGCAGCGAGCTGTGCCGCCAGCTGATCAAAATGGAACCGGACACGCTGATCATCTTCGATATTTACGAAAACAACGCCTATGATATTGAGCAGGAGCTGCTGCCAAAGCTTGGCAAGAACGTCAATCTGCGAACCGAAATCGGGTCGGTGCGGGATGAGGAACGGCTCCGCGAGGTCTTTGAAAAGTATCATCCGCACATCGTGTTCCATGCCGCCGCGCACAAGCATGTGCCCATGATGGAGAAAAACAGCGCCGAAGCAGTGAAGAACAACGTGTTCGGCACGCTGACCACCGTAAACCTCGCCGAGGAGTATGAGGTGGAACGCTTCCTGCTCATCTCCACCGATAAGGCGGTCAACCCCACCAACGTGATGGGCGCGTCCAAGCGGCTGTGCGAGATGATCGTCCAAAGCCGCCACCAGAGCAAAACCCGGTTTTCGTCGGTTCGATTCGGTAACGTGCTGGGCTCCAACGGCAGCGTGATCACGCTGTTCAAAAAGCAGATCGTCGCGGGCGGCCCGGTAACGCTGACGGACAAACGCATCATCCGGTATTTTATGACCATTCCCGAGGCGGCGCAGCTGGTGCTGCAAACCTGCGCGCTGTCTAAGGGCGGCGACATCTACGTGCTGGATATGGGCGTTCCCGTTCGCATCCTGACGCTGGCCGAGAATATGATCCGGCTATCCGGCCTCCTGCCGTACAAGGATATTCAGATCAAGGAAATCGGCCTGCGGCCCGGCGAGAAGCTTTACGAGGAGCTGCTGGTCTCTAAGGACAGCGTAACCAAGACCGCCAACGACCTGATTTTCGTCGAGCGTGAAAAGCCGATCAGCATGGCGGAAATGGAAGAGAAGCTGAATGCGATACAGCAAAGCCTGTTGACAAACAATGACGATACGATCGTCCAGGCGCTGCACCAGGTTGTGCCGACCTACCTGCGGCCGGAAATGGTCAACAATCGCGCTGAGAACTCGCTGGAGATGAAGATGTCCCGCATCAAGAGCGACAAAACCCCTGCCGATGACGTGCACAACGTATCAGGTTGGTAAACCCAGGAGTTCCTGTCATCACAAAAACAGCCGCTCAATTGGCGGCTGTTTTTTGATGGATCAGTTTTATGGCTTTGCCAGCGTTTTCATCGCTTCCCCCCATGCGCCCATGGCCTTGCCGCTACGGGAAAAATAGGTGGCGCAGGTGGAAAAGGCGGGAAGCGCGAGCTGTAAGCGCTGCTCTATGCTCGCTTCCTTGTCGGCCAGGGCTTCATGGAGCAGTACGTTGCGCACCTTGCAGATGAACACATCGCTGCCGTCCAAAGGGATGGTGTTGGTCACCTCCAGCTCGAAGCTGACGGGACTGTCGCTGAGCACGGGCACATTCAGCACCGCGCCCTGCATGACCGCAATGGGGATCTCCATTTTGTGCGTGTCATAGCCATGGGTATGGCCCAGCGCATCGGCCAGAGGAATCATCGGCTCGGTCACCAGATTGGCGGAAAATACGCCGGTCGCTTTGATGCGGTCCTTGGTCAGCTTGCTGTTGCCGATGGCGGCCATCACGCTCAGGCCGCCGTCCCAGCAGTAGGAGAACCAGCAGAACAGGCCGAAGTTGGGGGAGCCGTCCTCCTTTTTGGTGCCGTAGAGGAATAGTGTCTGCGGGCAGAAATCATTGCTAAGCGCGCCAGATACCTTGGCGGGCTTCCCCGAAAGCAGCTGTAGCGCGCGCTTGTACAGCGGATCATATGCGCAGCCGCAGGTGCCGCACGCCGCATCGGCCTGCTGCACGGCGGCGACGAGCGCATCCTTGCTGCCTGTGCCGTTTAGATACGCTTTGGCCGGGCCGTCGATCACATCCCAGCCGGATTCCGCAAACGATGTGAGGATACTCGTGAGTTCTGTGCTGATGTTCATACTGTTTCCTCCAGCTCGTCCATCGTGAATTGGCAGCGGCCGCGCCCGTAATAAGCGCCCTTGCTCGCCGTAAATTTCAGCACGCAGTAATCGGGATCGGTCACGCCCTTGGGATAATAGCGCTCAAAGCCCTCCCGCCAGAGAAAATCCTTGGTCTGCTGATCGGTGCAGACCTCCACATTGCCAATGAACAGCGCGCCCTGGTAACTGCCGGGCTTGCAATAATACACCGAGGCTTTTGGATTGGCCAGGAAAAACCCGACCTTGCCCGATGAGGTGTTGGTGGAAAAATACTGCGTGCGAAGGCTATCGTGCTCAAGCACCAGCATGGCGCGGGTTTGGGGATAGCCCTCCGCGTCCACACAGGCCAGGGTTGCGGTGTCGCTCTCCCTGCGCAGGGCTTCAATGGTTTGCTTGGCTTCTTTGTTCATGTGTCAAATCTCGCTTTCTTCCAGATTGCGCAGAATGCGCCGCAGGGTGTTTTCAAAGGTCCCAATTTCGTCGTCGGTCATGTCGGCATAGAAGATCTCGCTCATGCGCCCGGAGAGTGCGTCGTACTCCCCCTGCAGCGTCCGCGCCTGCTTTGTGAGCGATATGCGGATCTGGCGTCGGTCGGCTTTGTCGGCTATACGGGATAGCAGCCCTGCCGCCTCCATGCGGTCGAGCATCGAGGTCAGCGTGGTTTTGGCAAGGCCGGTCTTTTTGGCAAGCTCCGCAATGGGGATGCCGTCCTGCTGCCAGAGCACATACAGTATGCGCCCCTGCGCGCCGTTGAAGGCATCCACGCCCGCCCGCGCCAAAAGCCTTTCGAAGATCCGCCCGCTGACCTGCTTGATTTGCGAGATCAGGAATCCGCCGTTCGTTTTGGATCGCAAATAATCACCCCGTATAGGATAGTACTATATAGGATAATAAATGTCAAGATACAAACACACTTTAGATGCTGGCGTTGTTGACGCGCTGTATTGCCATCGAAAAAAGGTATGTGGTGCCTGCCATGTATTAAAAACCGGCCCGCTGTGGCGGTATATCGCCTGCGGGCCGGTGAATGCGCGGGGATGACGAAATCTAAGGTGCAGTGGTTTCAAACTGTTCCTTTTCCCATTCATTTATGAATTTCTGGTATACCGACTGCGCCTCGAAGCTCAGTGCAACGGCTTCATCCATTGCCTCGGATGCCGCATCCATTTGCGCGCGGTAGGCATCCTGATTCTGAATATAATCGTCTATGGCGGGGGGCATCAGCGGTATGGCATCGCCCGCCCTGTATGCCACAACATAGTTATCCTTGTTTCCCTGCCGTACTTCTTGCACGATGAAGTCATCGCCATAAACCAACGTGTTATCATCCGTCAAGGTGAAACGCATAATATAGTCGGGATACCAGCGGGGCGCAATATCTTGTCCTGTGGGAATGAGTGCAGACATCCAGTGAACGTAGATGATGCCGGTTTCGTCATCAAACGAGCTGGAAACCCCGTGGGAGCTGATGGTTTTGAGGAACTTTGGGATGACATAAACGCTTTTGTTTTCGCTTTGGAAAAGGTGAAGCTCATAATCCTCATTGGGCAGAGCATGCCCTCCCTCCACGAACAGGAAAAAGTAGCAGGTAGACCCCAGTAAGAATACTCCCGCCGTGATCAATGCGGCGATGATTGCAATGCGGGTGCGTTTCCAGACCATGGTTTTCTTCAGCTGCGATATTGCCGATTGGAAGGGTATTGGCATACCGTCACCCTGCGCCTGCGCGCCCTGAATATCGCCTCGCATATCGGCAAACACCTGGGCGCAGGGCTCGCATCCCGCTGTATGGTCGGTCACAAAGGCGGTGCTTGCTTCACTTGCGACCTGGTCGATCACCTGGGGCATCAGGTCGCGGGCGATGGAACAGTTTTTATCCATGGTTTTCTTCCTCTCTGATTTGCGATTGCAGTTTCTGCTTGGCGCGGTAGTAGGTGACGCGCGCCCAGCTTTCAGTTTTCTGAAACAGCCCTGCGATGGCGGCGAAGTTCATTTCGCCGTATACACGAAGCATGAACACTTCCTTATAGGGCTCGGACAGGGCGTGCAGGAGCTGATGGAACCGCCCGGTGGCCTCGGACCGGAAGTACAGATCATCGGGGGTATCGTGTACTGTTTCCGTGGACAGCGCACAGGAGCTCGCCCGGTGCTTTTGCCGCCTGCAATGGTCGAAGTACCGATTCCGCGCAATGCCGATCAGCCACGATTCCACAGCGCAGTCCTCGCGAAAGGTACCGATCTTTTTAAGCGCCGCAAAGAACGTTGCCTGTGTGATTTCCTCGGCCAGCGCCGCGTCGCGGTTTAGCGAGAGCAGGTAGCGATACACGGTTTGGAAGTATCGCTGGTAGACGGTTTCAAAGTCCGGCATCGTTTCAACTCCTCACAGGTTAGACGGGGCGATGGAGGATTCGTTACAAAATCATCGGATTTTCATTCTTTATGTTGGATATTTCCAGACCTTAAACCAAAACCCTCCCGTATCCGTCCAAATATTGGAGACGGAGGAGAGCGCATGCGAAAAATACTGGTTTAGATTGTAGTTTTGCTCCTGCCGGCGCTTGCGGCGGCGGATACGGAAATCACGCTGACGTTCGGCGGCACGCACGATATGAGCACGTTTGACGCCATGCTTACGCGCCACCCTGCGCTTTGACGACAGTGGAAATTATCTGGATGTGCAAATGGAGCTGATTCCCATCACAACCTCCGGCAGCGCGCCGGAGAACGATTTTCGGTCCGTGCTGGTCTGGAGGACGCGGCGCGGATCCTGAGCCTTGTACAGGCGGATTCCGATCTCACGGTTTCGGGATTGCTGTGGTTCCCGTCCGGCCGCGATGCGCTGCAGCCAGTAAACGCCGGGAATTGACGCGCAGCGATCAGCGCTTGGGGCAGGCGCTACACCGTTTGGATACTGAACACGCTGCGCGCTCGCAGACCCTGAACGCTGCCGCGCAGAACTTGTAGGGTTTTCTCACCCGGATTCATATCAAAATAGTTGTCCGACAGGAGCAGATCCGGATCGTCGCTTTCTAAGAAGACGGACTTGGCAAACGCGTCCGCCCGCAGGGTTACGGTATCGCCTTGGGCGCTCATTTGCAGGTTTGGGTCGCGGAACTGGAAAAACTTCGGCGCGCACAATAGCGTGCAGCCTTCGCTTAAAACATTCCCGTCTGTTTCAAAGGAGTAGCTCACGTATTGCACGGTCGGGTCCACGCCGGGGAACTCTGTTTCCGCAAGCCAAACGGAGCACAGCGGCGCGGCTGTCAGCGCTTCCTCGCCCGACCGGAGCACCTGCCCGCCTGCATCCCGCAGCGCCCACTTGACCAGGCCGGATACCGTGGCAAGCGTTTCGTTCGCCACGTTCAGACGCATGCTCAGGCGTACCGGCATGGGGTGATAGGCGTTGATCTGGGGCAGCTGCGTGTGCTCGCCCTCCTCCTGCGCGGAGATCATCACCGGCGCAAAAAAGCGTTTGGCCGTGTAGTGCAGGGCCTTCCAGCGCCCGTAGTAATCGATGGACGACCACGAGGCGACCGGCCAGCAATCGTTGAGCTGCCAGTACAGCGCGCCCATGCAGTGGCCGCGGTGGCGGCGCAGGTGCTCCACCGCAAAGCGGATGGCGTCGGCCTGCAATAGCTGGGAGCAGTAAATCAGGTCGTCAAAGCGCAGCGGATATTGATAGGTTTGAATCAGATAATTGATGATCTTGCCGTTGGCCAGCCCGTTGCGCTGGTGCCGTTCCATGATGCGGGAGGACAGGTTGCGGTCCTCCGGCAGGGTGAAGCTTTCCACCGTGGGGAGGCTTGGGAAGCTCTGGAAGCCGAACTCCGATAAGTAACGGAACTTGTAACGGCGGTACTCGTGAAAGGGCTTGTTGTTTTGCCAGACCTCCCAGTAGTGTACGTCGCCGCTGTGCTCGCTGTTGGGGTCGTCAAAGCCGCCCCGTGTGGAAGGCGTGGACGGCCAGTAGAACACGTCCGGCGCTTCCGCCCTGCAGATGTCCGGCAGAATATACTCAAACAGCTTGATGTAATCGGCAAAGTGCGCCGGGGTCACACAGGCTTCTGGCTGCGTGCCCAAACGCACCCACTCGAAAAACATTTCGTTTTCGTTGTTGCCGCACAGAAGCGCCAGGCAGGCGTGGTGCCGCACACGGCGGATGTTCTGCGCCGCCTCCAGGCGGATGCTCCGGTCAAAGGCGGGGGTCAGGGTGTAGGCCGCGCAGGCAAACATTAAATCCAGCCACACCATCAGGCCCAGCTCGTCGCACAGATCAAAAAACGCGTCGTCCGGGTAATAGCCGCCGCCCCATACGCGGATGCAGTTACAATGGGCGAGCTTGGCATCCGTAAGCAGGCGGCGGGTGCGCTTCGGGGTGACACGGCTTAGGATATTGTCCTCCGGGATATAGTTTGCACCCATGGCGAAAATCTTCACGCCGTTAACCACATGGCAGAACTCCGCGCCGCAGGCGTCCGCTTCGTTGGATATGGTCAGGGTTCGCAGGCCGATGCGGCGCGCACATTGATCCAGCATTGCTTCGCCCTGCAAAAGCGTGATGGCAACGGTATACAGCGGCTGTGCGCCGTACCCCGAGGGCCACCAGAGCTCTGGATCGGGCACGATGAAATGCGCCTGTG
>DAIOVG010000003.1:0-48132 GCA_036759125.1 Candidatus Limiplasma sp.
CTATATCATCGGCATGGATCACCAAACACCGCCGGGTACGACCATGGAAAACTACCGGTATTATCTCTCGGTGCTGCGGGAGTTTGCGCCGCAGGCCTGCAAGGACTGCTGATCGATTATACACCGATTGCAAACGCGTATTTTATGGATAAGGCGGGATGAATCACAATGAATTCCAAACAAAGGGTGCTCAACGCGTTCTATCACGAAAAGGCCGATCGTGTGCCGATGAACTACCTTTCCAATCCCGGTTTGCACAAGCGGCTGGCCCAAACCCTGGGCGTGGAGGATAGCTACGCCGCCGTGGCCCACGCGCTGGGCTGCGATTTTCAATATATTATTCCCAAGTACACCGGCCCGGTGCTGTTTCCCCCCAAGCCCGACCGCAACGTGGACCCCATGTGGGGCATGGTCACCCGCTGGGTCGAGCATCACGACGGCGGATACTGGGACTATTGCGAGTTTCCCCTGAAGGATGCCGACGACGAAACCATCGCCAGCTGGCCGGTGCCCAACCCCGATCATTTTGACGTAGACGATTTCGCCCGGCAGTGCAGGCACTTCAAGCACAAGGCCGTCAGCTTCGGCGATCCGGGTCTGGGCGACCTGATGAACACGCCCGGCATGCTGCGCGGCATGGAAAACATCTACATGGATCTGCTCACCGAAAACGAGGCTGTGCTTACCTATATCGATCGCCGCCTCAACTCCCAGCTGGGCGTGATGGAGCGCGTCATGGATTACTGCGCTGCGGATATCGACTTTGTATGGACCGGGGAAGACCTGGGCACGCAAAGCGGCCAGCTCATCAGCCTGGATTTGTTCCGCAGCCAAATCCGCCCGCGCCATCAAAAAATTGTGGATCTGGCCAAGGCGTACAACAAGCCTGTGATGCTGCATTCCTGCGGCAGCTCGTCCTGGGCGTTTGAAGATTTTGTCGAGATGGGCATCCAGGGCATGGATACCCTGCAGCCGGAGGCCAAAAACATGGAGCCGCAGTACCTGGCCGAGCATTTCGGCACGCGGCTGATGTTCCACGGGTGCATGTCCACGGCCAAAGCCGCTGTGATGACCGTGGAGGAGATCGAAGCCGAGGCGCGGCAGATTTTAAGCATCATGATGCCTTACCGGGGCTATTGCTTCGCCTCCACCCATCTGCTGCAGGACAATACCCCTGTGGAAAACGTGCTGGCCATGTACCGCACGGTGCGCGAGGCGGGCCGGTACGCCTGAGACGGCCGCCCTGTCGGCAAGCAGCCGGGGAATACCGCGCAGCTTGACATTCATCAAGAAACACAGCGAATCAACCGTTCGCTGTGCTTTTTTTGGAACTAAGCGCTTTCAGGCAGGGGTTTCATCCAAACGTCCGGCAGTGTATACGCATCCGACCGTTATCTCATATAAACAATGAGTAATATAGCCGATGGGATATTGCTTGTATCAATCCTCCGCACGGGGCTGTCTGCCGTCGAGCAGGGATTTCCAGTGCTTCCAGTCGGGCATATAGTGCGAGAGCAGAGCATAGAAGCGCTTGCCGTGGCTGCGCTCGGCGAGGTGCAAAAGCTCGTGCAGCACCACATAATTGAGGCATTCCACCGGGAACTTGGCAAGCTGCAAGCTGAACCACAAAAGCCCGGTTTTGGTATTGCAGGTGCCCCAGCGGGTTTTCATGTCCCTGGTGCGAAAGCCGGAGGCTTTGAGCCCGGTGGCGGCTTCCCACCTGGCGAGCAGCGGCGCGGCCTCGGCCATCAGCAGCGCGCGAATCCATTCGCGCACGAAGGCATCGCAGCGGTCTGCTGTGCTGTTTTTGGGCGCGGTCATCACGGCGGTGTCGCCGGACAGCGCAATGGCATAGCGTGTCCCTGTGCGAAGCTCCAGCCGATAGGCCTGTCCCCATACGATCATGGTATCGCTGCCCGCAAACGTCCGGTCAGCGGTATGCGCCGCAGGAACGGGCTTTGCGAGCTGGCGCTCAATCCAATCAGCTTTCTCCTGTACGAAGCGTGAAATGGTCGCGTTGTTCATCGTCCACGGTACGGAAAGGGCCACGGTTCCGGTGAGCCGCTTCACCCGTAAATAGGCGTGCCGGATATGCTTGCGGGTGATCTCGACGGGTATGCCTGCGATCTCCATGGTTTGGGTTTGCTCGCGATGTTTCATCTCGTGCGGTTGTCCTTTGCCCGGTTTGTCAACCCGTTTCTGCGCGACGGTTTGCGATGGTCTATTCCCAGATCAAAACGCGGTTGCGGCCCGCTTGCAGCGTTTCCAGCGGGCCTGCTTTGGCTGCGCCGGCGCGGGGATTGCCCAGCAGATCCGTATCCAGCGTAAGGGGGCTGCCGTCCGGCGCTTCATATGCGCACTCGGTGATGCGCGGGGTGCCAAGCGTTGCCGTGCCGACGATGCCCGCCTGATGCGAAAGCATCTCTTTTGAAACGTCCAGCTCCAGGTAGGCCCTGGCGCCGTCCTGCACAACCTGTACGTTTGCGCAGTACGCGGGCAGGCTGGTTGCGCCCGTTTCCCCGTCAAACGCGCCTGCGCCGCGCAGGTATACGTTATCCTTACAATACACGGCCTGGGATACGTGCTTGAATTTTTCGTGATCGCCGACGCCAAGCGCGATCACCTGCTGGCGGTAGGTTTCCAAATCCGCCGGGAAGCCGTTGTAGCTGGTGGTGCCAACGCAGGAATCGACCTCCAGCGCCTCGCCCTGCCCCGCGAACAGATTGCCAAAATACCGGTCGTCGCCGCCGTACACCACGGCGGTAGAGGCAACCTGCGTGGTGTGCGCGTAGTGATAGGGCGTGGAGCGATCCGGCACGGTGATGCGCCGCATGGAGCCGCCGATCAGGTTGTGCACGAAAGCCGTGCCCTGCGCCGCGTTATCAATGGTGTAGGCGGAGGCAAGCACGTTGTTGTCCACCAGGCAGGGGCCGTGTGTGACCTCAATGAAGAAATCGCGGTTGTTATCGTGCATCACGTTTTTGGATACGCGCGTCCCCTGCGCCTGCCAGTCAAGCCACGTGCCCATGGTGCAGTGGTGGATGTGGTTGTTCAAGATCTGCACATCCACGGCGGCGTGCAGCTTGATGCCTGCGATTTCATAGCCGAAAAACTCGTGCTTGACGGCAATGTTGTAGATGTGGTTGTGCTCAATCGTGGAGAAAACGCAGCCCATATGGCCGACAATGCCGTTCTGGCCGCAATCATAAATGGTGTTATTGCGGATGCAATGCGAGCCGATGGTTTCCTTGCTCCAGCCCTGCTGCAGCGCTTTGAACACCGCTTCCATCTGGTACTGGTACCCCGGCTTGAGCTGGTAGTGTGTGCAGAGATTATCGCCCGTGGAGGCTTCCTTGCCGATGCTGATCGCGCTGCACTTGGCATCGTGCAGGATGTTGTTTTCAATGATCCAGCCCTTGCTCCAGTGCGCGCCGACCATGCCGGGCTGATCGGCTGTCGGCGGCGTCCACGGGCAGGCAGCCTGGGCAAATTCAAAGCCGCGCACGGTGATGTAATTCACGCCCGGATGCTCCGGGTAGAAGCAGCACTTGCGGACGTTGATCTCGGTCTGCTCGCGGTTGGGGTCCGCGCCCTGGAAGTTGGCGTAAATCGTTGTGTTTTCATCGTCAACCTCGGCGTACCATTGGTACAAGGTGCCGGCCGGATCCAGGATATATTCCGGGTGCTTGCTCCAGGGTGGGGCAAAGCCGGTCTCGCGGCGAATCGGAGCTTTCACTTCGTTCAGGCTGGCCGCCTCGTAAAAGGAGCGCCCGTTCAGGTACACGTCTCCGGCGTGCACGGCATACGCCGTGGGGTGGATGAACCAGTCACCGCGCAGCACGCTTGCGTAGGGATTGTAATCGCCGAAAAACGCGTTGGGCAGGATCACCTTCCAGGTGGTGCCTTCAACGTTCTCCCAGCCGGTGATCTGTTCCGAGCCCTTGACGGCAACCGTTTCACCCTCCGCGGCCTCGTATACGATGCGGGTCAGATGGTTCGTTCCGCCGTTTTGCGGCTTGACCCACTCACGGTAGACGCCCGCGTGGACCACGATGCGGTCGCCCGGCTCGGCAATGGCGGCGGCGCGCCCGATGGTGAGAAATGGCTGGGCCTTGGAACCGCATTGAAGATCACTGCCGTGTTTGGCTACATGGTATTCCAGGTTCATGTTCAAGTCTCTCCTCATTGTTCATCTGTCCGTGGTTTTTCCACTGTTTCTAGAGGTATCCGCAGGTCGTCGCGCCGAACGGCTTGCGCTACAGGCCCGCCGCCTGAAAGCGGAACACGTTCCACGATAGGCTCTTGACGACCGCCGTCGCCTTGCCGTTTTGAAACGCGGCGTCCGTATTCACCGCCGGAAGGACGGTATCGGGGTGTTCATAGGTATTCATCGCCTGAAAATCCTCGCCGTGCAGCTGGATATGCTCCAGGAAGCGGCAGCTTTCAAAGCTGTCCGCTGCAATCGCAAGCTCGCAGTCCTGCGCGGGGTCGCGGTTGATGACGAACACGGCCAGCTCCCGCGTTTTGGGGTTGAACGCCGCCGCCGCGTCAATCAAATCGATGTCCTCATGCGTGCGGTATTGGAACTGGTGGCTTGGCGCATATCCGGGGATAGCATAGCGGTCACAGTCTACCACCGTTTGCAGCGAAATGCCACGGCCATATTGCATCAGCTGCGCAAAGGGATAGTGGGCAATCGGCTTCCAAACGTGGTCGCGGTCGGTGGCGGCAAGGGTTTGCAGGCCCGCCGTCATGCAGCCGATCTTCACGCGGTCGGCATGGCGGAGCAGCGCAAGCAGGGCGGAGGCGGAGGAAAGGGCGTCCGCCATCCCGCCCCGTGGCACAAACAGCGTTTTGCTGTGCATGTTGTCGGGGTCGTGGCGTGTGTATTGCTGCTTGGGATCAAAGGTATGCGCCCATTCCGTTCCCCGGCCGGGCAATATGCCTTCCAGAGGCTGCTGTCTGGAGCCGTACTCGTCAAAGGAGAGCATCATTTTCCGGGGCGACCGAAGCTTGGTCTGCACAAAATCGCACAGCCCGATCTCCGTATTGATATAGTCCTCAAAGAAAACCGAGCCGCCAAGCAATGCGGCATAATCGCCGGGCGCCGCAATGTGGTAATGGTGCAGGGAGATATAATCCACCGTTTCGTAGCATTCCTGGAGCACCTCCAAATCCCACTGCGGGTAATGCGCAAGGAACGGGGAGGACGATACGCATGCGACCGTTTCGATGCCCGGATCGGTCCACTTCATGCCCTTGGATACCTCGTGCGCCAGCACCCCGTACCCTTTGGCGTTCTTCTCCCACGAGCCAATCTGCCAGGGGCCGTCCATCTCGTTGCCCAAATACCAGGTTTTGACCTGATATGGCTCCTCCTGCCCGTACGCTTTGCGCAGGTCGGCCCAGTAGCTGCCGGAGGGGCGATTGGTATACTCCACAAGGTGAAGCGCGTCGCGCAAATCGTTGGTGCCCAGGTTGACGGTGTACATCGGCTCAGCGCCGATTGCCTGCGTCCACTTCAGGTACTCGTCGTGGCCAATTTCGTTGGTATAGTACTGAAACCAGGCGGTATCCAGCTGCGTTTTCCGGCTTTCCCTGGGGCCGATGGAATCCTTCCAGTCCCAGCCGGAAACAAAGTTGCCGCCGGGCAGCCGCACGGCGGGAAG
Source organism: Candidatus Limiplasma sp. (assembly GCA_036759125.1). Taxonomy (GTDB): domain Bacteria; phylum Bacillota; class Clostridia; order Christensenellales; family Aristaeellaceae; genus CAXXOK01. The sequence goes on from DAIOVG010000003.1 coordinate 5,670, forward strand.
GCCCGTGGCTTTCAGCGCCTGGATAAAATCCTGCCGGAACCCGTTTGCGTCCGCCGTGGGGTGCCTGGGATTGTACATACTGCCGTTGACCATCGTGCCGATTGGCTCCAGAAAGGCGCCGTACAGCCGGGGCGATATCTCCCCGATCTGGAAACGCGGATGCAGATGGATGCTGGCTGTTTTCATGGTTTGTACGTCCTTTCCTCTGGTTTCCGGGGATGGAATCGGCGCTTGACAGCCTCAATCCGGCTTGCTTCTGGATAGATAGGCGTCCAATAGGAGCTTTGTCAAAGGAGACGCGGGGCTTTGCACCGGTTTTACCGTATCGCCGAACGATTGGAACACAGGCGCTTCGGCTTTGAGCACAGGCCAGTATGGAAGCGGTGTGCCGTCCGTACCCATGCCGTTGGGATCTCCGCCGCGCACGAAGTTGACCAGATAGTCGCACATCTGCCGGGCCAGATCGTAATGCTTTCCGGTAAACGGCCGCCAGCACTTGGCCAGCGTTTCAAAGAAAAACCACAGATCCACGGAATGGAACGCGCCGGGATGATCCCATCCGGGAATTTCGGCGCTGAATTCGTAGGCGTAAATCGTTTCGTTTGTCCGCATTCCGGCGGCACGAACGGCGAACTCAATGGCGTTCACATCCCCCTCGCGCGCAATGCTTTCCTTTGTCGCGGGCGAGGTAAACTGCTTGAGGAACGCAGCCTGATCCAAACCGGGAATCTTGGCGGCATACGCCATGAGGGTGGCATCGTCCTCCGCGTGGGGGGCGATGCGGAACTCGTTGTTGGTGGAGCCCATCATCAACGGGCAATGCACGCGCTCCTCATGCAGATACCAGCGGTCGGGAGCATAGCGCAGGAACGCGTTATCCACCGAGGCGGGCCAGAGGCCTGCGTTTTTCCATTCCAGCGCGGCCTTGAGGAGCTACTGCCAGGGCACGCGCCGGGCTTCATCCAGCGTTTGCACGCCAAGCGCTTCCCGGAAGAAGCGTTCCCCGCGCTGTTCGGCCTCATGCAGCGGCACGCAAAGGCTGAACATATCCGGGTACGCGGGGGCGAACAGGCCGCTGATGATTGCCGCGCGGCGGAACAGGCCCTCGTTTTGCGGATGGGCGATCTGCGCGCTGACGCTCATGCCCCCGGCCGATTGCCCGCCGATGGTGATATTGTCCGGATCGCCGCCGAAGGCCGCAATGTTGCGCTTCACCCACTGCGTGCCGAACTGCTGATCCAGAAAGCCGAAGTTGGTGGGGCTCTGCGGAGACCGTTGCGTAAGCTCTGGGTGCGCCAGAAAGCCGAACACGTTGAGCCGGTAATTGATGGTGACCACAACCGCGCCGCGCCGGGCGATGCGCTCACCGTCGAACTCCATTTCCGTGGTCGCGCCCACCTGCAGGCCGCCGCCGAAATACCATACGAAGACCGGCAACCCGGTCTGCCCCTCTGCCGGAGCCCAGATATTCAGGTACAGGCAATCCTCATCCATCAACGGATCATCGTCCACCGCCCATTCGCGGGTATAGATATTGGCTTTATCCTGCCCGGTCACGGCCTGCGGGGTGATGGGGCCGAAATCATAGGCCAGATATTCATGCTCCCAGGGCGCGCACGGCTGCGGCGCGCGCCAGCGGTTTTCCAAAACCGGAGGGGCCGCAAAGGGTATTCCCTTGTAGCTTGTAATGCGCGGATCGGCGGCGGGCAGCCCAACAACAACGCCGGATTCGGTTTTTGCGGTACGGATCAGGGGCATCTGGAGTTCCTCCTTTGGCGGATGATCTTTTTCATTCTATTCTCTGCACAACAGCCGGAAGCCTTTCCCGAAATTGGCGGAAGTCATCCAAATTCCCGCAGGAGTTTTGCAGGAACAACAGGGCATAAGTCCCCATACGTGGAAACCACCGGCGCAACACAGGCGTGCTCTTGTTGCCGGCGGGTTGGCGCATAGGGCAGTGCGCAGGCAGGCTGTTTATAGGAAGAAATCATAGATGCGGTTTCGCGCGGCGCGCTCCTCCTCGGTCAGCCTGTCCGCCCCGGCGATATCATACGCGCCAAAGGTATCAAAAAGCCTCGACAGGGGATCGACTTCCACATACGTCACCCAGGGCAGCCAGTGGTAATGGCTTTGAAAGGTCTGCTCGCCAAAGCCCCCGCCCTCGTGCGAAAGGCCCGGCAGCGCATACCCGCAGCTGCCGTCCACATCGTTTGCCTGCCGGGTGTTATTGTGGATGAACTCTGCATAGTCGCGGTAGTGCGCGTCCTTTGTGATCACATACAGCCTGTAATAAATGTAGGCGCAGGCCGCCATGTACATATCGCCGCCCCCGCCGCCCAGCGTTACCGGGCTCTGGCCGCTGATGCGGCTATGGTTGAAGGGGTGGTTGGGCCACGGCACGCGCACCGGAAACGACCAGGCGTAGGTCCATGTCTCCGTGAAGTCGGCTGCGCCAATCAGCGCATCGAGCCACCTTTGCTCGCTTGTCAGGTCGTACAGCGCCAAAAAGCCGAACATGGCGTAGATGCCGGATTCATTGTCCGTAATATCGGTGTTGTCACAGGTGGAGCCCCGGTATTCCAGCTCCTTGAAGGTATTCTCGTACGCCCATTCGCCCGCACGGAGCGCAGCCTGGCGATAAGCGTTGTTTTTTGTGACCAGATACAGCTGGATCAGGAAGCGAACCACGCTGATGGTGTTGGCCTTGGAGTCCATGCGCATGGAACCGTCGGGCACGTTATATGCACGGTACCAGCTGCCGTCATCATTCTGGATGCTCACAAACCAATCAGCGGCCTTTTGGCAGAACGCAAGCCACGAGGGCTTTTCTTCCCCCTTTTTCTTCATATACACATACGCGTCCAGAATGTTTTCCAGCCCGTCGGCGATCATCCGGGTCCAAAACGGCATGGGCTCAAACCCTTCGATGGCAGGATTATAGCAAACCTGCGGTGCGCCCAGATCGGTCATGGCCGTTCGCACCCAGAAATCGATGATATGCAGACCCTTTTCGTACGATTCCCGGCGGTTTTCCTTGTCTCCGTAGCGAATCAGCTGGTAGCCGATCCCCGGCTGCTGGCCGACGAACCCGAACTGGAAGGAGATGCTGGATACGTCCATCTGCGGCAGCTGGCAGGAAAACGGAAGCCCCCACGCATCGCCGTACTGCCGCGTCAGCTTCGTCAGCGATTCCATGCTGGTGCGGTAATGCGCTTCATGGTCTACCGGAAAGACCGGGTCCTTCAGCCGCGCATACACGCTGCGCCAAGTGTGGCGCATCATGGGATAAAACCCGTCGTACCGGCCGAAATCAACCCTGATGGCAAAGCTGTGGGTGAAGCCTTCCTCCATCGGGTGGTAGATGCGGGTCATCGTCTTGGTGTTCATCATATAGTCTACGTTATAGCCCCTGCCCATCCTGGGCATCTGGCCGTCAACGCCGGGGTATACGTAGTCAATCGTCAGGCCCTGGCGCAGGGTGCCAATAGGCTTGCGCAGCGGAAATCCGTAGTACAGGTAATTGAGCGTCTGGTTTTCAGGCCTGCTGATGCCGATGGAGCCGATGGTGAATTGCCTGTCCACGATATGCTCGGACTGAACGAAGGTATGATCCCGCATGGTTACATCGGCCGCCCAGCGCGACAGCATGACCGTTTCGCCCGTCGCCTTGTGCTGCGCTGCAAACAGAGGCAGGGTGTAGGCGGTCTCCCGGCGCCAGAAATATTCGCAGTCCAGGTCATACCCCATGCTGTAGGGCTTGGAATACTCGTTCTGCCGGTACCAGTTGGCCGGGGCGAAATAATCGTAATCGCGCACCGCGTCGGAGGCTGCCAGGACAAACGAGAGTTTCGACGCAAAGCCCAGATCGTCTGTATTTTTGAGAACAGTCACAGTTCTGGAAACCTTGAAGCCGCCTTCTGCGGGCTCGTATGTATCCGCAAAGGCCAGCACGGAGCCGGTCGGCGATTGCAGACTTCCCCCGGCGGTAACACGCTCGCCCTCCTGCGCGATGGTCTGGTAGGGTGCGTCGTAAAATTCCGTGATGGACAGGGCTGTTTTGATGAACGCATACAGCGGGCGCTTGTTGTAATACAGAAGCTTTCCTTCCTTCAGCACTTCCACGCCGCCGCTTGCAAACCGCAAACGATAGCTACCGGTTCCGATGATCATATCCATTCTCCTTCGCTACTGTCCGGGCGCGCCTTACGCGAGCTTGACTGCTATGCTTGCAATCGCGCAGGGCGGCAGAGATACGTGCACCAGGCCGTCCTGCAGGGTGATTCCCCGCAAGGGGGCAGTTTCGACCTGATGTGGGTTTTCAAACGTGTTGTGGGCTGTCGGCCTGCCGCTGATGAGCCTGCCGGAGGCGGATACGGGGCTCGCCGAAAGGAGCGTAAGGTCCACCCCAGCGTCCCGCTCGGCGGAAAGGTTGACCAGCGATACCGTCAGGCAATCCTCCTTGACGGATGCCGACAGATCCACATGCGGCAGATTGTGCCGGAGGGTTTCGGGGGATTGTTTCCATGACACGGGAACGAAATCCGCGTCCTGATGCGCCTGCAGCAGATCAAACACATGGTAGGTGGGCGTTTTGATAAGCTTCCCGCCTTCGGTGAGGAGTATGGCCTGCAGCACGTTGATGGTCTGGGCAAGGTTGGCTATCCGGATTCTGTCCGCGTACTTTTGGAAGATGTGAAGCATGAGCGCTGCGCATAGGGCGGAGCGCATGGTGTTTTGCTGGTACAGATATCCGGGGGCGGTTCCGGGCTCGTTATCCACCCAAATGCCCCATTCATCCACCGCCATGGCGACATGCTTCTCTGGGTCGTATGTGTCCATGATTTCCATATTGCGCAGGAACAGCGGCTCCTTGTCATAGGTGTTGGCGGCGGTCTGGTACCAGCTGTCGTCAGAAAAGTCCACCCCGTTTGATTCGTCACCCGGCTTCACATAACAGTGTACGGACAAACCGCCCATCAGCCGCAGGGGAACGGAGCGCATCAGCGTCTCCGTCCATTCGGTATGTTCGGCGTTTGAACCGCCTGCGATTTTCATGATTCCCGGCGCTTCCCACCAGTTGATTTTTCCCATATCCTTATAATTGCGGACATAGGTGGCGTACTTGCGGAATTCCTGGGCGTACTGCTGGGCCGTCATGAAGCCGCCGCAGCCCCAGTTTTCGTTCCCGACGCCAAACATCTCAATGCCCCAGGCCTTGTCCTGCCCGTTCTTACGCCGCAGCTGCGCCATGGGGGAATTGCCATCGTCGGTCAGGTATTCAACCCAGTCCCGCATTTCGCGCACGGTGCCGCTGCCGACGTTTCCGCAGATATAGGGCTCGCAGCCGATCTGCCCGCACAGGTCCATAAACTCGTGGGTGCCGAAATGGTTGTTTTCCAGCCCGCCGCCCCAATGCACGTTGATGATCGGGGTGCGCTCTTCCCTGGGGCCGATGCCGTCCATCCAGTGGTAGTCGTCGGCAAAGCAGCCGCCGGGCCAGCGGATGTTGGGGACGCGGATGGCCTTCATCGCCTCAACGATATCCGTCCGGATGCCGCGCACGTTGGGAACCGGCGAATCCTCGCCTACCCAATAGCCGCCGTTGTAGATGCACCTGCCCAGGTGCTCCGAGAAATGCCCGTACAGGTGCCGGCTGATCCTCGGCCCTTTTTGGCGCAGGTCGATAGACGCTTTCATCATCTGTATTCTGCTTTCTGTGGTTTTTATGCCTTGATAGCGCCGATCATGATGCCTTTGACGAAGTACTTTTGCAGAAACGGGAAAAAGCACATGATCGGGAGCATGGTTACCATAATGGTAGCGGTTTGAATGCCCTCGGTAAAGCGTGGCACGCGCGGCCCGGCGATGGACAGGGAGTTGACGATCACCGAGTCCATCACAATGGTGCGCAGCACCAGCTGCAGGGGAATCAGATCGTTCCTGCGTAAAAACACCATCGCGTTGAACCACTCGTTCCACCGGTCTACGGCGTAAAACAGCAGCACGGTCGCAATGATGGGCTTGGATAGCGGCAGGATGATCTTGAACAGTATCCGCATCTCGTCGGCGCCGTCGATTTTTGCCGACTCGATCAGCGAGTCCGGCAGCGTGGTCATATACGTGCGCATGATGATAAAGTAAAACGTATTCACGCCGTACGCCAGGATGACAGACCAGATGGTTTTGGTCAGGCTCAGCTGCAGCATCAGCAGGTACAGGGGAACGATGCCGCCGTTAAAAAGCATGGTCAGCAGTACCGCGTAGAAGATCAGCTTGCCGCCCGGGAAGTTGGTGCGGGATAGGCCGTACGCCAGGCTGGTGGTTAAAAACAGGTTGAGCGGGACACCCAGAAACAGGATGATAAAGGTTGTTTTGTAGCCGATCAGAATCCGGGGATCCTGAAACAGCCTGTAGTAGTTATCAATCGTCGGCTGGGTGGGGATCAGCAGCAGCGGGTTTTCGGCGGCTTCCTTCTGCGTGGCAAACGATGTGGCCAGCACGTTGAGTACCGGGAAGATGATCAGAATCGCCATGATCAATAGGAAGAACACGATGATGCCGTCCAGCAGCTCAAACCTGTTGCGGAAACCCCGGCGTGTTTTCTTGGACGCTGTCAAAACAATCCACTCCTTTCGGGTCTACGCCAGCAGGCCGGATCCGCCTACGCGCTTCATAAAACGGTCGGCGGAAAACAGCAGCAGCAGGTTGACAATCGACCGGAACAGGGCCACCGCGGCCGAGTAGGAAAAGTCCACGGAGCCGCGGAAGGTGATCCGGTAAATATACATATCGAGGGTCTCCGCGACCTTGATGGTCGCAGGGTTGCTCAGGTTGAAGATCTGGTCAAAGCCGCCCGACATCAGGTAACCGATGGCCAGAATGAACAGAACGAAGATCGTGGGCTTGATGCCCGGCAGCGTGATGTACCACATGCGCTGCAGCCGGGATGCGCCGTCAATCTCGGCGGCGTCATACTGCTCTACATCGATGCCCGAAATGGACGCCATGTAGATAATCGCGCTCCAGCCCGCAGTTTTCCAGATATCGGTTACGTACACCACGGGCAGAAAATAGTTGGGCTTGCCCAGGAAGCTGATGGGCTTGGTATCGAAAAGGCCGCCAAGCAGCGAGTTGACCAGCCCCCGCTGCCCAAGGATGCTGATCATCACGCTGGCGACAATCACCCAGGACAGGAAGTGGGGAAAGGTGTAAATGGACTGCAATACCTTTTTGGAACGTCCCAGCCGCACCTCGTTGATCATCAGCGCGAGCAGGATGGGGAAGGGGAATACGAACAAAAGCCGTCCTGCGTTGATTTTCAGCGTCGTTATGATCGACTGGAAAAAAGCCGGATCGGCAAACACGTTATTGAAGTTGTACAGCCCGATCCACGGGCTTGCGAACAGGCCCAGCTTCGCGACGTACTGCTTGAACGCCAGCGAAAGGCCAAAAATCGGGATATACGCAAAAATGATATACCAGACCAAACCGGGCAGAACGAGCGCGTATTTTTCCTTGTACTTAACCATCAGCCTTCCGGTGCTGGCAAGCTTACCCTTGGCAGAACGGGGTTTGTAACCATCGGATGATGCAGACATGTCCTCAAATCCTTTACCATGTTGATTTTTGCCCGGGACAGCAGGCCGTCCCGGGCAAAAACGTTATGCGATCAGATTACAGTATCATGGTCCTATAGCTTACTGGTTGAGTTCGTCCAGCACGGGCTGGATGAGGCTCATCTGCGAATCAAGCCAGCTGTGGTACAGCTCCACCAGGTTGTCCTCGCTGGTGGCGGAGGTCACCATGTTGGCAAATTCCGTGGCATAATCGATGCCCTTGGCCCTGCGCATGTTTTCGGTGTTGTGCAGCCAGAGGTTCCAGTCCACCTTGGCGAAGGTTTCGGGGGTGGAGAACTCATAGCGGTTGGCATACAGGGCTTTGGATTCGTCGCGGTATTGCTTGCCGATGTTGGGGTTGTCAAACGCAAGGTCGTCCCAGAGGATGGAGGAACCAAGCACATGGCCGAGGCTGGGGTATTTCGCCTCGCCGATGGCGCCTGCCAGCAGCGTTCCCGGCTCAACCAGAGAAATGATGGTGCCGTCCGCTTCGCGGTCCCAGTCTACGCCCTTGATGCCCATTTGCGTTCCGGGATAGCCTTCGGGGCTGGCAGTGAACTCCATCAGGTCCATCCAGCGCTCAAACACCGCGTCAGATACGTCGGGCTTGAAGCAGATGGTGCCCCAGAAGTTGATCAGGTCTCTTTGGTGATAGTTCCCGTCCGCGCCCAGCAGCGTGGCCAGCAGGAAGGCGCTGCCGTCGATGCCCGTGCGGCTGGTGAAGTCGATGCGGAAGCGTTCCACGTCCGCGGTCTGGCCGCCCAGGTAGGCGATGCCCGCCGTGCCCAGTGTTTGGAATTTTTCCATGTCCTTTTCATAGGTCAGCAGATAGAATTCCGGATCCAGCAGACCGGTTGCATAGGCTTCGTACCAGAGCTTCAGGCCTTCCAGGGTGTCGTCCGAGGCCGCGCCCCACACGTACTTGCCGTCAGCGTCCTGATAGAACGAATCCCAGTAGGTGCTGTTTGCCCGCAGGAAGAAGTTTGCGGAGTTGCTATTGTCCATGGAGATCGGCACCAGCGCCGCGCCGACGTTGCCGGGATCCTGGTCTTTGATGAGCTGCGCGATTTCCAGCACTTCGGGAATGGTGTAGTGGTTTTTCACTTCCTTGCCCACGGCGGCGATCCAGTCAGACCGCATCCACAAAGACCAGTGGTTGGCCAGGGGGTCGCCGGGCAGATTGTAGAAGAACCTTGCACGCGGGAGGAAATACGTTCCGCCGTACATTTCATCAAGCATCGGGCCAAGCGAGGTGGTCTCATACACCTCGGCCAGGCCGGGCCACCTGGTTTTCCAATCGTCGGGCAGGCGCTTGAGCAGCCCCTGCTCCACAAACTTGGCGGCGTCGGCGGCGGTGCCGTCAGTGTAGTTGAAGTTGGCGACATCGGTCATGTCCTGCGCCATAATCCAGGTGCTGAGCATGTTGTTCCAGTCGCCCCAGGGGACGTTTGTGCCCTGGAACTCAAAGTTGAACTTCTCCAGTATGAATTTGCTGTACTCGTCGCCGGTGTTGTAATCATACCCCGCAACAACCTGCGGTCCCGTATAGGAAACGACCACTCTTTCGTAATCGGTTCCTGAGGCGGCAGATGTTGTAGACAGGATCAGGGTGATCAGGAGAAAAGCGACCAGCACGCGGGAACCGAAACGTTTAGCGAATTTCATTTGACGAACCTCCTATTTTTTTGTCTATGCTTAAGCCGTTCGGCTTAACGCCAAAAGGAACCTATGGGGATAGGGACGTGAAAAACATGGCTGTAAAACGATCAAAGACCTCAGTTGATACGGTCAGCACGTGGGGATTTTTCAATTGAACGAGAGCACACAGTTAGTCGATGTACAATCTGATAACGATACAATTATTTTATTACATTAAATGAAAATGTCAAGCGCCCTGCATCAGTTTGCCGGAAATAATTGCATGAATTTTCCCTTGGGGTATCAGCGCCACAGTGCGCCGGGCGGTATGGCGCATCGACCAGCGTTTCTTGTGGAGCGGGAAGGGCGGGATTTCCGAAACGTAACGGATTCGTGGATGCGATTTATACGAGACTTTTGTGCTTCCGGTCTTTTTCGCGGCTGCGTACGACCGCATCGGGTAGCGGCAATGGCTGGCTGCCTCACCCGTGGCTGCCGACAGTGTCGCACAGCGACGCAACCCGGAAACCCGGATTTCCCGCTGTATGATGGGAATACAGGCAAATTGATGGTCGGCGGAGATATTTACGAAACGCGGAATCAAGGGTATACTGAAACTATGAGAACACCCCTGCCATCAACAATGCGGCGGCCGAACAGGTTCCGCCGCACGGGAACAGAGTATAGATGTATCGGTTCGCTTGGTAAGGAGAGTCAATATGAAGGAAGTCATGATCCGGTTGTCCACAACGGAGCAGGTGCAGCGGTTTGTTGGCGCATTGGCGCCGCTGGAAGGCGACTTTGAGCTGATCGCCCACAACATTATCCTGGACGCGCGATCCATTATGGGGATCTTTGCGTTTGACCGTACCCGGCCGATCCGGCTGCGCATACATAACGACAACGAAAAGAATATGGCCGCAATCGCACCATATCTCGTTGACATGGAGGAAACGAGCCATGAGTAATGAGTGGATTACGCTGACGATTGGGAAACAGAAAAACATCGCGCTGATCGCCCACGACGGCAAGAAAAAGGAGCTGCTGGAGTGGTGCGAAACCAACAAAAGCCAGCTGCAAAAGCATTTTCTCTGCGGTACCGGCACGACGGCGACTATGATTACAGCCAGAACCGGCCTGCCCGTGAAGGCGTATAACAGCGGGCCGCTGGGCGGCGATCAGCAGATCGGCGCCAAGATTGTGGAAGCTGTGGTGGATTTCGTGGTGTTCTTCTCCGATCCGCTCTCGGCGCAGCCGCACGACCCCGACGTGAAAGCGCTTCTGCGCATCGCAGGCGTGTACGATATTCCCATTGCCACCAACAAGGCCTCGGCCGATTTTATGATCTCTTCCCCGCTGATGGACGAGGAATACGCCCACGAGGTGATCAACTTCAACCATTCGGTGCTGGAGCGCAGCAGGAACCTGTAAGCGGATGACGGTGCAAACATGCCGATCAGCCCGTGATGCTTTGTCTTAAGAAAGCTTCATAGCAACGCAAAAGAACGCCCCTTTGGAATTTCCAAAGGGGCGTTCTGATGTTATGCGATCATTTCGCCTGCTTGATCGACAGGGCAATGCGCTTTTTGGGCAGCTCGACGGAGAGCACAAGCACCTTTACCACATCGCCGACGGACACAACATCCGACGGGTGGCGGATGAATCTGCTGGCGAGCTCCGAGATGTGCACCAGCCCGTCCTGATGGACGCCGATATCGACAAACGCGCCGAAATCGATCACGTTGCGCACCGTGCCGGTGAGCACCATGCCGGGCTTGAGATCCTTGATGTCCATCACGTCGGTGCGCAGCACAGGCGCGGGCAGCTCGTCGCGTGGGTCGCGGCCGGGCTTGATGAGCTCGGTTACAATATCCCGCAGGGTGGGCAGGCCAACTCCGCAGTCCGCCGCCGCCTTTTGCTCGCCGTACGCCTTCACGCGCTCCGGCAGCGAGGACAGCCTTCCGGCCGCCACATCGGCAAGGGTATAGCCGCAGAGCTTCAAAAGCGCTTCGGCGGCCTGGTAGCTTTCGGGATGCACGCCCGTGTGGTCCAGCACCGATTTGCTTTCGGGAACGCGCAGGAAGCCCGCGCATTGCTCGTAGGCCTTCGGGCCAAGCTTTGGCACCTTAAGCAGCTGCCTGCGGGAGGTGAAAACGCCGTTTTCCTCACGGAAGGCGACCATATTTTTTGCGGTTGTGGCGTTCAGCCCGGACACACGCAGCAAAAGCGGGGCCGAGGCGGTGTTCAGGTCGACGCCTACGGCGTTGACGCAGTCCTCCACCACGGCGGCGAGGGATTCGTCCAGCCGCTTCTGGGGCATGTCGTGCTGGTACTGCCCCACGCCGATGGCCTTGGGATCGATCTTTACAAGCTCGGCCAGCGGGTCCTGCATCCTGCGGGCGATGGATATGGCCGAGCGCAGGTTAACGTCGTACTGAGGAAATTCTTCGGCTGCAAGCTGTGAGGCGGAGTATACCGAAGCGCCGGCCTCGTTGACGATCATATAGCTGACGCCGGGGATATCCGCGATCAGCTCGCTGGTCATCTGCTCCGTCTCGCGGGACGCCGTGCCGTTGCCAATGGCGATATGCTCAACCCCGTGCTTGTATATCAGGCTGCGCAGGTCCTCGATGGCCTCGTACTTGCGGCGCTCGCCCTGCGTGGGGTACACCACGGCGGTATCGAGCACCTTGCCCGTGCCATCCACCACGGCGACCTTGCAGCCGTTGCGGTAGCCGGGATCCAGCCCCATGGTGACGTGGCCCTTCACAGGCGGCTGCATGAGAAGCGGCTTCAGGTTCAGGGCAAAGTTGTGGATTGCGCCCTCCGACGCGTTGTCGGTGAGCATCATGCGGATTTCCCGCTCCAGAGAGGGCAGCAGCAGGCGGTTGTAGCCGTCCTCCGCTGCGGCGCGGACAAACGCGGTCGCGCTGGAGCCGGGGATGACGAACTCGTTCCATACGACGCTCATGGCCAGCTCCCAGTCGATATCCAGCGATACCTTCAAAAACCCTTCTTTTTCGCCCCGGTTGATGGCCAGCACCTGATGCCCCTGCAGCCTGGAAACGGGCTGGCTGAACTGGTAATACAGGCTGTAGACCGAGTCCTCTTCCCTGGCGGCGGCCGTGCTTACGATGCCCTTGCTGACAATCAGCTCGCGCAGGCGGCGCCGGAGCTCCGCGCTGTCGGAAACGAGCTCCGCGATAATGTCCGATGCCCCGGCAAGCGCGGCTTCCGCCGTGTCCACGCCCTTTTCAGCGTCGATATACTCCGCGGCAAGGGCGGTAATATCCGCAAAATCCCTGCGCTGCTCCAGCAGCCGCATGGCCAGCGGCTCCAGCCCCTGATCCCTGGCGATGGTCGCGCGGGTGCGGCGCTTTTGCTTGTACGGACGGTACAGGTCTTCTACCTCCGAAAGCGTCTGCGCGGCGTCGATCTGTGCGGCGAGCGCGCCGGTCAGCTTATCCTGAGCGGCGATGGTTTTCTTGACCTCGTCCCGGCGGGCGTCGAGGTTGCGCAGGTAGGTCAGCCGGTCCGCCAGTGTGCGAAGCGTAGTGTCGTCCATCGTGCCGTGGAGCTCCTTGCGGTAGCGGGCGATGAACGGAATGGTGTTCCCCTCGTCAATCAGGCGGATCACGTTTTGTACGTGTTCTATATGTTTGTTTAGCTCCCTGGACAGGATTGCTGCGGTACTTTCCATGCGATCTCCTTCATGCGTGTAGAATCGTGCTTCTATTTTAGCACAGAGCCGCACCGCAAGAAAGACCAGGGCAATTCGGGCATGAAAAAGCGGCGCAGGCGGAACGCGCCGCTTTTCCGGGGGGCTTGTATGCGTGAATGCTCAGCGCAGGAACCGTTCGATAAAGGTTCGCATCTGCGTGATCGTCAGGTCGTGCTCGTCTCCCACGCCACGGTTATGGCTGCCGTGCGTGAGTACATTCAGCAATACGGGCTGACCCGGCTTGGCGGAGCGCTGCATTTGCGCGGCAAACTTTTTGGCGTGGTAGGACGGGACGTTGTTGTCCATTTCGCCTGTTTGCAGGTACATGGCGGGGTAGCGCACGCCCTGGCGGATGCTGTGGTAGGGGGAATAGGACAGCAGATACTGAAACATCTCCCCGTCGGCCTGCGGATCTCCATACTCGGTCACATACATGGAGCCGCGGTCGTCCTGGCGGAAGCGTATCATATCCGTGTGCGGCACGGAGGCGATGACACAGCCAAACGCATCGGGGGCCAGGGTGGCTGCGGCGGTCACCAGAAGCCCGCCGTTGCTCGCGCCGGTGGCAATCAGGCGCTCGGAAGAGGTCCAGCCCCTTTTCACCAGGCTGCGGGCGATGTCGATAAAGTCGAAAAAGGCGTTCTTTTTGTTCATTTTCATCCCGGCATCGTGCCAGGTGCTGCCGTATTCGCCGCCGCCGCGCAGGATGCAATGCGCGTAGATACGGCCCTTGCGCACCCAATCCACAACCGAAATCTCGGTCACAGGGTTGCGGGAGCTTGGGGACAGGGATACGTTGTATCCGCCGTAGCCGTAGAGCATTGCCGGGGTTTCCGGGCCCGGAACCAGGTCCTTGCGGTGCGTGACATAGACCAGAATGCGCTGGTTATCCCGTGCCGGGAGAAACCACTGCTCCACCGTGATGTCGTCGGGGATAGCGGCATCGCCCAAGGCCAGCGACAGCTTGCCGGTGCTCGCGTCAAACAGCAGGGTCTGGGGCGGCAGCGTAAAGCTTTCAAAATCCAGGTACAGCTTGCCCGTATCGGACAGGGCCAAAACGTCTCCTGTGGAAATAGCGCCGTAGGCGCAGGGCAGCGCAAGCTCACGCAGCGTCACACCCCGGAAATCCAGCAACAGCACCTTGGATGCGGCGTTGGACTCATAGAAGGCCAGAATACCGGAGGGCAGAATGCAGGCGTTGGTGAGCAGGCAATCTTTGCTCGTGGCGACTGTTTTGGCGCTGTGCAGGCATTCCGGGGTGCCAAGCGCTTCCACAGGTACCGTGACCAATGCGCCCATGGGCGACGTACGGTTGGTGATAAAGTAGCAAAGCCCGTCCTGCATGCCGACATACTGGCACGATCCGCGCCCGTCGTTCATCGGGGTGACGGTGCCGTCCTGCGCCCGCCACAGGGCCAGGATGTCGTCGTACCCCTTCATCACGAGCAGAAAACACCCGTCCCGGGCTTCGCAAATCTGGATGAACACGCACGACTCGGAATAGCTGTACAGCGTTTCGCTCAGGTTTGATTGCCAGAGGTGCTTGTGAACGACATGTACGGTGTTTTGATCCGCATCCGTTTCCACGTTTGCGTAGTAGATGGCCCTGCCGTCGCCCGACCAGCTGTAGTCAAAGGTGCCGTCCAGCTCCGCAAGCACCGCTTGCTTTGGCGCGTCGTACACAAGCACCGTGCAGCGCGGCGCGCCGTGCTTTACGGCCAGCACGGCATAGATCCCCTTGGCGGTGGGGCAGGGCTTGGCATAATACACGTGCATGCGGTTGTCAAGCATCTCGTCGTTGACCAGCACGCCCGTTACCTGATACCGGCTATCCAGGGTGACGATATCGGTCTGCCCGTGGGCATTGATCCGGCTGGCGCAGAGCATGCCGTTCGCCTCGGCCATATGCAAAAGCTTATCCGGCTTATCCGGGTTTCGCACGGCATTCTCAATAGCCGCGTAATCGGGATCCGCCTCAAGAAGCGACCTCGTGCAGGCGTTTTGCGCGGCGGTCGCCGCGATGGTATCGGGATGATCCCTCTCCTCCATGTAGCGGTAGGGATCGCTGAGCACCGTATCAAAGTAGGTGTCTTGAACGTTGGTCTGCGGAATGGTTGGATACATTGCGCATTCTCCTTTTCCAAGTCGTTTCAGGGGCGGCTGGATTGTGAGTTGATGAGAAGCATGGTGTCAGGGTTAGAGACCCAGTATCGGGCGCTCTTAACAATGAGCCCTGCAGGGATTCGCAGCGGTGTTCCGCCGCTTGATCACACCTCTTGCCGCAGCTTGATCGGCAGCAGCAAATCCAGCTGCGTATCCTCCATTTTCGCGCCGTTTTGCATGAGGTTTTTATAGTTGAGTATTTCTTCAAGGCACGGCCGCCCGGCGTCCGCTTCGTATTTTTCGTTTGCCTTTGCCCATTCGGTCAGCAAACGCCAGTCTGCTTGGAAATTCCAGTCCCGCAATACGTGCGCTGCGTATAAACCGCCGCCGAAGCTCTTCTTTATCAGCGGGGCGGGCACGCCCATATCATCGGGAATCGATACCCAGGCCTCGTAGGCTGTAGCGGTTCCCTCGACGTTGACCATCAAATCGTCGCTGGAGCAGTCAAACCCCATCCCCCGGGCATCGGGCTTGATGTCCAGAAGACCGCTGTCCCATACAAACTGCTCAATTTTGCTGGTCGCCTCCGGCCCCACGCCCCATTCAAACTCGCCCGATGCGTATGAGGCGGCTACCGTCATCGGCGGTAGATACACGATCCGCACATTTTTATCGTCCAGCTTGCTCAGCGCTTCATTTGCCTTGTTCAGGTCCTCCATTGATGTTTCCTCCTGCAGCGTGTTTTTGGGAAAGGAGAGGCTGTCCACGATGGCAAACACAGAGCTGTCTTTGAGGTACGCGAGCTGCAAATCCATATTCGCTTTTTCATGCAGCTCATGTACCAGATGGTTGAGGATCGCTTTCACAGTGGAAATGGCGGTGATCTGCTGCTCATCCAGCTCACGGATGCTGCGCTCGAAAATCTGAACGATGCTCACGGCATCCCGATTGGCAAAGATCTCTTGAATTTGCTTCACCGGAACACGAAGCTTCCGCAGGATGATGATCTGGCGAAGCCGGAGTACGGTATCCTCGTCGTAGACCCTGTACGCATAATCCTTCATGCGCCGACTTTCAATCAGGCCGATTTGCTCGTAATAACGGAGCATACGGCTGGAGATGCCGAGGGTTTTCGATACCGTACCCACGGCCTGTAGCGGATTCATGAGATGCCTGCACTTCCTTTCCAGACCATCATAATGTACGACACGGTGTCCGTGTCAAGGGGAAGGTTGAAACCTTTTTTACAAAGCATTCCCGCAGGCAACGCAAAAAGCAATTTATCCTCCGGGCCAATCGCATGAACCGCGGTTTTGTACCGGGAATACGGATGATATAACGGCTGGCTTCTCCTGTATCCATCATGGCACAAGGGTTTTGAGCGGCAGCACATGGAATCGCGCAACGCCTGCGATACTGCGGCGGCGATAGTTGAACACAATCGCCACGGCTCCGTCTTCGCCGGTTGCGGGGTTAAAGGGGAAGATTTCCAAATGGGCGGTGCGCTCGACGCGGGTGGAGGAATCCGCCGCGTATTCGGGCAAATAGTTTTTTATATTGTCCGGCTTCTTAAAAAAGCCCTGAATGGCGTCGCGGTATGTATGCGATACGTCAGCGGTGATCCACGGGGGCAGCTTTTTCGGCTTGCCGTGCAGCAGCAGGTCGAATTTTGCCAGCCACTGCATTTGCTCCGTAGCTTCAAACCCCTGCGCCTGCATAAAGCTTTCCAGCAGCGAGTAATATCCCATCTCGCTTAGCGGCTTGCCTTGCGTAACCGTTTGATAATGCTGCCACAGTGCGAGATAGAACGAAAACGCGTCCGGGAACAGCGCGACAAGATGCGCAATGATATGCTGGAAGCGATAGCTGTTGTAATATATATTGACCATGTGCGCTACGCCGTGCAGCAGCACGAGCTGCGGATAGCTGATCCAGCGGTTCTGCAGCACCTCGTAGGGGGCGTTGTTTGTATACAGCAAGCCGTAAGTCTCCGCCTGCTGCTGCATATGCGAGCCTGGAAGCACCTTCAAAAACCCAAGCTGAAGCTGGTGGGGTTTGCACGCATATACGTCGTTGAACGATGTTTGAAAGCGCGTATACTCCTCGTATGGAAGCCCGGCGATTAAATCCAGATGCACGTGAATATTCCCGGGCCCCAGCAGGCGGCGCACCGCTATGAATAGCTTGGGCAGGTTGGCAGGGCGGTCAGTCTCCTGCAAGGTTTGCGGATTGGTGGATTGCACGCCGATTTCAAATTGAAAGAGCAGAGGCCGCACCCCGGCAAGGAAGGCAAGCGTTTCCTCGTCCAGCAGCTCGCCGGAAAGCTCAAAGTGAAAGTTGGTCACCCCGTTATCGTGCGCCGCCAGCCATTTCCATATGCCCAGCGCATGCGCCTTGTCGCAGTTAAAGGTGCGATCCACAAATTTGACCTGCGGTACCCCATGCGTTAGAAAAACGGACAGATCCGCAAATACCAGCGGCAGGGAACGCTTCCGCACGCCATGCTCTATGGAGGAAGAGCAGTAGCTGCACGAAAAAGGGCAGCCCCGCATACTTTCGTAGTAGACAATGCGGTGCTGCAGCTGATCCAGATCCGGATACGCAAAGGCCAGCGCATCCAGGGGCAGGGGCGCGCGTGCGGCTGTAGAGATCACCTGCCCGTCCTGGCGGTATACAATGCCGGAGCAGCTTTGCAGCGGCTCGTTATTGTTCAGCAGCCCAAGCAGCTGGCATACGGTTTCCTCGCCTTCGCCGGTGATTACCAAATCAACCGCCGGCTCGGCAGCTAAAATCGCTTTGCCCTGGTAGGCGACCTGCGGCCCGCCCAGGCCTATGCAAACATCCGGCAGCAGCTGGCGCAGATTGCGAACGGTGCGCAGGATGAACTCGATATTCCATATATAGCAGGAGAACAGGTAGGCGTCAGCCCTGCTGTCGAAAAGCGCCGTTAATACATCCTGCTCGGTGTTGTTGATGGTAAATTCCATCAAATCAATGGTGTGCTCTGTTTCACGCCGCACATAGGCGGCTATCGAGCGCACGCCAAGCCCGGTGTGTATATATTGTGCATTCACAGCTATCAGGGCTGTTTTATAGTCCCGCTTCAGCATGCTTCTCCTCCAACTTCCTTTGCCATATCATTATAGTATTGCCGGGAAGCTTTTTGCAATGAGACGTATTGTAACCATGGGGACATAAGCGGGCAGACACACAGCGTCCATCCATCCGAACATGTCGCCGTATATCCCGGTGCAAGGGGATCAGCTGTCAACGGCAAACGACACATTTGCACTTGTGTATTTTCACATGCTATAATTCCATAGCGTGGGTGAAACGTTTCATGTTTATACTCATGATAATCGCTCTGTTGAGGGGAAATGATCATGAAGCTTATTCGTGCGGGAAAGACGCATTGGGTTTTCAGGAAATTCCTCATAGGATTTCTCCCGATCTTCCTTATTCCGCTGATCGTGATGGTTGCTATTTATATCAGCAGCAATGCGGCGACAAATAAGCAAACATTCGAAAGAAACCTGGCCGTCATGCAGCGTAGCGCGGACACGTTTCAAAAGACGTTTGTGAATATGGATAATGTGATATCATATCTTGACAGAGACTCTGATATTGGTAATTTTCTAACGTTTGTCAATCCAAAGAATGATATTTCGAATACGATCGACATGATAAGCACACAAAATGTCTTAAAATCACTCACGATTACCAATAGCATTATCCGGAATATTATGCTGTACTCCAAACTCAACAATATCGTCGTGGATTCTTCAACCAGCGGCTTGTTTATCGACCGATATTATACGTATAACCATATCAAGGATATGCCTCAGGATGTATGGCAAAGCGAATTCTTAAACGGTAAGCACAATTATGATATCTTTTCCAATGTTGACGTGATTATCTCCGGGCAGCCTCATAAGTACATCGTATACGCTAAATCGCTGCCTATATCGGAAACGGTGAACATCAAGGGTAACATCTTCATTTATCTGGACCAGGAGTACCTGCTCAGCCAGTTTGTCCAGATACCGTACCAGTCGTCTGGCTTTATCTATATTTTGGACAAACAGGGGAATACAATCATATACGATAATAAATCGGCGCTCGATCATCCGGTGGCGGACGCGAGTAATTTTACCGAACAAAGCGGTTATTTTTTCCAAACGATTGATAACAAGGAAATGTTTGTCACCTACTATCGAGAGGCAAAGAAAAACTGGTATTTTGTCAGCGCTCTTCCCAAAAACCAGGTATTGGAGCCTACGGCAAGAATCAGATTTTATATAGAGTTTTTGATTTTGTTTACGACGTTGACAGGCGGAGCATTGCTGATCAGAACCGTATCAAGGCTGAGCAAGCCGATTTCGCATATCTTTGCGTTGTTTGCTGAAAAAAACCAGAACCTCTCCTATAATGATTTCGAGCACGAGATATCCAATCTCGTCGATACCAACGAAAAAATGCAGGAAGCCCTGAATAGCCAAATTCCGGAAATTAAAACATCAGTGTTCTATAACCTGCTGATCAGAGGATATAATGATCCGGCTGTCATACGGCAGAATCTATCAAGAATCAAGATCAACCTTGACGCGAAATATTACGTTATTCTGATTGCCGCAGTGAATGAGTTAAGCACAGATGCGAGGCTGGAGGACATCAGTGCGCAGAAGCTCTATTTGAACAGCGTGTTGGCGCAGCACTTTGATACCATTCAAGGTATCTATAATCTGGATTTTGAAAGAACGGTGCTGTTGCTGAGCTTCCAGGAGCAAGAACAGACGAAGATTTTTGCGGAAATCGAGCGTTCGACAAAAGAAGTGGTTGATATCTTTGGCAATATACAGATGAGCGTATCGTTTTCCGGCGATATCACCCATGATATCGGCAAGATACAATCCGTATTTCTGAACGCTTTTACCGCGACCAACTACAAAGAGAAAAATACATATTCTACGGTTCAGTGGTATATCAGAACCCTGCCGACAACGAAATCAAATTTCTACTATCCCATTGAGTTGGAATCGCAGATGATGCTGTTCGCTATGGCTGGGAATACAACGCGTTTGGCTGAAATCTTTGCGAAAATTGATCGACGCAATCAAAGTATTCTGACGAAGGAATACAACCCGGTATTCTATAATCTGTTATTGGCGATGAATACGACGCTGATTCGCATTCTCAACGAATCCTGCTGCCAAACACCCCAGCTGATCCAAACGGGCGCGAAAATCACCGATATGATTGAAACGAAAGGTGACCTGCAAAAAATATTGTACCTGATCAAGGATACGATTATGTCCATCACGCTGCAGATTAAGGACGAACAGGGTAAAAATTATATCAATCAGCATACGCTCATTTTGCAGTATATTGACGAACACTATACAGACAATCAACTGTCGCTGACCTCCGTAGCGGATACGTTCCATATTACGGAGGGTTACTTATCCAGCCTGTTTAAGGATATTTCAGGAGAGAACTTTTCCAAGTATATTGAAAAGCTCCGCATGGAACGAGCGTTTGAATTGATTCGAAACGGTTTTAAGATCAATGAGGTAGCCCAGATGTCCGGCTATAACTCGCCTCAGGTTTTCCGCAGAGCGTACAGGAGACATTACGGTACTGCCCCGACTGCCTCGGCCGGCAGCGATAAGCAAAGTGATGAAGCATAGAACACAGCGCTGCCGATAGCCCGATAGCGTCTTTGATGTTGATGCCAATATAGAAAAACCAGTCCCGGCCGCATTGCTGTGGCCGGGACTGGTTGTTTCTGTCGCTAAGGCTGCCTATTTTGTTTCCAACGCAAAGGATTTCAGCGCGGTTTGGGTGTCGTTTCCGTGATAAACGAGATAGATTGCCTGCTTGCCGTCGGGAATGGAGATCTCTGCTGCAAACTCCTCCCACACGTTGGAGCTTTGGATCGGAATCTTGCCCAGCGTTTCCCCGTCCCAAGCGGTGCGGACGTCGAACGTGCCCTGGGCATACCCGCGGGTTGTGACCTTCACGCGGCGTACGCCCTTGCAGTCGAAGTACTTGAACCCGATGGTTGTGCCGTCCTGGATTTTTGCGACGTAGCCGTCCGTCTCGTCGCCGTCACGCCCGTCCTGTGTGATTCGGGGAAGCCCTGTTGGAACGGCGACGATGGGGTGGTCTTCGTTGGTAAACAGGTTGCAGGCGATATACGCCGGGTATTCGCCCTCGCCCCGCAAAGGCTTACCGTTGGGGCCGCAGGAGGTGATCTCCACCTGCGGTATACGACCGTCTTCCAGGATGCGGATGGGTTCGATGCAGCCCTGCCTGCTGTACCAGTGGCCGTTGGTCTGCCGGTGGTAGAAGATGTACCACTGCCCTCGGATCTCCACGATGCTGCCGTGATTGTTCGCGCCGTAGGCGGCGGGCTTGTCGGCGGGCTTGTAGGTATCGATGTGCAGATCGTTGTTGCTGACGATCACGCCGCCGAAGGTAAAACCACCTGTGGGGCTGTCACTGACGGCGTAGCACAGTTCATGCATCGCGGCGGAGGAGTAGATGAAATAATACTTGCCCTTCACCTTGCGTATGGAGGAAGCTTCGAAGAACGGATGCTTTTCAAAGCTTGTACCGCCGGCATAAGCACCGCCGGGAACAACAAACCGGGGTTCTTCCACGATGGTCAGCATGTCTTTGGCAAGCACCGTGACCATGGACCCGTGCCGTGCCTGGTCGTATGGCCAGGAAAAGCCGGTATACAGGTAGGTGCGATCGCCTTCTGTCAGCACGCCGGGATCGAACTGCGGTTCGTCGCCTTCACGTTCGCCCAGCCTGGTTCCGTCCGCGTAGTGTACATAGCCGTGGAACTTGTACAGCCCGGCGGGGGTATCGCACACCGCGACAGATACAATCGGCACCTTGTCATAGACATAATACAGGTAATACCGCCCATCGGGGCCTATGGTGACGTCCGGGGCGAACAGGTTCATCTTGCCGTCGCGGTTGATCGGATCGGCGGTTTTGGGGAAAATCACGCCTTCATACCGCCAGTCGCTCAGATCATCCGCCGGGGCGGACCAGCACACATAGTCGCCCATGCAAAACACATAACCGTTGAAAAAATCATGGGAGCCGTATACATACACCCGGTCTCCGAAAACATAGGGTTCGCCGTCCGGGATATATTCCCACGACGGTAAATAGGGATTGAACGCCTGCTTTTTCATAAAACCCTCCAATGCGTTTCCGCTTTGCCTTACCTGGCGGATAATGGTTTCAGTGTATATAGTGTACCGCGTTTTCCTGGAAAATCAAAGCCCATGGCCGTTGTTTTGGTTGCGATCATTTCACCCTCGCATTCTACATGCAGCGTTTCCCCGACGACCGATACCTGTCCGTCTTTTTGCGGTTTGATGATCGCCTGTGTCAGCCGGCCGTCCCGCCATTCCATATCCACTTCATAACCGCCTCGTGCCCGCAGGCCTGTTACGCTGCCGTCGCGCCAAGAAACGGGCAGGGAGGGCAGCAGGTGAAGGGCAACGTGGCTTTGCAGCAAGCATTCCGCAATACCGGCTGTTGCGCCCAGGTTGCCGTCAATTTGAAACACAAGGGTGGCGTTGAGCAGGTTGCGCACCGTGGAATGCGCAATCATCCGGTGTATTTCCTCATCGACGGCTTCCCTGTCCATCAAGCGGGCATGCAGGTTGATAAACCAGGCGAGCGGCCAGTGTTCCTTGCCGCTTCCGTGCGCCCTGCGGATTTCCAGAGATTTGGAAACCGCCCGCATCAAATCAGGCGTATCACGCCAGTTGATGCTTTGCCCCGGATAACAGCCGAACAGGTGCGAAACGTGACCCATTCCGGGTGTCAATTCGGAATATTCCTGGTCCCACTCCAGAAGCTGGCCCTGTGAACCGATCTTATCCTGCGGCAAGCGGTCGATGATATCCTGCCACACGGGGATCCTGTCTGTGTCCATTTGCAGCAAGCGGCTGATCCGGATACATGCGCCGAGGAACTCGCGCAGAATTTGGTTATCCATCGCGGGGGCGGCGCACACCGGGGTATCGCTTCCGTCCGGCAGCAGATAGCGGTTCTCAGGCGATACGGAAGGGCAGGTAAGAAGCTTCCCGTTTACATCAAGCAGGAAATCCTCATAGAACACCGCCATATCTTTCAGGATGGGGAACATCTCCCGCAAAATCCCTTCGTCCCCTGTGTACAGGTAATGCTCCCAAACGTGCAACCCAAGCCATGCGCTGCCGGTTACCCAGGGCATGGCAGCCATATATAGGTCCTGGGGGGCGCAGTCGCCGTAATAGTCCGTGTTATGGTGGCAGACCATGCCGCGCATCCCGTACATTACCTCGGCAGTCCGCCGGCCGGGAGCCTGCATTGTTTTCAGCAGATCCATCAGCGGTATGTGCAATTCCGGCAAATTACACGTTTCCACCGGCCAGTAGTTCATTTGCAGATTGATGTTGATGGTGTATTTGCTGTCCCACATCGGCATAAAATCGGCGTTCCATATACCCTGCAGATTCAACGCCGAACTGCCGCAGCGACCGCCTGAAACGATCAGGTAGCGCCCCAACTGGTAGTAAAGCGCGGCTAGGGAAGGATCCCGTTCCCCGGACGCGGCCCTTGCCAGCCGCACGTCGGTCGGGTCGTCCGGCGCCGGACCCAGATCCAGCGTGCTGCGGTTCATCAGGGATGAAAAATCGCCAATGTGCACCGTCTTAATGGTTTCGTATCCCGTATCCTGCGCTTTATCGAGAATTTGCGTTACAGCGCGCAGGGGATCGTGATCCCGGTTTGAGGTTGAGGAGGCGAGATAAAGCACGACTTCGCCGCAGTCACGCGCCAGCAGCTGCGTTTGCGGATTGAGCAGCACGCCATCGCAGATCACCCGCGTTGCGCAGGCAAAGGCCGTTTCCGCGTCGCGCCCCTGCATGATCAGCGTGTCATCATCCGCAGTGCGGATCGAATCGGCGAACAGCGTTCCCCAGCCGCCGCCAACCTTATGGCCGGGCCTTCGGTCGTCCTCGACGACGGATTCGCTCAGGGGTACCCGGTTCAGCATGATATCCAGCTGGATGGCTTTGGGCACGGAGGATGTCAGCCGGTAGCACAGAACGTTGAAGTCATGGCTGACGAACATCTCCCGCCTGTACTGTACGCCCTGCTGTGTGTGGGTGATCGTCACAACGCCGGTCATCAGATCCAAATCGCTCTGATAGTCTTGCGCATCGTTGCTTTCGGGCAGCCAGCCCATTAAAAATGGGAGATGCCGGTTAAGCGCCAGGTTGAGCGTGCCCAGTGTTGAGTAATGCCGCATACAGCTGGGCGTTCCCGCCATGTTCTGCATGATCAGTTCCTCGGCCCGGTGAATATCGCCGGACAGCACCAAACGCCGGATCTCCGGAAGCGCCTCCTTAAGCGAGGCGTTGTTGCGGTCCATAGCCCCGCCGTACCACAGCGAGTCGTCATTGAGCTGAACGCGCTCAATTCCGGTATGCCCGTAGACCATCGCGCCCAGTTTGCCGTTGCCCAGCGGCATGGCGTCGCGCCATGCCGAAGCGGGGGTTTTGTATCGCAGATGAGAAGAATGATCCAAGCCGATCCACCTTCTTATGTTGATTGTTCTGAATAGATAAAGGCTATTGTTTGACTGGAGTGAGTTGAATCATGGATAGCAGAATTCCCTGCTGATTGGAGCTGATGATCTCGGAAGCCTTGATGGATATAGAATAAGCTCCCTGCGAATCGAGGCGGAGTTTCCCAATGTTGAATGTGCGTTTTTGATAATGGCCGGTTGGAGTACCATCGTTCAATATACTGGCAGTGAGCTGCTGCTCGTTGCATTGCATGATAACCTCGTGACCAAAGTCCCAATTCCCGTGATAATCAGTGCTCAATGTGATGGTTACATCAAATTCTCCGGGGTGTTCACACAAAAATTCCCAGCTGAACCAATCCGTCTTGGAGAGCCAATGCTGCACGACGCCGGTTATATTGACGGTTGCCTGCGGCTCACCGGCGGAAGAATGAATTTCGGAAAGACAAGCCGGGAGTTGTATGGATCCATGATCATCCTCGATGATGCTGCTTTGTACCTGCAGCGTATCAAACTGCAGTTTGATCACGCTGGCATTCACATCCGGCATATTCCCGGGTAAATGCAGGGCAATTCTGTCATGGCCGAGTGTTCCGCACATTGTCTGCTCCCATGGAATGGTTCTGCCGGGATCGGTGATACAGGTCACATCCGTTACTTTGCTTTGCAGGCCCGTCAGCGTGATCGTGTCTCGCCAATGATAAACATGCAGATATAAAGCATCGTCCTTCATCGTAATTCTACCCCAGGAAGGCTGAGCGGGGAATGGGGAAGCCTTCGTAGCGTAGATCGCTTCGCCGTTGACTTGCATCCAATCGCCGATGGCCCCAAACCGGTCTCTCGCTTCCGCAGGGATTGCACCGTTAGGATCCGGACCTACGTTAAGTAGGTAATTGCCGCCCAAACTGACGATATCAATCATCTGACGGATCATTTCTTTCACATCACGGTATCGGTTTGCGGGCATTGTGTTATAGCCCCAGAAATCGCAGATCGTCATCGGTGTTTCAAAGTCGACGCCCTTATTGAAATCAGGTACCTGATCGTCTCCCAGGCTGTAATAATCAAAATCGGCATCCCCTACCCGGCTATTGACCAGACAGTCCGGCTGCAGGCTTCGGATGCTGTCGATCAGCGCCTGCGCCTGATCAGGACGGATCAGCGAGGCGGTATCAAACCAGATGATTCCGATGGATCCATATTGTGTGAGCAATTCTTTCAATTGCGGAATGTCAAATTCGTCGATATATACCTGAAGGTTTTTCTTGTTTTCATCTGGATAATCCCAGAAGTTGCCGAAGTTACCATACATGGAGGGAGAGATCATTTCCAGGCTCTGCGCCTGGGGATGGTGCCATTCCCTGACATGGGAATAATATAAACACAGCTTCATGCCGTGTTTTTCGCAGGCCTTGGCCAGCTCGGCGACAACATCCCGCTTGAAGGGCGTTGCATCAACAACATTGTATGAGTCTACGGATGTCTGAAACATTGAGAAGCCATCATGATGCTTGGTTGTAAAAACAATATACTTCATGCCGGTTTCCTTAGCCAGCTTCACCCAATCCTCTGCATCAAAGCGCTGGGGATTGAACTGACCCGCTAATTTTTCATATTCCTTCACAGGAATACGATCAATATACATAACCCACTCGCCTTTAGCCAAGATACTGTAAAGACCCCAGTGAATGAACATACCAAATCTGCTTTCCCGCCACCAGGACATCTTCTCATTGATAGACTTCACAATATTCTCCTCGCTATCTTTCACAGTACAGTGCTCATTGGATTGACAGTATCATATCATGAAACGGAATGATATATCGGAAGGCTGCCGCACCACCCAAAACGGGATGGTGCGGCAGCCCCATGAAAAAGGGGGCTATCGGGTGCGGTTAATTCTCAAGGGCATCGTATGCCGCCTGATAAAGGGCGATATACTCCTCCGCGCCAAGCTTATTCAAGCCGTTGATATAGGCGTCCCAATCGGCGTCGATATCTTTCTTGCCAGTGATGAACTCAACGATGGATGTTTTGATATAATCCTTCAAAGGGGTTTCCAGCGCGCTGATTCTTGCGGAATCGTCGCCGCTGAGCCAGAGGTTGGGGATCTGCTGAACATCTGCGGCATAGGGGCGCAGCTTCGCGGTGGCCTGCCACAGCCTGGCTTCATAATTGGACGGATCATAAATGTCGCCGTCAACCTGGAACAGGTCTTTATAATCCGGCTGGATAAGCTTCAGCGCCCATCCCCAGGCATCGTTTGCATCCGCAGAGGAATCGTAGTAAGCCTCGCCATACTTATACTTGGCGGTCGTGATGCCATCCATGCCAAACGTACCGGGATCCGCAAGATCCCACTGTTTGCCCTGGACACCGACAGAACCCAAAACGCTGACTTCTTCGCCGCAGAACAGGTCGGCCCACTGGATCGCGATTTCGGGATTTTCGCACTTATCCGTGATGGCAAACTGGAAGTCGGAAGCTGAGGGCTGCGTGGTATATGGGATACCGCGATAGCCATTGGATCCTTCCAGCGGGAAAATGTTATCATACTGCTTGGAGAGATCAAGGTTTGTGATGTCGATGAACATTGCCATGTGGCCGCAGGTAGCGGCGCCGACAATCACGGCGTCCTTATTATTGCCGATCGCGGACATTTGCTGCTCGTTCTGCGTGAGGGAAGCGGGATCGATCAGGTCGTTCTCATACAGGTCCTTGATGTATTTCAGACCTTCTTTGAAGCCTTCCGTGTTCGCGCACAGCGAGATAACGTCGTCCTTGAGTTTGATGGGCGTGTAAGGGTCATAGTAGTCAAAGGCGTTGAGCAGGAAGATGTACGGATCGCCGCACCAGGTATTGATTGCGCCGGTCAGCGGAATCTCATCCGCGATGCCGTTGCCGTTGGGATCCTGGGTTTTGAAGGCGATCAAAACGTTTTTGAACTCCTCGGTGGTCGTGGGCATATCCAGTCCAAGATTGTCCAGCCACTGTTGATTCATCCAAAGCTTCACGCCGACATTGCCGTGGCTGATGCCGCCGGAATCGATGCTGGGAATGGCGTAGATGTTACCGTCTTTCGCTGTCATCTGTTCCTTGATGCGGGGATTTTCAGCCCATCTGGCTTTGATGTTCGTGCCGTACTGCTCAATCAGGTCGTTCAGCGGAATCAGGATCCCTTCATCGGTTCCGTATTTCACCAAATCGGCGATTTTGAAGGCGTTGTCTCCCGCGCCGGCGAGAATGATTTCGGGATAATCATTGCTGGCCAGCATTAAGGTCAGCTTATCCTTCATCCCGTCGGTCTGCACAACATCCATGTCTAAATGAACATTCGTCACTGATTCCAGCCAAAGAGTAAACGTGTTCGTAGTGATGTCTGTCATGCCGGTCGGCTGCTGCGCGATAAACGCAGTAAACGTTACCTTCTCGGGCGAAAGAGGTTCCATTGGCGGAAAGGGCGAGGCTTCCGTTGCTGCCGCGATCGTCGATGCCATGGATGTAAGCATCAGGACGGCAACTGCGAGTGCGACGAGTTTCCTGGTTTTCATAGTGATCCTCCTTAGTTATTTTATAGTTACAATCGTACGCCGATTGTATCTATTCCAAAGTATGAGGCTATCCCTTCAGTGAGCCGACCATCACGCCTTTGATGAAATACTTTTGAAGAAAGGGATACAGAATCAGCATGGGGACACTGGAAACAATAATCAGGGAATACTTCAGCAGTTCGCTGATATATTGCCTTTCCATAAGGCTTTTTACGTCGAGTGAACCAATTGAACTATAGTCAATGATGTTGGATATGATGATGTTCCTGAGTACAATCTGTAACGGGAACTTAGCGGTATCTTTTAAATAAACCAGGGCGCTGAAGTAGGAGTTCCATTGCCCGACGGCAAAATTCAGCGCAAGAACCGCAATAATCGGTTTGGAAAGCGGCAATACGACTTTGAGAAGATATTGGAAATAGTTTCCGCCGTCCAGGCACGTTGCTTCAAACAATTCCTCAGGGATAGTGGACTTGATGAACGTCCTGCCGATGATTGCCAGCCAAACGCTGAACGCGCCAGGCAACACCAGAGCCCAAATTGTATTGTACATGCCCAGATTGTTGATCAGGATATAGGTTGGCAGCAAGCCGCCGTTAAAAATCATGGTGATCATGAACAGGACGGTGATGAATTTACGAAGCGGGAACTCGGGGCGGGATAGTACAAACGCTCCCAGCAGCGTAATCCCTGTGCCAATCAAAGTACCGGCTGATGTATAGAGGATTGAGTTCAAATAGCCGGTCCAGACCTGGCTATTATGAAATACTGCCTGATATCCCTGCAGGGAGAAATTCACCGGAAGAAAGAACACCTGCCCGTTCACCAGTGACTCGGCCGATGAAAACGAACAGCTCACCACATAAATCAGCGGATACAGGATAACGACTGTCACAACAGCGAGGAATATATAGATGAAGCTTTGATAAACCCTGTCAATCCGTGAGCTCCGGATGCGGTTTGACACAAGAGAATTTTTCACAGCCTGTACACTCCCTTAAAATAAGCTCGTATCGCTCACGCGTCTTGAAATCCAATTGACAATAAGCAATGCTGCGCAGTTCACAACAGAGTTGAACAGACCTACCGCTGTGGAGAAACTGAACTGTGCCTGTTGGATGCCTGATTTGTAAACATAGGTTGAAATGATCTCAGACACCCCGTAGTTGACGGGATTTTGCATGAGGAAAACTTTTTCAAAGCCGACGTTTAGAATATTGCCTGTGGTGAGGATAAGCATCGTGATAATGGTAGGTATGATTCCCGGCAGATCAATATGCCATATCTTTTGCAATTTATTGGCGCCATCAAGGTATGCGGCTTCATAGAGCGATGTATCAATGCTGGACAGCGCGGCTATATAAAGTACGGAACTGTACCCGGCTGTTTGCCATACTCCTGACCATACGTAAGCTGGCCGGAAAAAGCTTGATGAGCCAAGAAAATCCACGGCATTTCCACCGAATAATTTGATCGTCTCATTCACAACGCCATACCGATAGGAGAATACCTGCATCAGAATGCTTACAATAACGACAGTTGATATGAAGAATGGCGCGAATGTGATTGTTTGAAGGATCTTCTTGATCTTCTGGTTGCTCATTTCATTGAAGGCCAGGGCCAGGATAATGGGAAAGGGAAAGCCTACTGCAATAGAATATACGCTAATGATGATCGTATTCTTGAATATATCCAGAAAAATGGGGGAGTTGAACAGTTGATCAAAGTACTTCATGCCGACCCAGGGGCTTGCGAAGATCCCCTTTCGGATACTGAAATTCTTAAAGGCCATGATGATGCCGCCCATTGGCAGATACGCAAATATGATCACAAAGGCGACAGGCAGAAGAACTAAAAGGTAAAGCTGCCAAACGCCCTTATTGATAAAGCACCTGTAGAGAAAGTGGTTCTTGCGCATACTGCTTACCTTTCCGTACACTGGGCAAAACCAGTCATGTATTTGTGTTTGTTCGATTTATATTCTATCGACTTTAGCAAAGAAAAAAACAGGCACAATTGAATGAAATATAGAAAATGGTTCCATTATGGGAAATAAAGAGCCAATTTAGACATGAATGATACGCATGCCATACTAAATATGAAAAATCGTTCCAAGGTAGGATGAATACGGGAAGATAGAGACGCAAGGAAAATTGAATTATGGGAGATTGTCCGTACAACGAATCGGGGTGCTCGATGATAATACGGAGCGATTCATACAATCGTTTTGTGTAATACAGCTGTTTGAGTATCTCTGGCTGCAGATTCATGGATAGAAGGATCGATGAACGAATCCGTACTTCCGGAACCTATGGGAGACAGCGAATGAGAATAAAAATGTATATGGCCGGACTGATACTTTACATGAAGCCGTCACATATCTCAACTGCGGCATTTTTCAAATAAAACCCCTATAGCTATTATGATATAAGGGTTTTATTGGCGGAGAGGGTGGGATTCGCCATCTGCTGCGCAGGGCTAAGGCGTGGTCGATGTCTCCCACGCCCACTATGTTGATAACGCCGGCACAGCGGCGTTTTCTGAACGCTTCGTGCCCTCTCGGGTTCGAATTCCGCGACCTGCCCGGGAGCAGAAAAATAGAAGCGTCCATAAAGGACGCTTCTATTTTCTGGCGGAGAGGGTGGGATTCGAACCCACGTGTGGTTGCCCACAAACTGATTTCGAGTCAGCCCCGTTATGACCGCTTCGATACCTCTCCAAAGTAGCGGGGCTGCGGCATCCGGCGACTGAGAGCCCTCAGGCACCGACTGGCAAACCCACACATACCGAAGCGTAGTATATCATTGCCAAGGCGGTGCAGTCAAGAACGGCGCGGGTGAATCCGGCAAAAAGCTTAGTTGTGGGTGTCGCGAAGTGCTGATGCGGCGATCAGGCTTGTTTTTGCTGCGCGTAGACGGCCATAGCCTTGGCCAGGAAGGCGGACAGGCCCTCGCCGAACTGATCGATGTTCCGGGTAAAGCGGGGGTCGTCCACATACATCTGCCCCAGGCCCGCGAAGGCCTCCAGGCTGTAGTGTACGCCGAAGCTCCGGTTGAAGAAGCGGTACATCCGGTCCATCGCGTCCTGTGCGGGCTTGGAATCCGGCGCTTCGTGGCGGACGGCCGCAAGGTCTTCAAACAGGGTGGTCATGCTCTGGCCCAGCACTTGCTTGTCCTCGCTGGTTTTGGCGTTGAGGGCGTCGTTGCTTTGGTTTACGGCCGCATCGCCCCAGAGCTTGCGGGCCTCGGCCTCGTAAGGGTTTTTGGAAAAATCGAATCCGGCGAATTTATCTTTGGCTGTCATTTGCAGTTCTCCTTTGCTGGCTTTCATGGTTTGCTCAAGCGTATGCAGCATCGTGTCGATGCGCCGCTTTTGGGTGAGCAGATAGTTGCGCTGCAGGGCGTATGCCTTGTTCCGGTCAAAGTCCGGGCTTTGGAGCAGTTCCCCGATGCGGCGCAGGCTGAACCCGCATTCCCGGAAGAACAGAATCTGCTGCAGCAGATCCAGATCCGCGTCCGTATACTCCCGATACCCGTTCTCCCCGTTGCGCGCGGGGCGCAAAAGGCCGATATTGTCGTAATGGTGCAGCGTGCGCACGCTGATCCCGGTCAGGGCGGCGACTTCGTTTGGGTTCACAGGCATTCCCTCCCTTGCCCTATCAGTATAAAGTATAACGTAATGTCAGAGTCAAGCATAAAAAAAGCCGCGGATACAGCCTATCCGCGGCTAATTGCTGATTGTTTGCCCTAAGCCAGCGCTTCGTCGATCGCGTCGAGCGTATCAAAGTCCAGCGCCGTGCCGGAGGCCTTGGCGTTCTGCACCACCTGCTCGGGGCGGCTGGCGCCGATCAGCGCGGAGGATACGCCCTCCTGTCGCAGCACCCAGGCCAGCGCCATCTGCGCCATGGGGATGCCCAGCTCATCGGCGATTTTGCGGAGCCTGCCGAGCTTTTCAAAGGTCGCCTCGTTGAACCAGCGCCCGATAAAGCGGTTCATCTTGTCGCTGGCGGCGCGGCTGTCCGCCGGAACGTCGTTCAGCGTTTTGTATTTGCCGGTCAGCAGTCCCTGCGCCAGCGGCGAGAAGACCACCTGCCCGATGCCATGCTTTTGGCTGACGGGCAGAATCTCGTTTTCAATGTTGCGGTGCAGTATGGAGTACTGCGGCTGATTGACCACGATGCGGTCCAGCAGATGCCGGTCGGCGACGCGAACCGCTTCTTCGATTTGCGCGGCGCTCCACTCGCTCACGCCCGCGTACAGCACCTTGCCCTGCCGGATCAGGTCGTCAATCGCGCGGAGGGTTTCATGCACGGGGGTATCGGGATCATACCGGTGGGTGTAGAGGATGTCCACATACTCAAGCCCCAGGCGCCGTAAGCTTGCGTTGAGCTGCTCGGTAACATGCTTGCGCGAAAGCCCCCGGTCGTTGGGCCCGTCGCCCATGGGGAAGAACACCTTCGTCGCCAGCACGTAGGAGCTGCGGTCGTACTTTTTCAGCGCCTTGCCGACCACCTTCTCCGCCTCGCCCCGGTTGTACACGTTGGCGGTATCGAAAAAGTTGATGCCCAGCTCGTACGCCTGATCAATGGTGCGCTCGGCGGTATCGTCCTGCACGCCGTTGCCGTAGGTCAGCCAGCTGCCAAGGCTGATTTCGGAAACCTTCAGCCCCGTCTGGCCCAATCGTCTGTATAACATGTTGATGCCTTCTTTCTGTCGTCATGTGCCGCAAGCTGTGCGGCACTACACTGTTTTTATACCCGAAAACGGCGTTTGGTAAACATTGCGGGCGGTTCAGGAGCGTTTGCGTGCGATGCGGAGCTGATCGAGCGTATCCATGAGCGGCACGAGCAGCGCGGCGACGAAGCCGCCGGAAAACCCGTTGTTGTACAGGTTCATCCCCGCGTGCAAAAACCCGACGTTCGTAACCAGCGACATATGCAAAAATCCGGCAATGATCCCGGCAACGGTCCCGTAGCGCCCCGCGATGGGGGCCAGGGTGGTGCCGAACAGCGCCGCGATGATGGTAAACGACGCGGTGGTTTCGTGAATGTTGAGGAAATTCGCAATCGTTACGCCGACCACGATGGGAACGACGTTTTTCAGGTGCTTGCCATACGCGCCGAAGCCCACCACCGTGAAGATCCCGCCGATTACCGGCCCGTTCAGCTCGCCGCCCATCACCAGCACATAGCCGATGGAAAGCATGCCAAGCACCGCCATGTTGATCAGCGTAATGCCAAAGCCGCGCTGGGCCAGAAAGTCGGTCGGCAGTACGCCGGGCATGCCGAACAGGCGGCTGTACCCCTTGAGCTTCCAGTGGTTGACCCGAAGCCCGATCAGAAATATCCAAAGGAAAATGGCCGTCAGCATCAGCGCAAACGGCAGGTTGCGCCCCTGGGACAGGATGGATACCACCGGAACCTCCATGCCGAAGCCGCGCAGCACCGCCATGAAAAACATGCCGATGATCCCCGCCGTAAACCCGATGTTGTACAGGCTATACCCTTTGTGGAACTGCAAAAACCGCAGCGACAGCGGTACGATGATCAGCCCGACGAAAAGCCCGGACACAATGCCCAGCGCCACGCCAAGCGGCAGGGGGAAGCCGAGGCTGAACGAAAACGCGCTCACCAGCGGGCTCAGCGCCGTACCGAACATGCTGTGCAGTACGTATTCGCCAAAGGGCTGGCCGACCAGCTTGGCGTACAGGAACACGCCCAGAATGATGGGCAGCGTGTTGTACAGGTTTTTGCCGAAGAACGAAAACCCGATCATCGTAAAAATGCCCGCGATGATTGAGCCGGACACCGGCAGCTTGTTCAGCCGGATGTTGCTGATGGTAAACAGCGTCATCAGCCCGACGTTGAACAGGGTTGCGCCGGGGTTGGCCAGCTGTATGTAGTCGGTTAAGAGGTTTGCGGGGGAGAACAGGATTTTGAGCATCCCCTGCCAGATGGCGGCCGGGGAGTTGAACGCGAACGCCAGCGCCATGAACGATAGCCCGATGGAAACCAGAAACAGGTAGTAGTTGCGGTAGAGCATCGCGGCGATCTCGGGATGATCGCCTGTTATATCGTCGCGCCAGGGCGCAGCGCTGCCTGTGGTGCGGATAGGCGCGCCCGGATAGTGCTTGACTGGGAGCCGGAACCTGTTTTTCTGCATGGGTGAACACTCCTTTCTGCCTGTGGAGGTAGAGGGGGGTGCCTTGGGTCTGCACAAGAACGGGAAAGGGAAAATAGCCGGGGAAGCGATACGGATCCCTTGCCGTTTTCTGTTTAGAACGTTGAACTCCGTTCGGTGATACGGACAGTATACCATAGCTCTGAGCGGATGGAAATGGCGAAAAGCTTCGCGAATCGTACCAAACCACTCTGCTGTGGCGGCGATGCGCGGTTCGTGCTATACTGGTGCCAATCCAAGGAAGGCAGGCGAGGGACCATCAAACTGCTTATGCACACCTGCTGCGCGCCGTGCTCGGTGGCCTGCGTACAGGCTTTGCGCGATGAGGGCATCGAGCCCACCGCGTACTGGAATAACCCCAACATCCACCCGTTCACGGAGTACCGCGTCCGGCGCGATACCCTGCGCGAATATGCCGCGTCCATTGGCATGGCGCTGGTCGAAGAAGGCGAATACGGCCTGCGCCCGTTTGTAAAGGCCGTGGCGGAGGACATGGATAACCGCTGCGCGTACTGCTACGAGGTTCGCATGGACGCTGCGGCCAAGTACGCCGCCGAACACGGCTTTACGCATTTCACCTCGACGCTGTTCATCAGCCCCTACCAAAACCACGAGCTGCTCAGGCAAACGGCGCAGCGCGCCGCCGATACATATGGCGTAGAGTTTCTGTACCGCGACTTCCGCCCGCACTTTCGCGAGGGGCAAAGCGAAGCCCGCGCCCTGGGGCTGTACATGCAGAAATACTGCGGATGCGTGTTTTCGGAGGAGGAGCGATACGCCAAGAAACGCTGACATACTGGAATCAGCACGAAGGAATAACAAAAGGATTGCCTACGGCAATCCTTTGTTGTTGTTTCGCTTTCGTACAATCGGGCGCACCAAACCACGGTTTGGCTCCCAAAACAGCTGCACAGCTCCTGCGCGGCTGTTGCAAAAAGAACCTTATTTCTCGATCTTCTTGGGCGGCTCCGCTTTCCAGGCGGTCGTGCCGTTTTTCAGGTGCTGTTTGGCGATGCGCATATCCTTGCGGGTGATGTTCACCTTCTGGGCCTGTGTGCGGAGGTTTTCCAGCGTTTTGCCAGTCATGCGCGTGCCGATCATCGCGGCGATCATCACGGCCAGCATCGCCAGGAAGATACGCAGAAAGCCCTGCGGCATGAGCGCCAGCACCAAAAATCCGGCGACCATACCGATCACGATGCTCAGCAGATAGCGCGTGAGAAAATCACGGTTGACCTGCTCCTTGGCCGCAAGATAATCGTTGAGCACTTTTTTGGAGAACGATTGCCCGTTGGGGAAATGCTCCCGTTTCAGATCGGTTAACTTCATCAGTAATCTCTCCCGTCTCTATTTCATCCGATGCCGAAGGCCTTGAGAAACAGCATCATAAACAGCAAGAACAGCCAGGCAAACAGCAGCAGATGCTTGCCTGTGGTTACAACGCCCGCAAATCGCGCCACGCCTGTGTGGTAATCCGGGAAATGGCGCAGGAAGTACAAAAACAGGCTGTTTTCCAGGATGTCGACCAGCGTACGCGCCACCGTGAGCCAGACCATCAGCGGATATACCCAGGTCTGGCTGCTGACGATATTGGCGGAGACCGCGATCATAACCCCTAGCAGGCAGATGATCAGCCCGAAGTCGTACAGCCAGTAAAGCCGCATCAGAGGCCGTCCGGTTTCGCCGGCCTCCTCATAGGTATTGTATAGCAGGGCGGGGGTATAATGCAACCGCACGTCCGGCATCTTGAAATCTTTGCCGAGTGTGCGCTGGGGGCTATCGTGGCGGAGTACCATCATGTAGTAGAACCCCGAAAGTCCGGCCAGGGACAGAACGATGGAAAAAATCCGTAAGAATGCCATAGTGCCTCCTTATTGAACGCCGATGTGCGTGCAGGGAATTTTACCCGAGATCAAATCGGCAATGTGGTGGCGCGCGTGCCCGATGATGACGTGGCTGCCGCTGGCGGCGGCACGCAGCGCGTACGATAGCTTGGCATCGGCGCCGCCAGCGCCCTTGCGGCTTGCGCCCCGGCAGCTTTTGCGCAGCTCCTCAATTTTCTCGGCCAGGCTTTCGATGTCAGGCGCGAAAACCTCTTTGACCAGGGTGGAGGGATCGCTCACATCGCGGTACACGCCCTCGGTGGAGGTGAGCAGCACCAGGGTTCCGGCCTTGAGCAGCGCGGCGATGACCGCTGCGGTTTCGTCGTTATCCACGCACTCAACCACCTGCTCTCCCGCACCCCGCCTGCCGGACAGCTCCATTTTGCGGTTCTCCTCGTCGCTGACGGGATCGTTATAGTTAATGATGGGGATGCAGTTCTGCGCGGCGGCGCGCTGCAGCAGCCGCAGGATATGCTCGCGCTTCTGGGGATCGTTAAAATGGGTGTGCTCCACCAGAAGCTGGCGGATGCCGTACTCGGGATGGACAAACTTGCGGTAATTGTCCATCAGCACAATCTGCCCCTGGGCGGCGTAGTCGGCCTTGTCCTGCTCGGTATCGCCGTTGAGCTCGTGCCCGGCGCGGTGCAGGTAATCCAGCCGGCCGATCTCCGTTGCGCCGCTGGTGACCAGCGCCATGCCGGGGCGCAGATCGTCGCCCAGGCGCTGGAAGATGTTATAGTCTATGGCCCCGTCGGCGGGCTGAACCAGCGCCATGGAGCCGATTTTGATGACCAGATCAATTTGTTTCAAAAGCAATATCCCCTTCCGTGAGGTTCTTAATCCATACCCGGCTTCTGAAATGCGGGATGCCGATTAAGACTTTGACAATCTCTTCGCCCAGCGTGCAAATGTACACGTACTCCACCGGGAGCTTGAGCAGGAACACCGCGGCGGCGCACAGCGGTACGCCGATTAGCCACATAGCGCCGACATCCAGCTTCAGGCTGAATACCGTGTCGCCGCCGGAGCGCAGGACGCCCACCACGTTAACCGCGTTGAACGCGCGAAACCACATGGTGAACGACTCGATCCCAAGCACAATGGCGGCGGTCTGTATCACCGGCGCGGACAGGCCTGTGAACAGCGAAAGCATCCGTTTGGCGTACAGGTAGGCAAGCTCCGGTTTGCTGGCGCCGATTGCCTTGCCGCAAATGATGGCGGTCGCGTGCATCATGCCGAAGATGAACACCCACAGCAGGTTATCCACCGTGGATACGATGCCCATGGCGGCCACCGCCGTATCGCCGATGCGGCCGTAGAAGATGCCGTACATCGTGACGCCGAGCGCCCAAAGGCCCTCGTTGAACACCACGGGAACCGTGGTTTTCGCAAAGCGCTTGCGCAGGGCGCTGTCGATGCCAAGCATGTCCTTGAGCTTCGCGGCGGCGGGCAGGTGCAGCCCGTAGGAGATGGACACAGTCAGGCCCAGCGTTACCATCGCGGCAACGCTCGTGGCGATGGCAGCGCCCTTGACCCCCATGGCCGGGAAGCCAAAGTGCCCGTAGATGAGCAGGTAGTTCAGCAGCGTGTTCAGCGCGATGCCCGCGGTAGAGGAAATCAGCGGGATGTGCGTTTTCTCGCTGGATTTCAGGCAGGCGGCGTATACCATGTTCACGCCCTGAAACAGGTACGAGGGCGCAACCCACCGTAAGTAGAGGTTCGCTAACGAAGCGCTTTCTCCTTGCGGCAGGAACAGGCGGCTGATAAAATCCGTAAAAACCGTCGCCCCGGTGATGAAGACCAGGGCCACCACGCCGATCCAGACAAACGAAACACCCATGCTTTGCCGCATCCGGCGGATGTCCCGCGCGCCCCAGAACTGGCTCATGAATATCGCCCCGCCGGAGGTTACCCCAAAGCAGAACAGAATGTATAAAAACGAATAGCGCCCGGCCTGGGTAACGGCTGCATAGCTTGTGTCGCCAAGGCCTGATACCATCAGGCCGTCCACGATGTGCAGGGAGGAGGCGATCAGCTCCTGTAAAATGATGGGAAGGGTGATGACAACCACACGGCGGGCAAACGCTTTGTCCCAGGAAAAGCAGGATGCAAGAAACGCTTTAACGCGCCGGAAAACGGAATGGTTCATGACAGTCCTCGTTTTTCTGTATTGGGTACCGTGCAAACCGGCGATGATCGGGCCGGTCTTAGAAAATGATCAGGGCTTGCCTGCGGCGGAACGGACGACGATGAGCTCCATCTCGCCGGATACCTCGGCCGGGGCTGTGCCTGCGGGCAGGTAAACGCTGTCGCCGCGTATAAGGGCGGTTTCCTGCCCCTGCCGCCGGAGCGCGCCTTCGCCGCCGACGCATACGGCGGCCGCGATGGAATCCGCAGTCATTGCCAGCTCCGCGCGGCCGCTGACCGTGAGCCGCTCTACGGAGAAGTAGGGACATTGCATGCTTTGGCGTTGATGCGGCTGCCCGGACGTATCGGTTTGATGGCTGTCCAGTACGTCCAGCGCCTTTTGCAAATGCAGCGGCCGCAGGTTTCCCTGCGCATCGCGGCGGTTATAATCGTACAGGCGATAGGTGGCGTTGGAGGACTGCTGTACCTCCAAAATCAGGTTCCCCTCGCCGATGGCATGCACCGTTCCCGCCGGGATGTAGTATATATCGCCCGCCTGCGTGGGTACCCTGTGCAAAACGTCCTCCACGGTGCCGTCGGCGATGCGGGCCTTCAGCTCGTCCTTGCTGATGTCGCGGTTGAAGCCGATGTACAGGTACGCGTCTTTCTCGGCTTCCAGAATGATCCACATCTCGTTTTTGCCGTGATCGTTTTCGTGCACCCTGGCATAGTCGTCGTCCGGGTGCACCTGCACGGAGAGCTTCTGCGCGGAGTCGATCAGCTTGATCAGAAACGGAAACGCGTCCCGTGCTTCCTCCGCAGCTAAATAGCCTGGAAACGGCATGCCCGCGTACCGGCCTTCGGCCACGATGCTGGGACCGTCGGGATGGACGGACACAAGCCACGCCTCGGCGACGCGCTCATCCTGCGTGCCGTACAGGGCCTTTAGTTTTTGGCCGCCCCACAGATAATCCTTGAATACGGGCGAAAGCTTGACAAACGGTTCGCGGTGCATGGCAAAATCCTCCGAAAATTGACGCTTCTGCAACCATTATAAGCACTGCTTGCAGAAGCGTCAATTTCTGGTGTGTATTCGTGCGAACGCTCACGATATTGCGGAAGGTTAATGAGCAATCGTGTGGTTTACGCCTCCGCCAGCAAACTCTTTTCGCGTTCGTCGCGGAACTGGTTTACGTACAGGTCGTGGTAGTAGCCCTTGAGCTTTAACAGCTCCTTGTGGCTTCCGGCTTCGGTGATTTCACCGTCCTGAATGACCAGGATGCGGTCCGCGCCGCGGATGGTGGACAGCCGGTGGGCGATGATGAAGCTCGTACGGCCCGCAAGCGCCGTTTGAATGGCGTGCTGAATCCTGACCTCGGTCTCGGTATCGACCGATGAGGTAGCCTCGTCCAGTACGAAGATGGCTGGGCGGCCGATCAGCGCGCGGGCGAAGGACACCAGCTGCTTCTGTCCGGTGGACAGCAGGTTTCCGCCCTCGCCGACGCCCGTATCGTAGCCCTTTTCGAGCGTTGCGATGAATTCGTCCGCGCTGACCAGCGTGGCGGCTTCCTTCACCTCTTCGTCGGTGGCGTCCAGCTTGCCATAGCGGATGTTGTCGGCGATTGTGCCGGAGAACAGGTGCGGCTGCTGCAATACATAGCCGAGGTTGCTTTGCAGCCAGAGCTGGCTGCGCTCCTTGTAGTTCACGCCGTCGATCAGGATCTCGCCCTCGGTGGGCTCGTAGAAGCGGCACAGGAGGTTGACGATGGTGGACTTGCCCGAACCCGTCTCACCGACCAGCGCGATGGTCTCGCCCGCCTTGACGGTCAGGTTGAAGTTCTTGAGCACCTTCTCGCCGTTGGTATATTGGAAGGTAACGTTTCTGAACTCGATATCGCCCTTCAGATCGGGCCAGTTTTCGCATTTGGGGTTGAAGTTGTCGCCAAAGAGTTCTACCACGGCGGGGGTATCGGCAATCTCGGGCTCGGTTTCGATCAGCGATATCACGCGCTCTGCCGCGGCCTGGCTTTGCTGGGCTTCGGCGAAGATGCGGGCGATGCTGGAGATCGGCTCGAAGATCTGCGTGGCGTAGCTGATGAACGCCGTCAGCGTGCCGATGGAGATGGACTTAAGCACAAACACGTCGTGCCCGCCCTTCCACAAGAGAAAAGCCGTGGCAAAGCCGCCAAGCCCAGTGATTAGCGGGTACAGCCCGGCCGAGAGCACCGCCGCACGGATGGAGGACTTGCGCATGGAGAAGGTCAGTTCCTTGAACTCCTGGAAGTTCGCGTCCTCGCGCACAAGGGTCTTGGTGGTTTTCGCGCCCATGATGCCCTCGTTGAACGCGCCGGTGATTTTGGAATTGATCTTGCGCACCTCGCGGTAGCTTTTGAGGATCCTCACCTGGAAGTAGCCCGTAATGACGGCCATCAGCGGTACGACTGCCAGGGTGATCAGCGTCAGCTTCCAGTTGAGTACGAACATCGCTACCGAAACGATCAGCAGGTAGAAGGTCGACCAGCCGATGTCCAGCAGTCCCCAGGCGATGGTGTCGCCAAGCCTTTGAGTATCGCTGGTCAGCCGGGCAATCAGGTAGCCGACGGGGGTCTTGTCGTAAAACGAAAACGGCAGCTCCTGCAGGCGCGTGAAGGCGGTGCGGCGGATGTGGCGGCACAGCCCCACCTCCACCTGCCCGCACAGGCGGATGAACAGGTTGACCCCGAACCCGAACGCCAGGATCAGCGCGGCGTAGAGCAGAATGAACGGCACCAGGCCGGACAGGTCGCCCGTCGCCGCGAAGCCGTCAATCGCCTGCCGTTTGAGCAGGGGAAAGATGACCTCGATCACCGCGACGAACGCCGCCGTGATGATGATGCCGATCAGATGCTTGTAGAAGGGCTTTGCGAGACTGAAAAGCTTCTTCCAAGGGCCGAGGTCAAAGGATTTGCTGTAGGTCTCTTCCTCATGATATTGCATATCGTTATCCTTTCGCTTCAGGAAAACTCCTTGAAATCCTATATACGCTGGCGGCCTGATTTCCTCCAGCTCAGGCCGCGCAGCCTTCAACGTAGCGCTGCTACTATGTCAGGCTGCGCAATCCCGATCTGACGAAAATCCGGTTCACCATCGCATACAGTCTTTCATCGTCGTTTCCCTTACGCTTACTTATTGTTGTGTCATGCGTGAATAACTGTGAATTACGCCTCGTCGGCCAGTTCTTCCTCAAGCGCGGCCTGGATTTGGTAGATGCGCTTGTAGAGGCCTTCCTGCTTGACCAGCTCCTCGTGCGAGCCGAGTTGGGTGACCATGCCGTTTTGCAGCACGACGATGACGTCCGCTTCGGCAAGGGTGGTCAGCCGGTGGCTGATGATGAAGGTGGTGGCCGATTTGGCCAGCTCGCCGCGCGCCTCTTTGAGCGCTTCGCGGATGGCGCGGTCGGTTTCGGTATCCACGGCCGAGAGGCTGTCGTCAAAGATCAGGATGTCGTTATCCTTGAGCAGCGTCCGGGCGATGGCCACGCGTTGCTTCTGGCCGCCGGAGAGGGTTACGCCCCGCTCGCCGACCATGGTATCGTAGCCCTTTTCAAAGTGATTGATGAAGTCGTCGGCCGAGGCGGTTCTGGCAACGGCGCGCACCATTTCCAAGGACGGATCGCGCTTGGCGATGCCGATGTTGTCCTTTACGGAACGGGAATAGAGGAACGGCTCCTGCAGCACCAGCCCTACGCGGGAACGCAGATAGGATTTGGAGATGCGGTTCAAGTTGACGCCGCCGATGCGGATCTCGCCCTGTTTTACATCATACAGGCGCTGCAGCAGGTTCATCAGCGTCGATTTGCCAGAGCCCGTCGCGCCCAGAATCGCTACCGTTTGCCCCTGCTTGACGGTGAAGTTCACGTCCTTGAGGACCGGGGTGTTTGCTTCGTGCTCGTAGCCCACGTGGTCAAACTCGATATCCTGGTCCAGCGGCGGGCGCAGGCTGTCGGGGTCTTCCTGTTCGGGCTGCGTCAAAAGGATTTCGCTGGCGCGCCCGAAGGAGACCATC
>DAIOVG010000004.1:0-47830 GCA_036759125.1 Candidatus Limiplasma sp.
CAGTGGTT
Source organism: Candidatus Limiplasma sp. (assembly GCA_036759125.1). GTDB lineage: Bacteria > Bacillota > Clostridia > Christensenellales > Aristaeellaceae > CAXXOK01. Next base: position 9 of record DAIOVG010000004.1, read on the forward strand.
CGAGCAATCCTATTACGCGTCGGAGATGCCGGATAAACAGTTGATCACGGTTAAAAAGCTGCGATCGCTGGTATTAGGCCTCCTGCCGCACGAAGCGCATTATCTGTCCTCCGCAGAAAACGCGCTGCTGGAGCAGCTGCTGCTCATGGGCGGGCGGCTGACCTCCAAGAACTGGGAGGAAATCCCTGCCGCCGAAGCGCTGCAGCGCAGGCTGTGGTGCTCCTTTCAGTCTGTCGGCGAAACCTGGACGTTGGATCTGGCTCAGGAGCTGCGAGACCCGCTGATCAAGGCGTTCACCAAGGAAAAGCATTCCAGCGCCAGAACCCGCACGTTCCGCTACGACGTAACCATTCACGGTCTTTTATACATCACAGGCTTTTTGCCTGCCAAACAGCCGCGTGAAATGTTCAGGCGCGACGTGCTCAAGTCCAAGGCCGACTGGGCGGATGTGATCGCTGACCGTTACATGCGGGCGAGCTTTGAGTACATCACAGACGACAACCGGCAGATCGTGCTCCTGCATCCGGCGCTGGCCGACCCCTACAGGCTCCTGTGGACGCTAGGCGGCAGGGTAAACGCGGCTATCACGCTGACGGAGGAATCGCTCCTGGGCGGCATGAACGGCGTGCTTGCCGAGGAAGTGGCCCTCAACGAGGCCATGCAAAACGAGCTCTACGGTAACTTGCGCCCTGAATGGCGCGCCAGCGAAGCGGCCGACGATTTGCGCTTCCTGGTCAAGCAAAACGTGTCTTACAGAGACCTGGAAGAGGTCATGGCGTCGATGCTGTGTATTCGTCCGACAGACGGAATGCGCCAGGCGCTCAAAAACCTGTACAACAATACCCCGCGCTGGATTGCCATGAGCGCGAACCTTCTGCACTGACCGGTTAACAGAACGGAGGATCAACGATGCAGCCCATACAACGCGGACCCGTGCATTCCGGCGGGCAAAATCCCGTGCTATTTTACCTGTCCGTGCTGCTGCACGCGTTTTTATCCACACTGGTGCTCGCAGCCGCGCTTGCGCCGCTTGGCGCTATGTTCTGGATTGCCGAGGGATCGGCGCTGCGGTATCTGGCGCTGCTGACACCGCTACTCCTGCTCTTCATCGTTTTGCCGCTTCGGTACAGCTTCGCCCAGGCGCTGATTGATCGCTACCATGCCAAACCGTTCTCCCTGAAAACCGCGTTCAGCTTTTCCCTGTACGGGGAAAAGGTGGCCGAGGGGTTTTTGTACCTGCTGCATGTGCTCAAGTGGGCCATTCCGCTGCTCGCCTTTGGCGCGGCGGGGTATGCGCTGCTGTTTGACACCAAAGCCTTTACCCAGCCGGTGGCGGATATCGATGCCCTGGGAAAGTCGATAGCTGGAATCTGGCAGGGAATCGGCAACTTCTTTGCGGGGATTTTCGGCGGTACGCAAAATACGGTGCCCGGCGGCTTTGGCGAAGGGATTGTGTTTTTGCTGATCATTGCGGGGGTATCCATACTTCTGCTGCTCTTTGGCATCATGCGCAACAGCGCGTATCGCTATATCTGGGCGGAAGCGACGGAACACGACAAGAACCCGCGCTTTGAGGCCAGGCGTTCGCTGCGCGGCAGACGCTTGCAGCAGCTGGCCGTCTCGCTGATCAATCTGGTTCTCCTTTTGCCCGTGCTGATCGTACTCTACAATGCCATCGTGCCCAAGGAAGCGATGACAGATTTCACCCTGCACGTCATGGATCTTTTGACAGGGGAAACCACCCTGCCGGAGATGACATTGCCATACGGTTTGATTGCCCTGGTGTTTTTCGTCTGCTGGCTGCCGCTAGTGCCTGCCCGCCGTATCATCACGGCATACTTTGCCACGGCCAGGCTCCGCCGCTTGGCGGAAAAGCAGGAATCCGGGAATCCCGACCCTCAGGAACAATTGCCCCCGCTGTATCAGGATATGCCGGTGCAGGGCGGGCGCAAACCGCGGTAACGCCATGGCGGCAACACGGCTGGACAAGCTCCTGGCCCAGAGCGGCGAAAGAACCCGCAGCGAAGCGGCAAGGCTCATCCGTACGGGCCGCGTGACCATTGACGGTACCGTACAGACCAACCCGGCCTGCAAGGCCGATACGGACAATGCCGAGGTCTGCCTGGACGGGCAAAGGCTTCAGGATACACCCTATCAATATTGGATGCTGCACAAGCCGGCGGGCATATTGACCGCCGCGCGCGACCGAAACGCCGAAACGGTGATGGACCTCCTGCCTAAACCCTTGCAGGTACGGGATGTCATGCCGGTGGGGCGGCTGGATAAGGATACAACCGGGCTTTTACTGTTCACCAGCGACGGAACCCTGTGCCACCGCCTGCTTGCGCCAAAAACACATGTTTGGAAGGAATACCTTGCCACCGTGGACGGCGAGCTTACGGAGGAGCACATCGCCCTGTTCCGGCAGGGCGTGCCGCTCAAAGACTTCACGGCGCTGCCTGCCGAGCTTTCGGTTGTCAGCGCATCGGCAAGCGAGAGCCATGCCAAAGTGCGGATACGGGAAGGGAAGTACCACCAGATCAAGCGCATGTTCGGGGCGCTGCAGCTGCGGGTAACAGCCCTGCATCGTCAGGCCTTCGGGCCGCTGACGCTGGATATCCCGTGCGGCGTATACCGCGCGCTGCGCAAGGATGAAATTGCCGCGCTGTACCGGGCGGCCGCGATGGATGGGGATGAGCGACATGGCTGACCATTATTATACGCAGGCACCGCAAAGCGAGCATAAGCCGCTTTCGTTCCAGGCCCAGTATCGCGGTCAAAGCCTGACGTTTTTGACCGATAGCGGCGTTTTCTCCCGCACCGAGATCGACAAGGGGTCGGAAGCCCTGCTGGCCGCGCTGCCGGAGACCGTTGTGGGCGACGTGCTGGATATGGGCTGCGGCTATGGCGCTATCGGTGTGAGCTTGAAAAAGAAATACCCGGCCGCAAGGCTGACCATGACGGACATCAATGCCCGCGCGGCTGCCCTGGCGGAACAAAACGCCAAACAAAACGCTGTGGACGCGGTGGTTTTACAGGGCGACGGCTTCGCCGCCGTGGCCGGGAAAACGTTTGATCTCATCGTCACAAACCCGCCCATCCGCGCCGGGAAACAGGTCATCTACCAAATGTTTGCAGACGCCGCCAACGCGCTGAATGCAAGCGGCAGGTTCATGCTGGTCATTCGCAAGCAGCAGGGCGCGCCCTCGGCCGTTCAGTATTTGCAGACCCTGTTCCAAACTGTGGAGATTCTCACGAAAAAAGCCGGGTTTTGGGTGATCTGCTGCGAGAATCCCCGAAACAAAATATAAACGATAAGGAAGAGCTATGAAGTACGATACCGCGTTTTTTGACGGCCCCGTGGACCGCTGCTGTACGGCATGCGAGAAATGGGACGGACTCTGGAAGAACAAACAGGACGGTTTATTGCCCATGTGGGTCGCCGATATGGATATCCGCTGCGCACAGGAGATTGTAGACGCGCTCCAGGCCCGCGCCGGGCACCCCGTATACGGCTATACCTACCAGCGCGAAAGCGGTGTGGAGGCCATGCTCGATTTTTACCGCCGCCGCCACGGGCTGCAGCTTGAAAAAGACGAACAGGCGACCATTCCCTGCGTGGTGACCGGCATGAAGGCTGCGATCCTGTCGCTAACGGAACCGGGCGACTCCATACTGATTCAGCCGCCGGTCTACGGACCGTTTTTCACCTCCGCGCAGGTCAACGGGCGCAAGGTGGTGAAAAACACCCTGCTGCGGGACGATGCGGGCCGCTACAGCATCAACTTTGCTCAGTTGGAAGCGCAGCTCAGCGCCGGTGTGAAGCTGATGATGATCTGCAACCCGCACAACCCGGTTGGCCGCGCGTGGAGCCGCGAGGAGCTGGAGACAATCTACCAGCTCTGCAAGCACTACGGTACAACGCTGATTTCCGACGAGATTCATTCCGGCTTCGTGTACGATAAGGACGCGTTTACCTCCGTGCTGTTGCTGGATACGGCGAAAGATGCTAAGATTGCGGTGCTGACCAGCGCGACCAAAACCTTCAACATCGCGGGTCTGCGGCAGGCGGTATTGCTCACGCGCAACCAGGCGATCAAGACCGCGATTACGACATTCATGGACCATGTCGGCGCGTTCGGTGTGAACATCTTCGCGCTGGAGGCCACCGAGGCTGCCTACCGCCACGGCGACGCGTGGCTGGAAGGGCTGCTTCCATACCTGGACGAGGCTCGCGCGCTTCTCAGACGCGAGCTCACGGCAAGGCTGCCAAAGGCCGTGCTTTCGCCTATCGAAGCGACCTACATGGGCTGGATTGACCTGCGCGCCTACGGCCTGTCCTGCAAGGAGCTGATGGACGCGACCTACGCCGAGGGCGTAGCGTTTTCGGAAGGCTCGTTCTTCGACAGTGAATCGGGCGACGGCTTCCTGCGCATCAACTTCGCCTGCCCGCACAGCCAAACCCTGAAAGCTTTGGAACTCTTGGAGCGTGCCGTGAAGAAGCACGCGCGTTAAATAGGGAGGACACAATGGAACAGATCAGCCAATGGATTGACGATCACAAAGACGATATGATACAAACCCTGCAAAAATGGCTTTCACATCCCAGCTTGAAGGGCGAGGCACAGGAAAACGCGCCCTTTGGCAAGGAGGTTCGCCTTGCGCTGGATGCCGCCCTTGCCGATGGGCAGGCCATGGGCTTCCAGGTGCGCGACCATGAGGGCTACGCGGGCGATATCAGCCTGGGCCCGGCTGGCGTTGACCCGCTGGGCATCCTGACGCATCTGGACATCGTTCCGGTGGGCGATGGCTGGACGGTCGATCCCTTTGCGGGCGTGACCGACGACGAAAAGGTCATCGGCCGCGGCGCGAGCGACGATAAAGGCCCGGCGGTGGCTGCGCTGTACGCGATGAAAGCCGTATTGGAATCCGGAAAGCCTCTGCGCCGCGAAGTGCGCCTGATTCTGGGCTGCGACGAGGAAAGCGGCATGGAGGACATGGCGTATTATCAAAAGTATGCCGATATGCCCTGCGAGGGCTTCAGCCCCGACGCGATGTACCCTGTCATCAACACCGAGAAGGGCTTGCTGGCCCTGGCGCTGCGGGCCAAGCCCGCGCAGGACGGCCTGAAGGTGAAGCAAATCGCCGTTGGCGAACGCCATAACGTCATCCCCGGCAAGGCTTCGGCGATCATCGAGGGCGATGCGGCGCTGTGCGAGGAGATCAACCGCTTATCCAAAGAAATGCTCATGGGCGTGGAAGCCAGGGAGACCGAGGGCGGTATCCGCCTGTCCGCCAAGGGCATCGCCGGGCACGCGTCCATGCCGGAAAGCGCTAAAAACGCGCTTGGCGAGCTGCTGCTTATGCTGCGCGCCATCGGCGTACAGGGGCCGCTGAAAACCCTGGCCGATGTGATCGGCCTGGAGTACGACGGCGAAAGCCTTGGCGTGAAGTGCAAGGACATGACCAGCGGCGACCTGACCCTGAACCTGGGCGTGCTGCGCTACGACGAACAGGGACTCTATGCCGAGATCGACATCCGCTATCCGCTGCTGTGCAATGGCGAAAGCGTGATCAAGACCATCCAGGCGACCCTTGGCGACGCATTCACCGTGGACACCCTGCACTTCAAGACTCCGCATCATGTGTCACCCCATTCCAAGCTGGTAACGGCGCTGCTCGATGCCTACTATATGCAAACCGGTCGTCCGCGCGAGTGTATTGCCATCGGCGGCGGCACCTATGCCCGCTGCCTGCAGGAGGGCGTTGCCTTTGGCGCGCTGTTCCCCGGCGAACCCGAAACCGCGCATCAGGCGGATGAGTATATCAAGATCGACACCCTCATCCAGAACGCGAAAATCTTTGCCCGTGCCATCCTGTTGCTGGCAGGGCGGGAGGAAATGTAAACCTATGAGACTGGATAAATTCTTAAAAGTGTCGCGTATCATCAAGCGCCGCACCGTAGCCAACGACGCCTGCTCCGGCGGGCGCGTGAGCCTCAACGGCCGCACCGCCAAACCCGGCGCGGACGTGAAGGTGGGCGACGTGATGGAGATACGCTTTGGCAACCGCGTGGGCAGATACAAGGTGCTCGACGTGAAAGAAACCGTGCGCAAGGAAGGCGCGGCGGACCTCTATGAGGTGCTGGAAGAGGACGATACCATCCGGGCGGAGCGCGGCTGATGAAAGCATACGCGCTCATTCTTGGCGGCGGCGGCTCCAGCCGCATGGGCGGGGAGGACAACAAAGTATTTCTCCCCATTCGCGGTATTCCCGTCATTGTGCGCGCCGTTGTGCCGTTCACGGGCATCTGTGCGGGCGCGGTGATCGTCGCCAGACCGGAGGAGACACAGCGCATGGAAGGCATTGTCCGCCAGTTCGGGCTTTCCCGCTTCGTGTATACGGTTACGCTAGGCGGCGATACGCGCCAGGCTTCGGTATACAATGGCCTGCAGGCCCTTCCGGATGACGCGGATATCGTGCTGATTCACGACGGGGCACGCGCACTGATTACGGAGGATATCATCACCCGGGCGCTTAAGTCCGCGCAGGAGCGCGGCTCAGGCGTAGCCTCGGTCGCCGTTCACGATACGATCAAGCGGGTCAGCGATGCGGGTGAGGTGCTCGATACCGTCAACCGGGATCACCTGCGCGCCATGCAGACGCCGCAGGCCTTTCAGGTACCGCTGATCAAACAGGCGCATGATACGGCAAAGCGCGACGGGTTTCTCGGCACGGACGACGCCGCGCTTTTGGAGCATGCGGGCATGAAGGTATACCTTACCGAGGGCAGCAGCAGGAACATCAAGCTGACAACACAGTTTGACCTCAAGCTCGCAATGGCCATACTGGAGGATGAGGACGCATGACGCGCATCGGGTTTGGCATGGATGTACACGCACTCACAGAAGGGCGAAAGCTTGTTCTTTGCGGCGTTGATGTGCCGCATGAGCTGGGCCTTGCCGGGCACAGCGACGCGGATGTCGCCACCCACGCGCTGATGGACGCGCTGCTGGGCGCGCTGGCCCTGGGCGATATCGGCAAGCAGTTTCCCGATACCGATGACCGCTACCTTGGCATTTCCTCCCTGAAGCTGCTGGAAGCAGTGATGGAACGTGTTGCCGAAAAAGGCTATACGCCTGTGAATGTGGATATCACCATCGCCGCCCAGCGCCCAAAGCTCGCTCCGTATATCGGGCAAATGCGCGAAACGCTGGCGGACTGCATGCGGCTGGATGTAGGTCAGGTGAGCGTGAAAGCGACCACCACCGAGCGCCTGGGCTTTGAGGGTGAGGAGAAGGGAATCACGGCATACGCGGTATGCCTGCTGGAAAGCGTTCAATGAAGAAACACATCGCTTCACATAACGAACGCAACCTGTTTTTGCCTGCGCTTGCGGGCTTTTTTGTTGCCGGAATCTGGCTGGCGACAAACGTAACGGCCGGGCTATGGCCGCTGTGGCTGTTGGCGGTTGCGGTGCTTGCGATCCTGCCGCTGCGATGGCTGCGGCTAAAGATTCGGCTTTGCCTTTTGCCTGTCGCGCTGATGCTTTCCCTGCTTTGGACAATGCACTGGCTCAACCCGCCCATGCCGGCGGAAGGGAAATATGAAACGATCACCGCCACGGTGTATGGCGATTCCAAAATCAGCAGCTCGGGCAACGTTTCCTTCCGCGTAGCCAATATCACACTGGACGGGGAAACACAACCGGGCATGGCCTATGCCACAATTTACGTGGATGGCGACGAGCCGCCTGTGCAGCTCCTGGACGGACAGCAAATTCGCTTTTCCGGCAAGGTTTACCACCCGTATCCCAAGGAAAACCGGTACGATTTCGATTTTTCCCTTTGGATGCTGGAAAACGGTCTGCGTTTTGGGATCACGAGCGTGCAGGATGTGGAGCTTCTTTCGGGCGATACGCACTGGGCGGACTACGCCGGGCACATCGCGGCGGCCTGCTATGAAAAACTGCAACCCGTGATGGGAGCGCGCGCGGATCTGGCCGTGGCTATGCTGCTTGGCGAAAGCAACGTATTGGCGGAGGACGATTATGCGGCGTTTCAGCGCGCGGGCGTGGCGCACATCATGGCGGTATCGGGGCTGCATGTAGGCATCCTGTCGATGGCGCTGCTCTGGCTGCTTACCCGGCTGCGCATGCGCAAAACATGGCAGATACCCGTGGTCGCCGTCTTTTTGCTTGTCTACTGCGGGGTGACGGGCTTTGCCGTATCGTCCATGCGGGCGGCGGTCATGGTTTTATTATGGGTTATCGCAAGCGCGTTCGGGCGAAAGCCCAATCCGGTTACGGTGATCTCCACTGCCATGTTGATCGTGCTCATCATCAATCCTCTGCAGCTGTTTTCGGCCGGTTTTGTGCTCTCGTTTTCGGCTATCGCCGGCATCGCGTTGCTGTACCCGCGGTTCATGCAAGGGCTGGAACGCTTATGGCCGTACGTGCGTGTGAAGCGGCAGCTTGTTTTCAAATACCATGTGCAGCGGATTTTGCACCGCTTCAAGCAGGCGCTGGCGGTCACGCTTTCGGCGCAGCTGGGCGTGCTTTTACCCATTGCGGCATACTACCATCTTTTCTATCCCTACAGCTTGGCGTTCAACCTGGCGGTTGTCCCGGTGGTTGGCATTCTGGTACCCCTGTATGCGGTCACAACACTGGTTATATGGATACCCTGGCTTGGAAGCGCTTTGGGTGTTATACTCGGCGCTGTCGCGACTGGGTTGAGCGATGCGGTACTGTGGCTTGTGCGGCTTTCCGCCGCGCTGCCGTTTGCGGAAATCCGCATGGCGACGCCGGATGCCTGGATATGCGTAGCCGCGCTGTGCTGCGCGGTGACAATATCGCAATTCATACGCGCGTCCGTCCGCAGGCGGCTGATTGCCGTTGCCGCTGTAGCTGTGATCGCGGTGACAGGGTCTATCCTCACCGCGCCGCCGCCCCTTCGCTATCATCAGTTATCTGTGGGATGGGCGGACTCTGCCCTGATTGTCGACCATGGTACAGCGATCGGCATCGATACGGGCAATACCGGCAGCGAGATGCTCAACCGACTGCTGGCGGAGGGACGGGATTTGGACGCGTTGATTCTAACCCACCTGCATTCGGATCACGCAGGTGGTCTGGAAGCGATTCTGGATCACAATATCAGGATCGGCCACGTGTATATCCCGGTGGATTATACACTGCATGGTTACGCCAGTGAGATACTCGGTGTGCTGCAAAGGCTGCGGGATGAGGGCATCCCGGTCACCGAGCTTAAGGCAGGAGATAGCCTTGCATTTCCCGAAACTACCATCGACGTGCTCTGGCCGCAGGAAGGCCGCACCCGCGAGGGAATCGACCCTAACGACCGATCCATGGCGATGCTGATCACCCTGGGCGGCGTACGCATCCTGAGCGTTGGAGATAACGGCACTTTGTATGAGCAGTATCTTGCCGTACCGGCGGATGTTTTGAAGGTCGGACATCATGGCAGCAGAACGGGAACCCAGGAGGCGTTTTTGCAAACCGTTGTCCCCTCGCTGGCCGTGATCAGTGTCCGATCGGACTCGCTGCCCGCGCCTTCGACACTGGAACGCCTGAGCCTATATGGCGTATCGGTGCTGAGCACGGAGGACGCCGGAGAGATTACCATCGTACCTGCAAACGGCAGCTACCGCGCCTATCGCTATATTCCGGAGGAAACGCATTGAATTACCTCAGATTTTTTGAAACCTTGAAGAAAAACGACCTCAAACCCGTGTACGTATTTGAGGGTGAAGAGGAATATATCAAGGCGCAGGCGGTGAAAACCCTGTGCGGCCGTATGCTGCCCGAAGGCATGGAGCAGATGAACCTGACCGAGCTTGCAAACCCTGCGGCGGACGAGCTGATCGCCGCGGCGGAAACCCTGCCCGCCATGGCCGAAAAACGCGTCGTGCTGGTGCGCGACTTCAGCCTGTTTTCCACGGGCAAGAGCGCTGATGAAAGCGACACGGATCGCATCATCGAATACCTGCGGTCGCCGTCGCCCACAACTTGTTTGGTGTTCCTGGTCAAGGGCAAGGCGGATAAGCGCAGGAAGCTGTATGGCTTTCTCAACGGCGAACAGGCCGTGGTTGATTTTTCGCCCATGACCGAACAGGACGCGATCGACTGGATTATCCGCTCCATGCGCGCGCTGGGAAAGACTATGTCAAGCGCCGTGGCGGAGCGTTTTCTGTTCGCGGTCGGCAGCGACGCGGCATTGCTAAAGCAGGAAATCGAAAAGCTCGCGGATTATGTGGGCGACCGTGATACGGTTACGCAAGATGATATTGCCGTAATTACCGTACAGTCACTGGAATCCACCGTCTTCCAGATGGTCGATTCGCAGGTCGCCGGAAACTACGGCGAAGCGTTCTTGCTCATGCACCGGGTGCTGGAGGGCGGCGAGGACAGGATGCTGATTCTGGCCATGCTGCTAAGGCAATACCGGATACTCTACCAGATGCGCTGTTTGCTGGACGAGCGCACACCGCAGGGAGAGCTGGCTTCGCTTTTAAAGATTCCGCCGTTTGCCGTGCGGCGGATGCAGTCGCAGACTATGCGTTATGGGAAGGAACAGCTGAAGGCCGTGTATGATTTTTTGCTGGATTTTGAGTTCCGGCTGAAGTCCGGCAGACTGCCGCAGGATGGCAGCGCCGAGGCTGCGCTCATGCAGATGAAGCAATTGCTTGAATCGAAATAAGGATAGGGAAAGCAAATGAATACGCCCAAAACTGTCGCCCTGCATTCGCGGGGCAACACGCAAATGCTGTATTTCACAGGTTCGTCGCTCAGCTGCGACGACAGGCATCTATATTTGATCAGCGACCGTTCTGGATCGCCGAACGTATATGTTCATGACCTGGTATCGGGTGAAGAACGAATGCTGACGCGCAACAACGCGGGGACGCTCAAGTCCTACGTATATTTCGACGGTACGGAGAACAGCGGTCTCGGCAAGGCGAGCGTGTGTCTGGATCCTGTCCGGGAAGTTGTTTACTTCATTCAAAACAGGGATATCTGCGCGGTCGAGCCGGATGGCAAGATTCGCCGGCTGAACCAAATCCCGGATAGGCAGATGACCGCGTTTACCCATGTCAGCAACGACGGGCGGTATTTATGTGTGCCGACGACGGACGCACGGATTCTGGATTTCGATCCCGATACGCAAGGAACGGGCCTGGACAAACGCCCAGTATACGATATCGACGCCCGCGTGCAGGATGAAAATCTCAACTCCTATCTGCATGTCTATGATACGAGGACCGGAAGGGAGACGCTGTGCGAGCCAGTGCCACGCTGCTGGATTACGCATGTGCAGTTTCACCCTGCAAACAGCGAGTGGATTCTATATAATAACGAATGGCCAAGTTTTGATTGCGGCATTCGCCGGATGAACCTGTTCGACGGGCATGTACACCGACAGCTGCGCAATGCTGGTGATGGCCGCAGCGCGGCGGATTGGGTATGCCATGAGATGTGGTCGCCCGATGGCAATCATGTGATCTATCACGGGGCGTATGATCACGGTCCGGCGTTCGTTGGCCGATACGATCTTAAAGCAGGCGGCATCATTGAAATTGCGCTGCCCGCGGAATATAACGCCTACGGGCATTTCACGGTCGGGAACAGCGGAACGCTGGTTTGCGACGGCTATTACAAACGCCCGGAGGATACTCCGCCTAAGCGCTTCAACTCTACCGATTTTGGCGCGGACCCGCACCAAAAGAACGCTGAATATGTGAGTCTTGTATATGCGGACTGGGATCGGAAAATATTGACCTGGACACCGCTGTGCAAGCATGGCACGGATTGGCTCGGGCAGGATGCCCACCCGCATGCCATATTCAACCATCGGGGGGATGCGGTCTATTTTTCTTCGCGTCAAGGGAAGTTTGTTGGCGTATACAGCGTATCTACGGATATACCGTTAACCTGAGGGCCTTCTCAGTCCCTTGGGATAATGGTTCTTCAACTGCCTGTCGCTGTGCTTTACAAAGCCAAGCGGCAGCCCAAAACAGGATACGATATAGAAGCCGGGCGGAACATCGCCAGCCGGAAGCGCATCGCCGTGCAGGTAGGGTGCGATCTGCTGTTCCTCCAGCGCGATGGAACGCAGGGGAAGCGGCGGCGCGGCAAGCGCCAGGGCATGGTCGGGCAGGAATACCTTGCCTTTGATCCGTCCCAGCGAGAGCCCCGCGCGGTAGGCTTTCAGCCCGGTCAGTGGGGGCAACGGCGGCGAAACGATGAGCAGGTTTCCGATCATGGCGTTCGCATCCGGCGGTTCGGAGTGGGAGCCTTCCGCCCAGAACGCCTGAAACGCATCCCTGCTTTGCCTGTCCGGCGCGGTAAACACCGTTTCAGCAGACAGCAGGGCAGTAGGGCGTTCCTCCTCCGCGCGGATATTCGTTTTTTGCAACAGCGCAGCGAAATGCCCTTCGCCACGTACCATATGCGGATAGAGCCGCACAGAACCGCTTTGAGAACGCAGCGTTTGTCCGTTTCCGATGGGAACGGTGAAATCGACAGGCTCAAATTCCGGATGGGATGACAAAAAGGTGCGGATGACACCTTCGTTTTCTTCGGGGCTGAAGGTACAGGTGGAGTAGCACAGCCGTCCGCCAGCCTTCAGCATCCGCGCGGCGCTTTCCAAAATCAGGCTTTGTCTAATGGCGCAGCGGGCGGGCGACGCTTCGTCCCATTCCAGGCGCGTTTCGGGGTGCCGCCGAAACATGCCCTCGCCGCTGCAGGGAGCGTCGACAAGAATCGCGTCAAACAGCTGCGGCCACGTTTGCGCAAGCGTATCGGGGCTTTGGGAAACGACCAAAGCATTGCGTACACCCATGCGCTCCAGATTGCCGCTGAGGATTGCCGCGCGGGAGGATACGATTTCGTTGCAGACCAGCGTTCCCTGTCCGCGCATCTGCGCGGCAAGCTGCGTGCTTTTCCCGCCGGGCGCGGCGCACAGATCCAGCACCGTTTCGCCGGGATGTACGCCTAAAAGCTGTGCGGGAAGCATGGCGCTGGGCTCCTGTATATAGTATACGCCGCAGGCATGCAGCGGGTGACTGCCTGCCTGGCTTTCGATATCCAAATAGAATCCGTTGTCCGCCCACGGAACGCCGGAGCCGAGACCGTCGATCAGCGTTTCCAGCGGTGTGGCCGATATCTTCAGGGGATTCAACCGCAGCCCCCGCACATAGGGCTGTTCCTGTGCTCCTAGAAAGTCGTCTGCATCGCTGCCGAGCATGGCCCGCATTCTATCGGTATAGGCTGGGGGCAATGGGATCATGCGCGGTCGTCCTCCAGCCATTCGGGGAGCATCATTGGCTCAATGGGGAAGTACACATCCCGCATCGCCGGGGGAAGCCCTGCTTGCAGGTGACCATACCCGGCAACCATGCCGACGGGAATGGAGAGGCGTTTGGAAACGCGTTCCAGAAGCGCCTGCGCATCCATCAAATCCTGCGCGGTAGTCTGGCGTTGCAGATTGGCGTTGTTGACCAGCATATCGGCATCAATGCGCGCGCGGGCTTCCATGTGCGAAAGCAGCGCACAGATCGCGTCTTCGCTGGCTGTCAGCGGCCGCATGGGGTTGACCACATACAGCACGCGCATCTGGTCGCGCACCTTTTGCATATAGGGATAGTAGCGCCCAAGCGCCGTCGCGCCCGCCGGATCGCCGCCGACATCAAAAATCACATGGCGGTACCGCTGTGGATCGAACACCTTGTGCACATCGGCCAAAAGGGCGGGTACATCCACCGTGGAATGCGCAAAGGAAGGCGACACAACGTCGACGCCTTCCTCAAGCAGCAATTTCTCATGATCCGAACTGCGGAAATACGGGTTGACGATATCCAGATCGACCAGTGCGGTTGAACCGCCATCCATGGCATAATGCCTGGCGAGCGCCAGCGCAAGCTCGGTTTTACCGCTTCCGAAATGGCCGATCAGAACGATATATTTTGTGTCAGGCAGCACGCTACGCGTCTCCTTCGGGTTTCTTTTCGGGATAAACGGGTGAATGGAAGGCCTGGGATACGTCAACCGTCGGCTGAAAATCCCGGTAGGTCAATGCGTCCGAGGCTTCGTCGGAGTTTAGAAGATTGCGGGCGCGTTTGGCGACAGCGCCCAGGCCTCTGGCCTTGGGGGGTGAAAAATCCGCCTCGCCGCGATCTGAGAAGGGGCGGAAGTTAGGGCTGGGCTGCACAAAGCTTTGCGGCTCCCGCACTTCCGCGCCGACATTCACCTGTTCTGCAGGCAGCGGCGGCGCAGCAGGGTCTGCAGGCTCGTATCCATAGGCATACTGCGGCGGGGCAAAGGTGGGCGCGTTGTCCACCGGGTAATGGTAGGCGGGTTCAGACTGCGCGGAGCCGAATGATGGCGGCATACCAAACGCAAGGCTTTGCTTCCGGCCGCCGATGGTCTGCTGGGCCAGATCGGGGATGGGCTCATCGGTATACAGCTGGGGAATCTGTTCCTGATAGGCATTGGCTTCCGGCGCATAATATGGTGTTGTGTAGGGGATTGTTGCTGGCGCGGTGTTCATCGGCGGTACGGCTTGCCGGGAGGGGATATTGTACTTCATGGTCGGCTCTGCCGCATATTCATTGTAGGGAACCTTGGGAATCGGCGCGTACTGCGTAGTGGCGGCGGGAGACGAAAGGGTATCCCAGTCGTCGAAACCATAGGGCTCCGCAGGTGCAACCGGCGGGGCCGCATGCTTACGCTTTGCGCGCTTCCTGCGCCATGCCGGACGCGGCCGCCAGCGTACCAGGTAGACAATGATGTCCAGCGAAAACCCGACAATGCAAAGCACCAGAAATAAAAGCCGCCAATTGGCCTGGAAAAATGCAAAAAACGCCGTGCTTGAATCGCTGGAGAAAAAATCACGGGCCGCATTAAGCAGCGTACGAAGCCAGCCGAGCAAAAGCGTCAGGATTGTATTGGTGAAGCTGTTCATCAGCATTCCTTTCGGGGCGCAGGATTATTGATCGGAAAGGGTGACGATTACGCTTTGGGGCTCAATCGTGTAGGTGAATTGCTGGGCATCGTTATGGAAGACTTCCAGTGTGACAGGCAGTTCAAACGTGCCGGACGAAACCCCGTCAGCGTCGACCGAAGCCTTGATACGAGTGGCGTTCATCACCGACATAAGGCTGCTTGGTCCGGTCAGCGCCACGCTGACCTGCTGGGTTTGCAGCACGGCGGACATACCGTCCGAAAGACCGGTAACGGATACCGGGATCTGATCGAAATTCACTGTTTGCAGGGTCTGACCGATTTCTACGGTCAGTTTTACGGTATGTGTGCTCATATACACGATATTATCTGGCTGTGTCACCTTGATTTCAGCGGTAAACGTCGTATCCAGGCCTTCTACATCAATCGGTTTCTCCGCAAACAGCGTATCCAGCGTGCTGAGCGTGTTTTGATCGCCTGCCGCGATAATCGTTTCAGGCGACAGGGTCACGCTTTTCACCTCAAAGCCGGCTTTTGGCGTTCCGGTGGTCAGCGCTGTCTGGCTTAAGGAGATGGACTTGACCGGATACAGAGACTGCTCCACAACGATGGACCGCAAAAGCACGCCGCCGCTGGTGGGCTCCAGCAGCGTGGCATCCAGCTCATTGTTGTCGATGTCCACATAGTGCAGCGCCAGCGCGGTTTGCAGCCTGGACGCGCGCGGATCCAGCAGGGAAACATCGTACTCCAGAACAATCTTTGCAATCCTGGATACTATGCTTTCCGGACCACTGACCGTTACGGTGGAGACATCCGTCACCGGATCGGTACCATAAAAACCCATGGGATAGTCTCCCACAACCGATACCTGTACAGTAATGCGGAAATTGGTGACGTAAGCATCGACCACGATGGGGATATCAGTCGGGGACACGTCGGTCACGTTGCCATACAGCGTGGAGGATGTGGTTGCAACCTTCACGGTTTGCTCGCCTGCCTCGGTGATTCTGGACAGGTCAATGCGCGGGGCATAGTTCTGGGCGTTGACCTCGTTAAATTGCTGCTGGGGAACATCGACCTTGAGCTTGACGACCGCGTTGGCTTCCTCAAGCCCCTGTGTGACGATGAATCCGTTGCGGCGGAGCGTATCAGACCCGGTAATCGTCACCGGTACGCCTGTAAATACGCGTTCACGCGTCAGCGACGGATCCTGCAAAATCAGACCCACCCACAAAAGGAGAGCCAAAAACAGCGCAAGCAGCTTCCATTGAAGGTTATGCGTCACCGCAGACCACAGCCGTTTGGGGAAGGTAGTCGAGAGGTGCTTCAAAATCCGTTTTTCTGAAGAAACCGGTTTGGTTTCGTCGATGGGCGTGCTCATGCCGCGTCTCCTTTCCGGCGCTTGCTGCGGCTAAACAGCATCGACCACAATCCTTCTTCGCGCTGGTGGTACATTTTAATCAGCACCTGCTCCAAGAGCGCGCGGTCCAGGTGGCGCGTCAGGCGGCCTGCGCGGGCTACGGAGATGATGCCCGTTTCCTCAGAAACGATCAGGGTTACGGCATCGGTCGCCTCGGTGACGCCGATTGCCGCGCGGTGGCGTGTGCCAAGCTCCCGGCTGATGCCAATGCCCTCCGCGAGCGTCAGGATACACCCGGCGGACATGATGCGCGAACCGCAGATGACCACCGCGCCGTCATGCAGGGGGGTGTTGGGTTCGAAAATGTTCTCCAAAAGCGCGCCGGAAATATGGCTGTCCATCAGGGTTCCGGTCTCGATAATGTCCTTGAGACCGACTTTCTGTTCAAACACGATCAACGCGCCGACGCGGCGGCGGCTTAAGTTGAGCAGGCAGGCGGTAATCTCTCGGACGATATATTCGTTCTCCGCGCCGTCGCTCATCCGGGAGCTATCACGCAGCGTGCCGCGCCCAAGCTGCTCCAGCGCTTTGCGGATTTCCGGCTGAAACAGGATCACAATCACAACCGCGCCGTTGTTGACAATATTGAGGAGGATCCAGTTAATGGCGGTCAGCCCCAGCAAATCGCTGACCCAGCTGGCCAAAATGAGGATGACCAGGCCCTTGAGCACGGCGCTGGCGCGGGTCTGGCGGGCAAGCATTAACAGACCGTACAGCAGCACTGCGACGATCAGAATATCCAGCGCATCCGTCAGCGTTGGCCGATTGAAGACATTCCACAGCACGTCGCGAATTTGTGTCCACAACGTCTGCATACCGCCTCAACCCCTCCGGTAGTATAATTCCTTTTTTCAGTATACTACAAACAGATGCATAGATAAAGCACGAGATAGTAAAATTGCACAAAAAGTTGTAACATCATACGCCGGAAAGGCAATACTCCGGCTTTGTTTCGGGAGTGGTTTCATGGTATAATCTGCTGGACGGATCACCCCGCAGAG
This sequence comes from Candidatus Limiplasma sp., assembly GCA_036759125.1. Lineage (GTDB taxonomy): Bacteria > Bacillota > Clostridia > Christensenellales > Aristaeellaceae > CAXXOK01. The sequence goes on from DAIOVG010000004.1 coordinate 17,413, forward strand.
GAGAGGGATGGTATGGAGCACGGCGGACACAGGCAGCGGATGCGGCAGCGGTATGCAAAACAGGGCCTGGATGGCTTCGCGCCCCATGAGGTGCTGGAGCTGCTGCTTTTCTATGCCATTCCCCAAAAGAACGTCAACCCGTTGGCGCATAAGCTCATCGACCGCTTCGGCTCGTTGTATGGCGTACTCAACGCAACGCCCCAGCAGCTCCGGCAGGTGGAAGGTATCGGCGAATACGCCGCCACCTTTTTGCCGCTGCTGCAGGACGCGGCCCGGCTGGCTATGCGTACCCGCAGTGAGGACAAGGCCAGGCTTGCCAGCCGGCAGGCGGCCGTGGATTACTGCATCCGGCTGCTGCAGGGCGAAAAGCGGGAGCTGTTTTACGCCATTTGCCTCGACGGGCAGATGCAAACCCTGGCAGACGTGCTGATTGCCAAAGGCTCAATCAGCGACGTACCGGCCTACCCGCGCATTGTGATGGACGCTGTGCTGACCCATAACGCCCACGCGGTGCTGCTGTGCCATAACCACCCCAGCGGTTCCGTGATGCCCTCCGCGCAGGATTTGGAGGCAACCCGCATGCTCTCCAATCTGCTGTCGGGAATCGAGGTGGTGCTGGTGGATCACCTGATTGTATCGGAGGAGCGCGCCGTCAGCATGGTGCGCAACGGGTACATCCGGCAATCGGCAACGGGCGGGGGTATCCTGGTGAAAACCGCCGATGCGGGGATGCAGGTGGCCGCCGCACAATTGAAAATTGATCATAGGTCAGACGCGGAGGAACTCCTTTGAATAAAACGCTTCGGGGGATACTGAAATTGCTTGTCATACTCGCAGTGATCGGACTCGTTTTCTATATCGGCCTGATCGGGTATACGGTCTACCGGGAAAAAAACGTGCCGGAACCGTCGGATTACGATGTAATCGTAGTGCTTGGCGCACAGGTACTGCCAAACGGCGACCCCTCGGTGCAGCTGGACTGGCGGCTGAACAAGGCCGTGGAAATGTATATGGCGTCACCCAGCCCGGTCATCACCTGCGGAGCGCAGGGGAGCGATGAGCCCAGGCCCGAGGCCGATGTGATGCGCGATCTGCTCATTGCCCGGGGGGTGCCCGCAGAGCTTGTCTATACCGATTCCGTGAGCTTTGATACCTACCAGAACATCCGTAACGCCAAGGTGATCATTGAAGGGCTTGGGCTTTCCAAGCCGCTGATTATCACCAGCGATTATCATCTGCCGCGGGCGATGGATATTGCCAAGGCCGAAGGCTTTGCACCCCAGGGCGTGCCCAGCCCGACCAGGCAGGAGATCAACTTCTGGCTGAAAAACCATGGCCGTGAAGCCCTGGCGTGGGTCAAGTTCTTTCTTATTCGCTACATGGGGCTGTCCCTGTGATGACGGCGGAGAAGCAGGCGCTCGTTGAAGAACGCCTGTCGGCGCTGCAAATCACCTGCGATGCGGATGCGGCTAAAAAGCTTGTGAAGTATCAGGAGCTTGTGGAAACATGGAACGAGCGCATCAACCTGACCGGGGACGCGAGCTTTGAGGCAATGCTCGACAGGCACCTGATGGATTCGCTCACCCCGCTGACGGTGGAAGGCCTGATCGGGAACAACGCTTCGCTGATCGACGTGGGGAGCGGCGCAGGGCTGCCGGGTATGCCGCTGGCAATTGCCCGGCCCGATCTGCGCGTGACGCTTTTAGACTCAATGCAAAAGCGCGTCGTGTTTTTACAAACGGTTGTCCAAACACTTTCGCTTGCAAACGTATCGGTTCTCCATGCCCGCGCGGAGGATGCCGCGCAGAACGCCGCCTGCCGCGAGCGCTTTGATATCGCCACCGCCCGCGCTGTGGCGGCGCTGCCGGTGCTGCAGGAGCTGCTTTTGCCCTTCGTACGCGTCGGGGGGAAGTGCGTATGCTTGAAAGGCCCTGCGGCGGAAGACGAGCTATTAGCGGGCGCGGCGGCGGCCGGGCTTTTGGGCGGAGGATCGCCGGAAATGGTTGAAATCGCCTTGCCGTTTGCGCCGGACCTGCGGCATGTATTGGCGATCACGGAGAAGCATTCCCAAACGCCGAAGCGGTATCCGCGCAGGTCGGGAACCCCGGCAAAAAATCCTCTGGGAGTTTAGGTAAGGAGTAACAAAGATGCAAAAAACACTGGAACGCATGCGCGCCATGGGCTTTGAGGTTGTCGAGGTTGATACCAGGGAACAGGTTAGGGAATATCTGTTACAGGATATTCCTGCCGACAGCACAGTCGGGGTGAGCGGGTCGGTATCGGTGCGCGAGACGGGCGTGATGGAAGCCATGACGAAGCGCGGCCAGACGGTGTATTCGCACTGGTATGTCAAGCCTGAGGACGTGGAGCCTATGCGCGTTAAGGCCTGCGGCGCGGATGTGTACCTGACCTCTGCCAACGCGCTGACTAAGCATGGTGAACTTATTCTGATCGACGGCGCGGGAAACCGCGTGTCGGCGGTTGCCTACGGCCCCAAGCGGGTGTATTTTATCGTCAGCCATTCCAAATGGGTGGATGGCGGCTACGGCGCGGCGGTTGCCCGGATTAAGAGGATTGCCTGCCCGCCCAACGCCCGCAGACAGGAGAAGGAGCTGCCCTGCGCCATCAACAACGAATGCGATCCGGAGTCCTGCACGGCCGACAGCATGTGCCGCATGACCCTTTCGGTCAACCGTGCGCCGCGCAGCCGGAAAATGACGCTGGTTTTTGTCAAGGAGAATCTTGGCTATTGAGCACGGGATGTGCTACAATATAGGAAGCGGGAACAGGGAACCATAAACCGCACAGGAAAGGGCGAAACGACGAGTGACACGTGCTGAGCGTTTGATGGACGTCAAGGGACTCAAAGCCGACGAGGCTGTGATCGTCTCCAAACCATCCAATATGTTGTATCTGTCCGGTTACACGGGCGAAGGTCTGGCGCTGGTATCGCGCGAAGTCTGCGCGATCGTGACGGATTTCCGTTACGTGGAGCAGGCGGGGCAGGAAGCGCCGTCCTTTCAGACGCTTGCGCTGGAAGGCAAGGAAAGCCACCTTGGCAAGGCATACGAAGCCTTGAAGCGCAACGGTGTGAAGACCGTCTACTTTGAAGACGACGAACTCACCGTGCGCGCCTATCAAAAGGCCGTGGAGATCTTTGCGGGGATGGAGCTCAAAGCGCTCGGCGGCGAGATTGAAACGCTCCGCCGGATCAAGGACGCCGAAGAGCTTCGCCGGATCGAGCATGCCTGTAAGATTTCCTCGGAAGCTTTTGGACGCGTGCTGCCCAAAATCCGCGAAGGGATGACCGAGCGTGAGCTAGCCCGCATTCTGGAGTTTGAGATGTACGCTCTGGGCGCGGAGAAAATGGGGTTTGACGTCATCGCCGCGGCGGGCGCCAACGGGTCCAAGCCGCACGCGGTGCCATCAGACTACCGCATCCAAAAGGGTGATATGATCACCATGGATTTCGGTGCCAAGGCGCAGGGCTATACGGCGGATATGACCCGCACGGTAGCGCTGGGTGAGCCGAGCGCTGAAATGCGCAAGGTGTACGCCGTTGTGCAAAAGGCGCAGCAGATGTCTCAGGACGCCGTAAAAGCGGGCGCAAACTGCGCCGCTGTGGACGCGATTGCCCGGGATTATATCTACGCGCAGGGCTTTGAAGGCCGTTTCGGCCATGGGCTAGGGCACAGCCTGGGCATCGACGTACACGAGGAACCGCGCCTGAGCGTCCTCTCCAAGGATGTTTTGGAAGCGGGACAGCTGATCACCGTGGAACCGGGCATCTATCTGCCGGGCGTAGGCGGTGTGCGCATCGAAAACACGGTCGTTGTGGAGCCGGGCGGTTGCCGCTCGCTGATCACGCCGACCACGGAATTGATCATTTTATAGAGGCACAATAGGATCGGAGGAAGATTTGTATGATGACAGCGAGCGAATTCAGAAAAGGCATTACAATCGAATGGGATGGCGGTGTGTGGAATATCGTTGATTTCCAGCACGTTAAGCCCGGCAAAGGCGCGGCGTTCGTCCGCACCAAGATCAAAAACGTGATGACCGGCGCCGTGGTGGAGCGCAGCTTCAACCCCACGGACAAAATGCCCCGTGCCATCGTGGAAACCAAGGACATGCAGTACGTCTACAATGACGGCGGCCTGTATTACTTCATGGATCTGGAAACCTACGAGCAGATGCCGCTCAACCGCGATCAGGTGGAAGACGCCATCCCGTATGTGAAGGAAGGCAGCAACGTAACCGTGCGCTTCTTCAAGGGTTCCGCGTTCAGCGTACAGCCGCCCAACTTTGTGGAGCTCGAGGTGACCGACACCGAGCCCGGCTTCAAGGGCGACACGGCCAGCAACACCTACAAGCCCGCAACGCTCGAAACCGGATATCAGGTGCAGGTGCCGCTGTTTATCAACATCGGCGACCGCATCCGTGTGGATACCCGCGTGGGCGAATACATGGAACGCTGCTGAACACTTTGACCCAAACACCTGGATGCCCGCCTGTATACCGGCGGGGAAGGGGGAGCCTATGAATCCGATTACCAACCGCACGTCGTACCTGCGCGGCCTGGCCGACGGCATGGAGTTCGACAAGGAAAAGGCCGAGAACAAGCTGCTTCTGGCCATGCTGTCCGTCATGGAAGAGATCGCTGCCAAGCTGCAGGAGCTGGACCAGGATGTGGACGAACTTGACGAATATGTTGCTTCGATGGACGATGATCTGTCCGAGGTGGAAGATCTGCTGTTCGATGATGAAGGCGACGACGAGGATCTGGAAGAGCTCGACGAAGATGAAGAGGTTCAGATCAACTGCCCGTACTGTGGTGAGGAATTCATCATCAAGGCGGGCGACATCAGCCTAGACGGCGAAGTGTGCTGCCCGGCCTGCGGAAAGAACGTACTGGACGCAGACGAAGAACTGAACTAAATGTTCGTTTCGCAGAACCCTTTTGCCGTATGGTGAAAGGGTTCTGCTATGTATTGAGAGAGGAACGGGAATCCGACAGGCATGGAGAAACGACCGCAGAAAAAACAAATCATCCGCTTTGCGGTCATCGTGGCGATTCTGCTCGCCCTGATGATCGTGGCAACAATACTGCTGATGCCTTACATCCGCAAGCTGGCCGATCCGGCGGTGCGGGAACAGTTCAAGGCATGGGTGATTTCGTTGGGCTCGCTTGGGTATCTGGTGATGATCGCCATTCAGATTGTGCAGATTATCATTGCATTTATCCCCGGCGAGATCGTGGAAATTCTGGCGGGTGTCATGTACGGCGGGTTCGGCGGCCTGTTTTTGTGCCTGATCGGCTGTGTGATCGCGTCCAGCGGCATCTTCCTCCTGTCCAAAAAGCTTGGGGCGAAATTCACGCAGCGTTTCTTTTCCAAGGACAACCTGGATCGGTTTGCATACCTGAAGGACGCCCGCAAGCTGGAAATCGTCGTGTTTATCCTGTTCCTGCTTCCGGGTACGCCCAAGGATATGCTGACCTATGTTGCCGGAACGACGCCGATGCGGCTGCCGCAGTTTCTGCTGATCTCAACCTTTGCCAGGATACCGTCCATCGTGTCATCCACGTTTATCGGGTCGTCCATTCTGCGCAGCAACTGGCCTGTGCCGGTTTTGATCTTCTCGGTTACGGCGCTGCTTGGCATTTTGGGCATCGTTTACAAAGACCGGATTATGGATTCTTACAAGCATAAATTCGCTTCCGGCAAAGACGAAGCCGCGCCTAAAGAAGAATAATCTGATTCTGTTTACCCCAGGCTGCGGTGACCAAGTTTGGCGCCGCAGCTTTCGCGTATAATCAGCGCCGGGGCGCGAACAAGCGTAACAGGCGCTTTCAGGTTGTCGGAGCTTGAAACCAGCTCCGCAATCGCCGTGCGCGCGCGCTCCTCGGAAAACAGATCAATCGTCGTCAACGGCGGCAGGGTATGCGGGCTGAAATAGGTATTGTCGCAGCCGACCAGGGCCATGTCTTCGGGCAGTTTCAGGTTCATGGAATGCAGCTGATGGATAGCGCCGACGGCGACCATATCGCTGAAGGCGACGATCGCGGTCGGCCAGCGGCGGCGGGGGATGGTCGTCAGCATCCGCAGCACGGCGATCTCGCCTGTCTCCGCAGTAAACCCGGCCGCGCCGTTGTAGGCGTCGTCCTTGACAAGACCCAGCTCGTCGATGGCGCGCAGGTAGCCACGGGCGCGAGCGCCGGAGGTTTCCAGCGTTTTATTGCCGCCGATGAACGCGATGCGGCGGTGCCCCAGCATATACAGGTGCTGTACGGCCTGAAACATGGCAGTTTCCAGATCGTTGTGCAAAAAGGTACAGTTGACGTTATCCAGCGGCGGCGAGATGGCAACCAGCGGCATATGCTCCATCAGCTGGTTGAGCGCGATGGGGAGGTCGGGACGCCCGGTCTCCTGTACGCTGCCGATAAACAGGGTGCCGCGCAGGTGCCAGTCGATGATGCGCCTGGCAATCTCCCGCATGTCGTAATCCTCGCCGTCCAGCAGCTGAAACAGCATGGTCTGGTACCCAAGGCGCTTGGCCTCGCGGTTGGCGGCAGACAGGATGCGTCCCCAATACTGGTCGCGCGTCTCGGGGATAATTACGGCAAAGGTCTGCTGCGCCAGCGAAACCTGCTGGCGCAGGTTCTGCAATGTGGAAAAATTGTTGCTGCGGGCGATAGCCTCCACCTTGGCGCGGGTCTTGGCGCTCACGTTGGGGTGGCCGGACATAACGCGTGAAACCGTGGAAGGCGCGACGTTTGCCTCGGCGGCGATATCGTAAATGGTCATCTTCTTTGGCATAGGAAGCTCCCTTTCGTTGGGCATACGGTAATACGCTGCTATCATTATAAATCAAGCGCTGCATTTGTGCAATAGAAAAATGGAACAAGTTCCAAAACAATGTTGAATTAAGAAGTATATAGAAAGCAAATTTGTTGACACTGGTATAATTATATGCTATATTGACATCAAACAAGACGAATATATGGGAGACTTGGAAACAAATAACATAAAATTGGAACAAGTTCCATAATATCGTCAAATTGAAGGAGGATTTCGAAAAATGAAAAAAATCGTTGCGCTTGTCCTGTCAATGATGCTGTTGGTTGCGCTTCTGCCCTCTGTTGTGGCGGTAGCTGCCGACAAGCGCGTTGTCAAAGTGGCATCGTGGGACGTTTACGGCTCGGCCGCAAACTATCACGAGGCCATCAAAGCCGGCTTTGAAGCCGCCAATCCCGATATCGAGATTGAATGGGTAGACCTGGCGTCGCAGGAGTATGCAACGCTGGCAGGTTCCATGCTTTCCGCGGGCGACCAGACCGATGTGTTCATTATCAAAGAGATCAAAGATCTCCAGAACTGGACCGAGCAGGGCTTTCTGGTATCGCTGGACGACATGGTTGCCACCGATGCGTACGATCTGACCGGATTTGCGGGCATGGATGAAGTCTGCCGCGTGGCCGACGGCTCTCTGAACGCGCTGCCTTTCCGCTCCGACTTCTGGGTGCTGTACTACAACAAGGACCTGTTTGACAAAGCGGGCGTAGCCTATCCCACGGGCGACATGACCTGGGACGAATATGCCGATCTCGCCCGCCAGATGACCAGCGGCGAAGGCATTGACAAAATCTATGGCACCCATTACCATACCTGGCTGAGCGCGGTTGTCAACTGGGCGGTCTGTGGTGTGGATTATACTCTGGCCGATGGCAACTACGACCCGCTGAAGTACTTCTATGAGCTTAACCATGCTTTGGAAGACGAGGGTGTCTGCATGGAATACGGCGAGCTGAAGGCCGCTGGCCTGCACTACTCCGCGGCGTTCTATCAGGGCAATATCGCTATGCTGCCCATGGGCTCCTGGCTGATCGGCACCCTGATCAAGGAAAAGGCCAACGGAACGTTTGACTTCGACTTCAGCTTCACCTCCGTGCCGCATATGGACGGGGTTGCCGCCAAATCGTCCTTTGGCAACATGACCGCCATGGCGCTGTCCAAGAATGCCACCAACGCCGCTGACGCCTGGACCTTCCTCAAGTGGGTTTGTGGCGAAGAAGGCGCCAAGGCGATCGCAGCCGTCGGCACCCGCCCCGCGTATGTGTCCGATGCCGTTGCCGCCGCGTTTTCGTCCGTTGCCGGCTTCCCGTCCGATGAAGGCGCGCTCGATGCCCTGCTGCCCAGCAGCGTGAGCCTCGAATGGCCTCCGGGAGTGTTGGTACCGCAGTTGCAGACCATCGTCAATGAGGAGCACACCGGTATTATGAGCCGTGAATCCACCATTGATGAAGGCATTGCCATGATGAACGAACGCGCAGCCGAAGTGCTGGGCAACTAAGAGACACTGCATGATCCACGCGAACGGGGAGGAGGATTTCTCCTCCCCGTTTCCCATCAGAACAGGGGGGTCTTGGAACCATGGCACAGGACACTCGTATGCTTCCCTTAAAAAAAAGAAGCAAGCTGCATCGCAAGAATACGCTGATCGCTTATTCCTTTCTTGCGCCGAACTTTTTGGGCTTTCTGATCATCACCATGCTCCCGATCCTGTTTACGGTGGGCCTGTCCTTTCTGACCTGGAACGGGGGCGTGCTGGAAAACATGAAATGGGCGGGATTGGATAACTTCGCTGCCATCTTCAAAAACTTCAGCTTCCAGAAATCCGATCTTGGCATCACGCTGAAAAACACAGTGTTCTATACGCTGGCCACGGTTCCGCTGACCATCCTGTTTTCGCTTGCGTTTGCGCTTTTGCTCAACAAGGCGGTCAAGGCTGCCAGTGTGTTTCGCTTTATCTTCTTCTTTCCGTATGTGGCGTCCATCGTGGCGGTATGTACCTGCTGGAACTACCTGCTGATGAAATACGGCGTCGTGAATAGCTTTCTGAACTCCATTGGCTTCACGATGACCAAATCCTGGACACAGAGCAAAACCCTTGCGATGTGGGCGCTGATCATCGTAGCCGTCTGGCGGTACGCCGGGTACTACATGGTGCTCTACATTGCGGGGCTGCAAAATATACCGGGTGAGCTCTACGAGGCGGCGACGGTGGACGGTGCCAGCGCCTGGCAGAAGTTCCGCAAAATCACCTTGCCGATGCTTACGCCGACGACCTTTTTTGTATCCATCATGACGACCATCGCGTGCTTTAAGGTGTTCGATACCGTCATCCTCATGACGGACAGCGGGCCGGGACGCGCGACAAAAATGCTGGTCAACTATATTTTTGATTTGAGCTTTAACCAGATCAAGTACGGCGTGGCGAGCGCCGTGGCAATGATTCTGTTTGCGGTGGTGCTGATCGTAACGGTTTTGCAGTTCCGCGTTGAAAAGAAATGGGTCAATTACTTCTAGAAAGGAGGAAGACAAGATGACCACACTTGCTGTCAAACCGCAATCGGCTGAGAAAACGATTCGCAAAATCATCTTACGAGCGCTGATGATTGTATTTCTGCTGCTGTTTACGGTGCTGGCGCTCTTGCCGTTCCTGTGGATGCTTTCTTCCTCCTTGAAGCTGGATAAGGACGTTTTCCGCTACCCGATTGAATGGATCCCCTCCGTTCGCCACTGGGAAAACTACGTACAGATCTGGCAGCGCGTGCCGTTGCTGACCTACTTTAAAAACACGGCGCTGTTATCAACGGGCGTTACGGTCATGCAGGTGATCACATCGAGCTTTGCCGCATATGCCTTTGCCAAGCTGAACTTCAAGGGCCGTGACCTGCTGTTTTTATGCTATATTGGTACCATCGCCATTCCCTGGCAGATGTACATGCTTCCGCAGTTCATCATGATGCGCTATATAGGGCTGTACGATACGCTGTGGGCGCTGTTTGTACTGCAAAGCTTTTCGGCGTTCGGGGTGTTCCTGATGCGCCAGTTCTTCCTGGGGATTCCGACCGAGCTGTGCGAAGCCGCGCGGATCGACGGGCTGAACGAATACGGGATCTGGGCGCGCATCATGCTGCCGCTTTCCAAGCCCGCCATTGCGACGCTGCTGATTTTCACCTTTGTGTCAACCTGGAACGATTTCATGGGGCCGTTGATTTATCTCAGAAGCGACGCGGTGAAGACCATTCAGGTCGGGCTTCGGCGCTTCATTCAGGAGTATACAAGCGATTATCACCTCATCATGGCGGCCTCGCTTTGCTCCTTGGTTCCGGTTGCTGTAGTATTCCTGTTTATGCAGCGGTACTTTATTGAGGGCATCGCGACCACGGGCATCAAGGGCTGACGCGCAAATACCTGGGAGGAAGCATGGGATGATAGGATCAATCAGTCACAATCCGCTGCGTACACGGGCGGAGGTAGAACAGGCGGCGCTGGAGCTCTTAAAACCGCTGGTGCCGCTGCTATCACCCGGTTGTGCACGGATTCACGCGGGGGATACCGGAGCGGTGTATCCGCCGGAAATAGCAGAAATGGAAGCGTTTGCGCGCCCGTTGTGGGCGATCATCCCACTGCTGGCAGGCGGCAGCACGGCGGTACTGCCGATTTGGAAGCTCTGGAAGCAGGGAATCGCCAACGGGACGGATCCCCATCATCCCGAATACTGGGGTGAAACGGGGGACTATGACCAGCGGCTGGTGGAGATGGCGGTCTTTGGCATGGGAATGACAATGATCCCGCAGGTCTTCTACTTTGATCATCCCCTGGTTGTACGGGACAACCTGTTTCAATGGCTGAATCAAATCAACCGCCGCACACTGCCGAAGAATAACTGGGTTTTCTTTCGCATCCTCGTCAACCTGGGCTTTGAAGCCTGCGGCCTGCCCTTTGCTCAGGAACAGATGGAGGAGGATTTTGCGCTCATCAACGAGCACTATGAGGAAGACGGCTGGTATTATGACTACATGGATCAACGGGACTACTACGTTCCCTGGGCGTTTCACTTTTACGGGCTTGTGTACGCCAGGCTTCGCCCAGCCAGCCGCAACGCGGCGGAGCTCCTGCGGCGCGGAAAGCGGTTCGCGCCGGACTTTGCCTGCTGGTTTGACCAAAGCGGCGAAGCCATACCCTATGGCCGCAGCCTGACCTATCGCTTTGCGCAGAGCGCGTTTTTCGCCGCGCAGGCCTATGCGGGAGCGGAAGCTGACGGCATCGGCTACGGGGAGATGAAGCACCTGCTTTTGCAAAACCTGCGCAAATGGTTTCAGCAGCCCATCTTCACGCGCGATGGCGTACTGACCATCGGCTATCACTACCCCAACCTCCATATGGCGGAAGGATACAACGCACCGGGCTCGCCGTACTGGAGTATGAAAGCGTTCCTATGCCTTGCAATGCCGGAGGTTCATCCCTTCTGGCAGGCGGAGGAAAGAGCGCCGCAGGTTCTCAAGGTGAGCCGTCAAACGCACGCCAGACAGCTGTTCGTGCGTGCGGATGGCGGCAGGCAGGTGATTTCCTACCAGGCGGGCGGGCACTGCGCCGAGCATACGCACACGGAAGCCAAGTACGAGAAGTTCGCGTATTCCACAGCCTTTGGGTTCAGCGTATCCAAATCAAGGCTGAAGCTGGAAACCGGCGCGTTCGACAGCATGCTGGCGGTCAGCCTCGACGGATTGTACTACCACCCGCGGTATGGCTGTGAAGCGTTTTTGATCGGGGAGGACAGGGTAACGGCGACATGGAAGCCGATTCCGCAAGTTACGGTGGAAACGGAGCTGATCCCAATCGGGGCATGGCATATCCGCAAGCACCGCATCCACACCGATGTCGAGATTACCATTGCGGAGGGCGGATTCGCCATCGCGCTGGACGGAACCGGAACAGCCGTGCCTACAAAGGAAGACGATGCCGCGGCGGTGATTGCGCCCTGGGGCATCAGCGGTATCAGAGCGCTTTCGGGGTATCAATCCGCCGTTATCGTCAAACCGGAACCCAATACCAATCTGATGGCGCCGCGTACGCTTTTGCCTACGCTGACCGCCACGCTGAAACCGGGCGTCCATCAGCTCTCCTGCGCCGTACTGGGTACGGTAGAGGGCGATGCAACCCTTTGGCAAACGATACCCGAGGAGGTACTCAATCTTGCGTAGCTGGGCACAGGAAACCTTTGATCAATTTGCTAAAAAATACGAGCGGTCTGCCTTGCTGGCAGCTCGGCAGGACATTATACCCTATAAGAGCAACGGCGGTCTTTGGGCCGGTCCCCCGTATGAGGGCGACGCATGGTGGACGGGCGGCTTCTGGCCGGGGCTGATGTGGCAGCTGTTTCACGCAACCGGACAGGATGTGTTCCGGGCGGAGGCCTTGCGTGTGGAGACACGGCTGACCAGAGAGCTCTGTGATTTTGAACGCCTGCACCATGATGTCGGGTTTATGTACCTTTTATCCTGCGGCGGGAACTGGGTGTTCAACGGCGATGCCGATGCCAAGCGCAAGCTGCTGCACGCCGCTACGCTGCTGGCAGGGCGCTTTAACCTGGCCGGCAGCTATATCCGCGCCTGGAACGAGGATAAAGCCGGCTGGGCGATTATCGACAGCATGATGAACCTGAGCCTGCTGTTCTGGGCAAGCCGCGAAACAGGAGACCCGCGCTTTTGGCAAATTGCTGTCAGCCATGCCGATATGGCGCTGAACGCATTCGTGCGGGCAGACGGCAGCTGCAACCATATCGTGATCTTTGATCCGCATACCGGCAAGGTGCTCAAAACGCCCGCCGGGCAGGGCTATGCCGAGGGCTCCAGCTGGAGCCGCGGGCAGGCGTGGGCAATGTACGGCTATGTTTTAAGTTATATGAGCACGAATTTAGCACGTTATCTGGATGCCGCATGTAGGATCGCTGACTACTTCCATAAAAACATCCGCCCCGACGGGCTGACGGACTGTGACTTCCGCCAGCCTAAGGATGAGGAACGCATTGATAACATCGCCGCTGCCTGCGCCTCGTGCGCGTTGATTGAGCTCAGCCGCATCCCCAATGTTGCGAATGCGAAGGCGTACCTGGATGCCGCAGTGCGGATGCTCAAGGCGCTGGATACCCTGTGCGCCGATTATACCGACGCATCGGCCGGGGTGCTGCAAAGGTGCACTGCCGCCTATCACGACGATGGTGCGGGTACCCATATCAACATCGTATACGGAGATTACTTCTACGCCGAGGCTTTAGCTAAGCTGCAAGGCAGCGATCCGATGCTATGGATGTGCGAAAAGCCTGAAACGCTATAATATACACTTCGCTTGTGTCAGAGCATACAAAAAGAAGCCTTTCCAGGGAAAGGCTTCTTCTCGTTACGCGCAATATAGCCTATGCGTTCATGCGGATGACGGCAGGTCCCTTTTGACGAACGGACATCACAGCCGCCGCGCCCTTGCCAAACAACGCTTCCATTTCGTTGACGAAGGATGCAAGCATCGTAAGCGGCACAAAGTTCAGCGTCGTGCCCGCAAAGCCGCCGCCATGCACGCGCCAGGCGCCTTTTCCCTCTAAAAGCGTCTCGGCGGCCATCAGCGCCAGCATCATCTCCTGCCGGTCTGGCGTCGCGTAGATGTTTTGCAGGTACAGCGCGCTGCTGCGGCCGGAGGCGATGATGCCGTCCAAAAAGCTTGATAGGTCGTCGCTGCGCAGGGCATCGGCGATGCGATCCACACGCGTGTTTTCCTCGTAAAAATGCTGGGCGCGCAGTATGGCGCGGTCGCAAACGTCCGCCGGAAGCGCTTTGCGCAGCGAGGGAATGGCGCGAAAGAATTCGTCCGCCGGAACCTCGCGAAGCACAGCCTTGCCAAAGTGCTCTGCCACCAGCCGCATTTCCCGGGGAATGGCGGCGTAACAATGGGTCAGGTCGTCGTGGCTTCCGCCGGAATTGACCACCACAATGGCAAATCCCTTGGCGGCAAAATCGTAGGAAATGGCCTCGATTTTCGGCTCGTCGGTCTGGAAATCAATGGTGATCATGCCGCCCTGGCTGGACGCCATCTGGTCCATCAGGCCGCTGGGCTTGCCGAAGAATACGTTTTCGGCGTATTGCGCGCATTGCGCGCGCTCCACAGCATTGATGCGATTATCGTTGTATAAAGCGCTGAAGATGGCGCAGACCAGCACCTCAAAGGCCGCCGAGGAGCTTAATCCGCTGCCTGGCAGCACTGTTGATGTCGTCACCGCGTCGAAGCCGCCAAGCGCATAGCCGTGCTCGCGCAGCCAGAATGCGATACCCCGGACCAGCGATGTTGCCGAACCCTTTTCCGCGTCGATGGGAGAAAGGGTGTCCAGGTTCAGCTTGACAGGGCTGTGCCCTTCGCTTGCAACTGTCACCCATGTATCATCCCGCGGAGTTACGGCAGCCAGCGTATCCAGGCTCACGGCGGCAGCCAGCACCTTACCCCGGTTATGGTCGGTATGGTTGCCGCAGATCTCAATGCGCCCCGGCGCGCTTAAAAACAGCGGCTGCACTCCAGCGTGAAAGGTTTCCTGATGACGGTCATAAAGCCGCTGGTATCGCTCCAGCTGCGTTTGCAGGATATCTGCCTGCTTTCCGTAGAGGTCGGCAAGCTGAGAGCCGATGTGTGCTTCCACCTGATACATAAAAGTTCCGCCTTTCTGCGAGTTATGCTAAAAACCCCATGGATTTGAGGGCAAACAAAAACAGAAAAATCGTAATCCCGGAAAACGCCGTGGTGAAGATGACCTGCTGGGCTGCGAAATCCACATCACCGCCCAGATGCTGCGCCATCGGAAAGCTCGACACGGCGGTGGGGGAGGCGTACAGCGCAATCAGCGCGGCAAGGTTCACATCGCGGATGCCAATCGCAATCGCGCCCGCAAGAAACACGAGCGGGAGTAAAACAAGGCGGGCGATAACGGTGCCTGTGAGGAGCCTTAAATTGGTCCTGGCCTTACTGAAATCGATATTGGTTCCCAGCAGAAACAGCGCAAATGGCGTGGCAATGCTGCCGAGCTGCTGGATGGGGGTATCGAGGATCGGCGGCAGCGTGATGTTGAGCAGCAGGAATGCAAGTCCCAGCAAGGTGCCGATAATCAATGGGTTTGTCAGGATCCCCTTGACGATCTTCCATACGGACGTTTTGCCTTCGCCATACAGGATCAACGCGACGGTGGAGAGGACATTGAAAATCGGAATCACACAGATTACGATGACCGCCGCAACGGAGATATCGCTGCCCGGATAGATCAGCATCACCAGCGGGATGCCGAAAATGGCGTAGTTGGCGCGCCCGATGCCCTGGATGACCACGCCGACGAAGTTTCGGTCCTTCACCATCCGGGGAACGAGCAGGAATAAAATCACAAAACCCAGCGTGACCGTAACAACGGCATATATAATGGTAGTCAGGTCTGCCGAAAGATCGATCTGTGCGTCCTTGGTGTTGTAGAACAGTAAGAGTGGAAGAAAGATGTAGAATACAAGGCGATTGCCCTGCTTGATGCCTTCCGCGCCAATCAGACCGATGATGCGCGCGATGTAGCCGACGGAGATGATCAGGATGATCGGTACGATGGTATTAACGGAAAACAGCAGGTCAGTCCACATGATACGCTCCTTTTACTGGAATGGGAAATAGGCCTGAATATAGCGGAAAATGGCCTGGGCGATCGGCGCGGCCGCGCCGCCGCCGCTGGTGCCCTCCTCCACGAATACGCAAACCGCGTAGGGGTAACGGGCATCATCGATAAAGCCCACAAACCAGGCGTGTGTCACATCCCGCCCGTCCAGCGAGCTTTCGGCGCTGCCGGTTTTACCCGCGATAGAAAGCCCGTCCACCTGCGCGGCCGTCGCCGTACCGCGCGAAACGGTATCCAGCATATAGCCCCGGATGATCTCGGCGATCTCCTCGCTGACGGCGCGGCGGTATACCTTGAGCGTCATCCGCAGCCTGACCAAACCCTCCGGGCTGGTGACCCTGGATAAAAGCCTGGGCTCCATCATCACGCCGTTGTTGGCAATGGCGGCCGCCACCATGCACATGTGCATGGGCGTCGCGGCGATCTGGCTTTGTCCGTCGCCGCTCCAGGCGAGCTCGATCAACGTACGGTTTTCGGTGGGATAGGTGGAGTTTTCCACGACGATATCGCGGAACAGGAAGTTGTCGTTGAAGCCGAAGTTTTCGGCGGTTCTGCGAAGCGCGTTATCGCCCAGCAGCAGCGCAATTTGGGCGAAGGTATTGTTGCAGCTTACCCGAAACGCCTTGGGCAACTGCAGCTGTCCATGCTGGGCGTTGCCAAAATCGGTAATGGTCGAGCCCATCACCTGTGTGGCGCCCGTGCAGGTAAAGGTTCTGTTTTCAATATCCTCCAGGTTTTCCAGCGCTGACGACGCTGTGATGATCTTGAACGTCGATCCCGGGGGCAGGGTGGATTGGGTCGCGCGGTTCCAGAAGGGGTGGCGCGTGTCGGCCTTGACCGCATCGGAAATATTGGCCGGGTCGAACACGGGAACGCTGACAAAGCCGACAATCTCGCCGGTTTTGTAGTTCATCACCACGGCTGCGCCGCTTTTATCCTTGGTGCGCACATGGGTGTTGAAGGCGCGCACGATAACGGTATTGAGCTTGGAGTCCACGGTCACCGTCACATCGTCACCGTGCCGCTGCTCGCCTTTGATCAGCGTCAGCACACGCTCCGGCAGGGTTGTTTCAAAGCCCAGCAGGTAGCTGGCGTCAAACGAATCCACACCGTTTGCCACATTGCCGTCCCGGTCGCCGATCAGGTGCACCACGGACTGGCGCGCTTCCTTATCCGCCTGGTATACGCGCTCGCCCTGGGCGTCGGTGGTGGCGAGTAGCACGCCGTTTCGGTCGATGATATCGCCCGCGATCACTTCGCTTTTCGCCTCGCGGTAACGCAGGTTGCGTGAGGAGGCAAACCAGCGGTTGCCGTATACCGTAATCGAATACACGCCGTATAGCCCGGCCAGCAGCAGCAGGCCGATTAAAAACAGCGTTACCAGGCGAAAACGGGTGTGCAGCGGCTTCATGCGGATCTCCTTGTTCAGGTGTCGGGGTTGGCGAAGGGGAGCGATTCCTCATCGGCGCGATTGTGGCTCACTTCATAATCGTAGGTCAGGTCGTCCTGGTTCACGGTGGCGACGCCCTGCAAAAGCCCGATCAGTCCCATACAGCTGACCATGGATGTACCGCCCGCGCTGACAAACGGCATGGTGACGCCAGTCAGCGGGATGAGCTTCAATACGCCGCCGATGATCACGAAGGTTTGCAGTCCCAGCATAATGGTCGCGCCCAGGGCCAGCAAGCCATGAAAGCTGCGGCGCGCGTTGCGGGCAATAAACGCGCCGCGCAGGATGAGGATGCCGTACATGCAAAGCACCAGCACGCCAAAGATGATGCCGAACTGCTCGCAGATCACGGCAAAAATAGCGTCCGTCTGGTACACGGGAATGATGGTGGGATAGCCAAGCCCCAACCCCATACCAAACAGGCCGCCGGACGCGATGGCCATGAGAATCTGCACGATCTGGTAGCCTGTGTTTTCAAAATCCATCCATGGGTTTCGCCATACGGCGATACGGCGCTTGACATGAGCAAACTTGAAGTAGCCGTACACGGCGGACCCGGCTCCGCCCAGAAGCCCCAGCCCCGTCATCCACAGGTTACCGGTGGACGCATAGTAAAGCAGCAGTGTGGTCATATAGTAGATCAGCGCCGTGCCCAGATCGGCCTGGAACATCAACACGCCCATGCACAGAACCGCAAAGATCAGCCACGGCCAAAAGCGCCGCCGGCTCATGTAGTAGCTCAGCACCAGCAACAGCGCAAGCTTGACGATTTCGCTGGGCTGCAGGCTGATGCCGGAAATCACAATCCAGTTGGTTGCGCCGTATACCTCTGTGCCAAACGCCAGCGGCAGGGCCATCAGCCCCAGCGCGCACACGGCGATAATGTAGATGAACACCCGCCAATAGCGGATATACCGTACCAGCAGAATGCAGAACAGCATCGCCAGGATGCCCGCGCCGTAGTACACGGCCTGCTGCATACCGTAATTTGTGCCTTTGATCAGATCGGTGGAATAAAGTACCAGTACCCCCAGCGCGCACAGAAAGTTGGCGATGGACAATAGTAGCTTATCCGCGGGGAAAAAGCGGGGCAGCCACATGGTGGCGATGTAGATGAGCAGCGGCACGACCGCAGCCAGCATGAAGCCCTGCCAGTTCAGCTCGCCCTTGAATGCCAGCAGAAAAAACGCGCTGAAGAAAAACAGCATAATCGCCGAGACCAGCTTGCGGTCCGGCCTGCCGCGCAGGCTTTTGGTGAATCGGGAAGAGCGGCTCACGGCTTTTTCCCTCCCCTGAACAGTTTATCCCACACGACGCGCTTCATGGTCTCCGCCTCGTCCTCGCCGACGTATTCTTCCCGCTTCAATATTTCTTCGTCATCGTCCAAAACGGGGGGATAAAACGTCTGGGAGCCATCCTGGGTCACGTATGCGTCTGGGCCGGAATCGTCCATCGGAGGATCGTAGTCGTCCGCATCGTCGTCGTCGTCCATCTCTGGCGGATAAAAGGCGGGCTCTTCGGCTTCGTCTTCGGTCATGGTTTGCCACGCGGCGATTTCATGCATGCGGCGCACGGGATCATTATGCGGGGCATCGGCCAGCTCTTCGGGCAGCATATCAGCCTCGTCCAACGGCAGGCGCTGCGCTGCGACCTCGCCGGCGTACTCAAAGCCCGAGAACATCCGCAGCCGCATTTTCGCCTGCCCGACAACCAGCGTAGACCCGTGGGACAGGTAGGCGCGCATCTTCTTGCCGACCAGCTCCCGGCCGTCGGCAACGATCATGCGGCCGCGCAGCGGCTCCACCAGCAGGCCGTCGGTATCGTCAAAGGAATACCAAAGGTGCCGGTTGGCCACACCGCCCGCCGTCAGGCATATATCATTGGAGCGCAGATACCCAAGCACCCCTTCACGGCTGACCGGAAGACAGGTACCCCGGGATACGAACTCGTCGCCCTGCACAACTACCAGCTCGCCAACATACCCGGCATCGGGCAGGAGCTTCAGCCTCCGTTTGAACTTTTTGCGGTCTTTGGCAAACCAGCGGTAGCTGCGCCAGGCGATGATCACCATCAGCAGCAAAAACCAATAGCGCGCCGCTAACGCAATGATCTCGTAGAGTTCATCGGGCAAAGCGGCGCACCTCCTTGTGAGTTTGTGGGGGAACGATCAGTCTTCGTCGTGCAGGCGCATTTCCTGCAAATATTTCTCAAGCTTCCGTTTCACGCGCTGCAGGGCGTTGTCGATGGATTTTACGTGTCTGCCGAGCTTGTCGGCGATTTCCTGGTAGCTTTTACCGTCCAGATAGGCCGACAGCACATCCTGCTCCAGGGAGCTTAGCACAGTATCCACCTGATCGCGGATGGAGAGGATATCCTCGCGTCCGATGATCAGCTCCTCTGGGTTTTGGGCATGCCCTTCCACGATCACATCCATCAGGGTGCGGTCGCTTTCCTCGTCATAGATGGGCTTGTTAAGGCTGACATAGCTGTTGAGGGGGAGGTGCTTTTGCCGCGTCGCGGTTTTGATGGCGGTGATGATCTGGCGTGTGATGCACAGCTCCGCAAACGCGCGGAAGCTGGACAAACGCTCCAGCTGATAATCGCGGATCGATTTGAACAGCCCGATCATGCCCTCCTGCACAATGTCCTCGTGGTCGGCGCCGATCAGGAAGTAGCTGCGGGCTTTGGAGCGGACGAAATTCTTATATTTATTCAGCAAAAACTCAAGCGCCACCCGGTCGCCGTTTTGCGCCATGTCGACGATTTCCTCATCGGTTTTGTTCCCAAATCGCAGGCGCAGCGTTTCATCCCAGCTGAGATCGGGCTGCTCTTCAGGCTGCTCCTCAGGCTGTACGGGAAGGTCGGCGTCCTGGGTGATTTGGTCGTCCCGGGGGTTCATGGTCATGGTATGCTTCCTGCCTTGTGTGTTACTTCTGGCGGCGTATGGCCTCCAGCGCCTGTCGCTGTTCCTCGCTCAGCCCGCTGAACAACGGGGTTTTATCGGCCGGCTGGTGGGTTACGTGCTTGGAACGCTGGCGGTGCTTTTCATTCTTGAGTTCTTGCCACAGCTCGCGGGAGGACAGGCGCGTGGCGCCTCGTCCCAAAATCATGGTTTGCTCCAGGTGGTCGCTGGTAGCTACGCGAACCTCGCGATAGGAAGGGGTATTCCCGCAGGCCTTTTCGATGTACTGGTCTGCGGTTTGCCCGTGCTTGGTAAAAATGACGGTCAGCCTGTGTCGCTGCTCAATGCTTGCGGTCGGGCGGCTTCCCTGGTGACCGTCAAAGACCAAAACCACTTCCTGCTCTGTGTAGCCCGCATAATCCTCCAGCAGCTCGCACAGTCTGTCGCGTGCCTGGTCGATGGGCATCGGGTGTTTCTCCAGATCCTCCCACGCGCCAATCACGTTATAGCCGTCCACGAAGAGCAGGGGATGCATCGGTCAGCGTGAGGGCAGTACGGCGTAAAGGAGGATACCCGCCGCCACGGACGCGTTCAGGCTTCCGATCTGGCCGCGAATGGGCAGCGCCACAGTTTTATCGCAGTTTTCAAGCACAAGTCGGCTGACGCCTTCGCCTTCGGCACCGATCACGATGACCGCGCCGCCGGAGTAGTCCACCGAAAGGTAATCCTCGCCGCTCATATCGGCCGCATAGGCCCATACGCCCTGCTTTTTGAGCATTTCAAGCGTTGTCACGAGATTGATCACCCTGGCGACCATGATGTGCTCAATCGCGCCTGCGCTTGCCTTTACGGCGGCCGGGGTCAGGCCCACGGCGCGGCGTTCCTGTACGATCACGCCATGCGCGCCCGCGCACTCAGCGGTGCGGATGACCGCGCCCAGGTTGTGGGGGTCGGTTACGCCGTCCAGCATGACCAAGAATGGCTGTTCGTTCTTGGACTTGGCCAGAGCCAGCATTTCGCCGACGCTATGATATTTGTAGGCGGAGGCAAAGGCGAGCATGCCCTGGTGGTTGGGGGTGATGGCATCCAGGCGCACACGATCCACTTCCTGAATCGGCACACGCTGTTCTCTGGCCATGGCGACAATTTCCTTGGCCGAGCCGCTCAGCTCGCCCTTGGCGACCAGAAGCTTTTCAATATCGCGTCCGCTTTTCAGCGCTTCCCGAATCGGGTTGCGGCCGCTTAAGAGATTCTCGTTGACCTCATCCTCCAGCACCGGCTGCGGCCGGAACGGTGGCATACCGTCGTTGGTTTTCTGCTCGCGCCGCTGCACGGCATAGGGCTTGGGGGTGATATGGTCGCCGCGTGTGCGGGCCTGCTGCCCGGAGTTGGTCATAAAGCGCGGCTCACTTGAGGACGACGGTCTGCCAAAGCTGCGCTTTGCAGGCGCGCCGCCATCAGCTGCGTTGCGCGAATACGAGCGGCCTTCGCCACTCGAAGGTTTGTTATAGCTGCGCTTTGCGGGTGCGCCGCCATCGGCCGAATTGCGTGAATAGGAACGGCCTTCGCCACTCGAAGGTTTGTTATAGCTGCGCTTTGCGGGCACGCGGCCATCGGCCGCGTTGCGTGAATACGAGCGGCCTTCACCGCCCTCCGGTCTGCCAAAGCTGCGCTTTGCGGGCGCGCCGCCATCGGCTGCGTTGCGCGAGTAAGAACGGCCTTCACCGCCATCCGGTCTGCTATAGCTGCGCTTTGCGGGTGCGCCGCCATCGGCCGCGTTGCGCGAATAGGAACGGCCTTCGCCGCTTGCAGATTTGTTATAGGTACGCTTTGCGGGCGCGCCGCCGTCGGCCGGTTTTCTTGTATAGGAACGGGTTCCCTCACCCGTCGGTTTGCTGCTGGATTTCCGGACCGGCGCGCCGCTTCGTTCTTTGCGTGCGCCTGTATACTTGGTGCCCTCGTCGTCAAAGCCTCCGCGTTGTTCGGCCGAGCGACGTTTTTGGTCTCGCGATTTTGTTTCGCTGACCTTGGAATAAAATGCCATAAGGTTCCTTCCTTGCTTGTTCAGCTTATAAATTGGATTGTTCGTGTGCCGTGATGAACTCTTCCCGTTCCATCCGTACGGCGTTCATCTGCCCGCAGGATTTTTCCCCTTCGGGGCATGCGCCGCGCAGGCATCCGGGGCCCGCGTCTTGAAACAGTTCTGGTATTTCCGCGTAACAGAGGGCGAACATGGTCTCCGCCATCTGCCGGATCTCCCACTGGGCGCGCCTGCACATGCGAAGCGCAAAGAAATGCTTGAGCTCGCGCACGTTCATGGTCATTAACAGGCGCGTCTGACAAGCGTTGGGGAGTACAAAGCGGGCGTCCTCATTGCTGCCCAGCTTCTTTTGCCAGTCCTGATACCAGGTAAGCATCTGATCCATCTGTGCGCCGTACTCGCGGACAGCCTCCTCGCCAAGCGCTTCCACGGAAGGCGGTACGATATAGCCAAAGCCCTTCTCGTAGCCTACATAACGCTGGCTTTGCACGCTGAAGCTTGCGATGCGGTGCCGTGTGAGCTGCGCCAGCAGCGCACGGCTGACTCCTTCGATCAAAAAACTGAAGGATATATGCTCCATCACGCTCTCGTGGCCCATCTGGAGCACCTTTTTGATAAAAGCGCTCTGGTCGTTCTTTTGGATGCGTTCCAGCAGCGAATCCAGATCCCCGCCTGCGTAGCACAGCTTTGCGGCCAGCGCCATCAGCGCTTCTCCGTCTGCGGTATGGCGAACCAGTTCTACTCTTTGGGTAACTTGCGGCACGGCTGTTCTCCTCAGGTGGGATTTGGCGTGGTTTGCATAAGACTTTCAAAGTGCATCCATGCTATTCTCGCCCAAACTACATCTTATCATGAACCCCTTCCATATTCAAGCTGAATGCATATTCTGGGCACAAAAACGGCGCCTGCTGACAATTGACGCTCAAAGGGTTCCGTGGTATGATTTCCATGCGTGTGGGCATGGTGGAATGGCAGACACAAAGGACTTAAAATCCTTCGCCGCAAGGCATGCGGGTTCAAGTCCCGCTGCCCGCACCAGGTCGTCGCCGCGAATTATGTATTGCGCGCGGCGACTTTATTTTGTGAAAAGAGATTCCATGGAGTTCAGGCTTGACTACAGTTCGCCTGAATCAAAAACAGGATTAAGGCAATGGATGACAGATGGAATCCAAGAGAATATGAAGATTTACCGGGCAAGGAGTGATTTACATGAAAAAGACAAAACGACTATATGTCATCCTGCTTTTGATTGCGGCGATGTTTACGCTTTCGTCCTGCGTATCCAATGGCAGCGTGAGCGTTGTGGAAGCCATCCCGGGTCAGGCGTTTGATGTGACCATGAATGATTGGAACGGCTCCAATACATTTTCGATGGAACTCTCGGCCGGAGATGAGGTCAGAGTAGACATCCACTGTTCTTCCGGCGCCATAGCGCTGAACGTGACAGGGAATAATGGAAGTGCGCCTTATTCGGGAAATGTGCTTGCGGACATGGCATTTACGGTAACAGTCGAGGATGCGGATACTTACGCCTTTACCCTCAAAGGAAGTAAGGCGACCGGCAACATCACAGTCACCCGTTGACAGCACGACTCATTCAGGTCAATCGCAAAAAAGAGGCATTGCCTCTTTTTGTTTTATGGTTGACTGAACCCGCGCTCCTGAGGCTGGATGCCATATGGTTTCGGGGCGGCTGATGCGTACAAAAAGGCAGCGTTACCGCCCGTCTGTTTAGGGGGCTTCCGTGGCGCATTCCTGATATACGGCGGAGCAATTGCGCGCGGCGTTTTTGGCCTGGTACAGGGCGGTATCGGCCCGGCTGAGGATTTCATCAAACGAAAGACCAGCGTCTTTATTATCCGCGATTCCGGTACTGATGGTATAGCGAATCATGTGGCCGTTGAGTTCAAGCTGCGAAAGCTCTACAGCGCTGCGGATTCTTTCGGCAATCGCCAGCGTTGTAGCTTTGGATATGCTGGGGACGACGATCACAAATTCGTCACCGCCCAGTCTGCAGGCGATATCCTCCGTACGGATGATGTCGTTGACGATTCTGGAAAAATCTCGCAGCACCAGATCGCCAGCCGCATGTCCGTGCGTGTCGTTAATTTGCTTAAAGTTGTCAACATCAATCATCATTACGGAGTAGCGCTGCAGGTTGCAATTGGTGAGGTACTTTTGCAACTTCTTCTGAAAGCCGAACTTGTTGAAAAGCTGCGTGAGGT
The DNA here is from genome assembly GCA_036759125.1 of Candidatus Limiplasma sp. Lineage (GTDB taxonomy): Bacteria > Bacillota > Clostridia > Christensenellales > Aristaeellaceae > CAXXOK01. The sequence goes on from DAIOVG010000004.1 coordinate 41,568, forward strand.
GATCCTTCTCTGCTTTGTCTTTCAATTTATGCTCAAATTGTTTCTGCATCGTAATGTTGTTGATAATCATCACGGACCCGATATATTTATTGGATTGAAGCAGCGGATAATAACTCACGGATAGATAGGTGGGCTCTGCGCCGGGTTCAATCCGGATTTCGGTATGCTGGTCGCCGGTGTTGCCGATAAAATCATGGACTTCCTTGTGACCGATGGTCAGATCATGCAGCTTTTTGCCAAGGGGGCTGTCCACATGAAAACACTCCCGCAGCGTGTGGCGTGCATAGGAGTTTGTATCCAGCACCGTGCCGTACTCATCCAATACGAGAATGCCCTGATTGATCACGTTGAACACCTTATCGTGCGCAATGGGCGACAGGCTGAGCGTTTGGTGCCTGAACACGGAAAAGAAGATCAGGATGGCCGCGGGCGCATAGAGAACGGAGATATGAATGTAAATCCCGATCTGCTCCAGGATCGCCATCTTAATCCAGGCGACGGCAAATGTGTAGATAAAGCTGTATATGATGGTATACACCTGCTTGCGAAACCCGGTGGATACCCTTCGTGTGTAGGTGATAAGCAAAACGATGGCGATGATGGGCATCGTGAAGTTGTACGCGACCAAGATAGACCCAAGCGTGGTCGAATGAACAACCAGAGACAGCCCGTATACGGCGGATGGCTCCATGGAATACCCTGAGCGCATCAAACCGTGCAGCTCATTGGTGAAGATAAGAAGCACGGCGATCAATTCGGGGATGGCCGCAGCAAGCGCGAATTTCATCAGCTTGTTTTGGCGCGTATAGGCAACCGCGAAGAACAGCGTGCCGATGGGAAGGCCAAAGGCGCCGATCTGCTGTATATTCCGCCAAAAAATTTTGCTCTGCAATGTGGAAGCGTTCATTTCAAGGAACGAGCCCAGGTTCCAGAAGAGCGCCGCGACCATCAGGAATAAAAAAACAATGGCTCCCGGGGTTTTTCGGTGGGTATAGGAGTAGTACCCAATATAAAGAAAAATCATAGAGGATATCACGAGCGAAAAACTTTCTACGAACAACATGCGACGCCTTCACCTCAAACAGTTCACATTTCTATATCCAGTATACAATAAATACTGCGCGCTATGGGGTTTTCTGCGGATGTTTTTATCGAATGACGCGGGAGTGTTATTTGCTGACGTCTGTATGGCAACATGCGCACGCCGCGCAGCCGCCTTCGCCGGTTTCGCGCAGGGAGGCGGGCAGCATACTGCCGACATCCTTCATGGTGAGGATGAGGCAGTCCGCATCCAGCGGGCAAACGAGACCCGCAAGCGCCATCTGCGCGGCATTGAGGGCCTGGGCGGCGCCGGAGGCATTGCGGTACACGCAGGGGATTTCCACCAGACCGTCCACAGGATCGCAGACCAGGCCCATGGTGTTCATCAGCACGAAACCACAGGCGCTGATTGCCTGCTCGTCCGTGCCGTGCATCAGCTGCACATAGGCGGCTGCGGCCATGGCCGCGGCAGAGCCGCACTCGGCCTGGCAGCCGCCCTCCGCACCGCTGACGGTGGCCTGCATGGCGATCACATGCCCGATCGCCGCCGCCACAAACATGGCGTCCACCAGGGCATCATCGGACAGGGACAAAGCCTCCTGTGCGGCAAAGAGCACGCCGGGCAGGATGCCGCAGCTGCCCGCCGTAGGCGCGGCGACGATTTTGCCCATGCAGGCGTTGTCCTCGGCAATGGCCAGCGCATACGCGCTTGCTTTGGCCGAGATACCGTATAGCTTTGCGTTTGCCGCCGCGTTCAGCTTGGCGGCGTTGCCGCCCACACGGCCGGAAACCGAGCGCAAATCGGGGTTGAGGCCTTCGCGCAGACTCTCTTTCATCACATCAAGCCGATCAGCCATCATACGGCGGGTGACCTCAACGTCGGTCTGGGCTTCTTTGGCCTGCCAGGCAATGGCTGCCTGCGCAATGGAGCCATGCTGTTTGGCTGCTTTCAAGAGTGACGCAATCGTATCCATTAGGTTCATCCTTACTCATAGTCGTGCGTAAACGCGAGGTACGATACGCTGTAGACGTTTTCAAGCCCCGAAAGGGTTTCGGTCAGCGCGGGTTCCGCCCGGCCGTCGATTTCCAGGGCGACCATAGCATCGCCGCCCGCGGCGGTGCGGGATACCAGCATGGCGGCAATGTTGATCTGCGCGGCGGCAATCTGCCGGGTGATATTGGCGATCATGCCGTACTTATCCAGATAATGAATCACAAGGGTATTTGCGTGGCCGGTGATCCGCGTTTCATGCCCGTCCACGGCCTGCACGCGAATCTCTCCGCCGCCGATGGACGCCGCCCGCAGGTTCACGCTGCGGCCTTTGGCGTCGCTTACATCAATGATCACGGTGTTTGGGTGCGAGCCTTTCACGGACGCACTGTAAAAATCTACCTGAAAGCCAACCGCGTCCGCAACGGTCTGGCTGTCCCTGAGCCGGGGATCATCGATCTCCATGCCAAGCAGCCCGCCGATCAAAGCCTTGTCGGTGCCATGCCCTTGAAACGTTTTCTGAAACGAGCCGCACAGGCCGATGCTGGCCTTTGCGGGCGTGGTGCCCAGCAGCATGCGCGCGGTTTTGCCGATGCGCGCCGCGCCTGCCGTGTGCGACGAGCTCGGGCCGATCATCACCGGGCCGATAATATCAAAAAGGTCAGGCATCAAAATCCCTCCATCTATATGCAATATAGTACAAAGCGACCGTACGCGCAAGCCGTTGACAGCAAAGCGATAAAATATGGTACTATAGGATAAATTGAGCGGAAGGGGAACGTATATGGACGAACGGATACGCCTGGAAAAACAAAAACTCCGCCAAGCGCTGCGGGCGTTGGCGGATGCCCTGCCGCAAGCGTATCTCACGCGTTCCGACCGCGCCATAGAGGCGAGACTCCTATCCCTGAACGCGTGGAAAAGGGCAAAGCGTGTGTTTATCTACGTCAGCATGGGCCGGGAGCCGGACACACGGGGACTCCTGCAGGCAGCGCTGGCCGAGGGTAAAACCCTGGCCGTGCCGCTGACCTTTGCAGACGGAATTATGGAAGCACGCGTCATCCGGTCGCTGAGCGATCTGAAACCGGGGCGCATGGGCATTTTGGAACCAACCGATTCCGCGCCGCTTCTACCACCTGATGAAATTGATCTGATCGTCGTTCCTTGCATCGCCGCAGACCGACAGGGCTATCGCCTGGGCTATGGCGGGGGATACTATGACCGGTATTTGGCAAACACGCGCTTCACAAAAGCCTGCCTGTGCCGAGAACAGCTATTGCAGGCAGCCCTTCCGCATGACGCATACGATATCCCCATGACGATGGTTATCACGGAGTCTGATATCATGCTAAGCCGCTGAATCACAGCGGTTTTTACCTTTTCGGATGCGTTTTCTGATATTGCTTCCGCCCGCCGGACAGGCTGTAAACCTTCTTGAAGCCCTTGGCCAGCAGGATATTTTGCGTGGCATTTCCGGTCACGCCCTTGTTGCAATAGGTGATGGTGATCCGGTCTTTATCCAGCGTATCCGCTGTGGCACGCAGCTGGGCGTGGGGGATGCTCTGTGCTGTTTCAATATGCCCGGCATCATACTGCGCCTTCACGCGGGTATCGATCAGTGTGTACGGTTCGCCGGACTGCATGATCTGATCCAGCTCCTGCGCGGTAACCTGCTTGCGGTCCCGGTGGATGGCGTTTTCCAAAATCATCCCGGTGTACATCACCGGGTCCTTCGTGGTGGAAAACGGCGGGGCATAGGCGAGGTCCAGGTGGAACAGGTCTTCGGCTTTCATCTTGGCGGTGATGGCTAGGACGAACACGTCGATGCGCTTGTCCACGCCGCCGTAGCCCACGATCTGCGCGCCGATGATGCGCCCGGTTTTCCGGTCGGCCACGGCTTTGATGATCATCTCGCGCCCGCCCATGTACTCCGGCCTGTCCACCTTGGTGTTGTGGCAAACGACGGTATCGAATCCCTGCGCCTTGGCATCGCGCTCCGAAAGCCCCGTGTGCGCAACCGCCAGCTCGAACACGCGGAATATGCCTGTGCCAAGCACTCCCCGGAACTCCAGATCCCGGCCCGTAACATTGTCGCCCGCAATGCGGCCTGTTTTGTTGGCAGTGGAACCCAGCGGCCTGTAGAACGGCTTGCCTGTAACGACGTCGAACAGCTCAATACAGTCGCCGCAGGCGTAGATATCGGGCAGGTTGGTCTGCATCCGCGTGTTCACGCGAATGGCTCCGGCCACGCCCAGCTCAATTCCGGCGGCCTTGGCAAGCGCCGTGTTGGGCCGCACCCCGGTGGCCATCAGCACCAGCTCCGCCGGTATCCGCGTATCGTCGGAGAGAATCACGGCATCGCCGGTAATCTCCCGGATATCGGCATCCGTGTATACGGCCACACCCTGCTGTTTGAGATATTCCTCAACATGTACGGCCATATCGGCATCCAGCGCGGGGGAAACCTGGGGCAGCTTTTCAATGACCGTAACCTGAAGGCCGAGCGATTTGAGCGTTTCGCTCATTTCCAGGCCGATGAACCCGCTGCCGATGATGGCGGCGGTTTTGGGCTGCTTCTGATCCATGAACGCTTTGATGCTTCGCGTATCGTTCACATTGCGCATGCTGAATACATGCGCCTTGTCAGCGCCCTGTATGGGCGGCACCACGGCCGACGCGCCGGTGGAGATGATAAGCTTATCGTAGGCATCGGCAAACACCGCTCCGGTTTGCAGGTTTTTCACCGTGATGTGCTTTTGCTCCGGGTCTATGGACAGCACCTCGTGGCGAATCAGGGCGTCCACGTTGTACTTGCTTTTGAAAAACGCAGGATCGCGCGGGGTAAGCTCGTCCTCATTCTCCATATGCCCGCCGAGGTAGTAGGGCATGCCGCAGCCGGAATAGGAGATATCCGAATCCTTTTCGTAAATGACGATCTCCGCGTCCTCGCTGTTGCGGCGCGCCTTGGCGGCGGCAGAGGTTCCGGCGGCAACCGCCCCGATAATCAATATACGCATGGTCATGCTCCTTTTCGCTGTGCCCGGCGGGGGATTAGCTTCTTGTATTTATTATAAACGAACACCGTCATTCTGTAACGCGGTTTACACAATCTTCATATAAAAACCGCCGTGCTGTTCAAACACGGCGGTTCATAAGGGGAGGAATCGCTTAGTTGTCTTCCGGTACGTCCGGGATGCCTGCAAAGCCCACGGCGAGCTCCTCATCGGTGGGGATGTGGTCGCTCATGGTGCCGTTGTTGTAGGTTTCATAGGCGGTCATATCAAAGTATCCGGTGCCGGACAGGCCAAAGACGATGGTCTTTTCCTCGCCGTTTTCCTTGCAGGCGAGCGCTTCGTTAATCGCGCCGCGCACGGCGTGCGCGCTTTCGGGCGCGGGGAGGATGCCTTCGGATCGCGCAAACAGCGTGGCGGCTTCAAACACGGGCTTTTGCTCCACGGCGACGGCTTCCATGATGCCGTCGTGGTACAGCTGCGACAGGATGTTGCTCATCCCGTGGTAGCGCAGGCCGCCCGCGTGGTTGGGCGAGGGGATGAAATGGCTGCCCAGCGTGTACATTTTCGCCAGCGGGGTAATCATGCCGGTATCGCAGAAGTCGTAGGCGAACTTGCCGCGCGTGAAGCTGGGGCAGGAGGTGGGTTCCACGGCGATGAAGCGGTAATCATTCTCGCCCCGCAGCTTTTCGCCCACGAACGGGGCGATCAACCCGCCCAGGTTGCTGCCGCCGCCCGCGCAGCCGATGATGATATCGGGCTTGATGCCATACTTATCCAGCGCGATTTTGGTCTCCAGGCCGATCACGGACTGGTGCAACAGCACCTGCGCCAGCACGCTTCCCAGCACGTAGCGGTACCCATCCTGGGTCACGGCGGCCTCCACCGCTTCGGAGATCGCGCAGCCCAGGCTGCCGGTGGTGCCGGGGTTTTCAGCCAGAATCTTCTGGCCGATCTGCGTTTGGGTCGAGGGGGAGGAGGTGGCGTTGGCCCCGTAGGAGCGCATCACCTCGCGGCGGTAAATTTTCTGTTCGTAGCTGCACTTGACCATGAATACCTTGCAGTCAAGCCCCATGTAGGCGCATGCCATGCTCAGCGCCGTGCCCCACTGGCCAGCCCCCGTTTCGGTGGTCACGCCTTTCAAACCTTGCTTTTTGGCGTAGTATGCCTGCGCGATAGCGCTGTTGAGCTTGTGACTGCCGGAGGTGTTGTTGCCTTCG
>DAIOVG010000005.1:0-46477 GCA_036759125.1 Candidatus Limiplasma sp.
CAGAATGGGGTCGAAGGCAAACACCTGCACGGCGCCCATATCCAGGTATTCCTGGGCAGAATATGCGTTTTTGGCAAAGGTTTTCATGCTGCCGTCGGCAAACACCGCCAGCGTATCCAGCGGCGGCCAGGCTTCGCGCGTTTTATAGGTTGAATCGGCAATAATCTCGCCGTTGCGGATGATAATGCCAGGCACCTCATCATTGTACAGGCGATAATTGAAAAAATCGTCCGTGAACGCAACCACCGCGTGGTTGGCCTCGGCCAGCGCCTCCGGCGTAGAGAACCGGTATGCCTTGCCGCCCTTTGGGGTCAGGTAGGTGTTGAGCTTTTCGCCGTTTTGTACCTTGATCTCCGTCTCGCACCAGGCCAGGGTCAGGGTTGGATCGGTGTAGTGCGTGATCTCCACAAAGAGATCCGGGGAAAGGTAAATATAATGGCCTTCGGCCTGATTGATATGCACATAGGCATGCTCCGCGTCCGCAGGCAGGAAGCCCTCTGTCGTCAGCTCCGGCATATCCGGCTCGGACTGCGACCAGAGGACGGGCAAAGGCTCCGGAGTCGGCAGGGGCGTCGCGGTCGGCTCCGGTACGTCCTCCGCAGGGATGACGGCATCGGAATAGATCAGTGTCTGCAAATCGGGCGTTGCGATGCCGGTTTCGTCCAGCCCGTTGCGCTGCTGCAGCCAGGCGATGCGGCGGGTCATCAGGCTGTTATACGCGTTTGAAACGATATCGGAGTAGAAGTAGCCAAGCTCGTACATGCGCAGCTTCAGCTGCCGCACATCCTCGCCGCTCATCCCTTCCTCAAGCGTTCGGTAAGGCGCAGCCAATCCCAGCAGCGGCGCAAATAAAAACACGGCTCCCGCCATAAAGCACAGGAACCTCCTGACCGCTCCCACCCAGAAATCATTCGCTGTTTTCAACTTAACGTACTCCGCTCTATGGGTACAGATCAACGGTTATACTTTCGTTATATTTTTAACACACGCAGCAGACCCTGTCAAGCAATCCACCGTATGTCATACATTCGTTATGATTTGCATTGTATGATATAATACATATAGAAAATAGGAAATACACGACCGACAACGCCAGCCGCTGACCTTGACAGGACGCTGATATTCTGACGCCTTGCACAAAAAGATCGGAGGGTATCGTTATGGAAACTGTTTTTCGCAAGCTGCGCCGCTTCAACCTACTGATGGGACTTCTGCATCTGCTTCAGGGCATATTGATGATTTTCCTGGCGACAAGCGTCATCCAGAAGATCGGAGAATTCTCCCCGACGATTACGCAGGTGTACCAGACCTACAACACGGAAACACAGTCGCTGGAGACCGCGACCCGTACGTTGTTCCAGCTTCCGTTCGGCATTCTGGTCGGGGTGTTTTTGCTGCTTTCCGCCCTGGCGCACGCGCTGATCTCCATTCCAAGCGGGCTCAACGCCATCTACAACCGGGACCTGCAACAGGGCATCAACAAATTCCGCTGGTTTGAGTACTCGCTGAGCTCGTCGCTCATGATTGTGCTCATCGCAACGCTGTTTGGGATTTATGACATCGCATCCCTCATCCTGATCTTCGTCGTCAACGCGGCGATGAACATGTTCGGGTTGTGGATGGAACAGCTCAACAGCGGCCGGGATAACGGGAAGGTTCAGTGGGGGCCCTTTGTGTGCGGCGCGTTCATCGGACTCGCGCCCTGGGCCGCGATTTTGCTCTATATGTTCGGTACGGGGAACTTCGGGCAAATTCCGTGGTTCGTGTGGGCGATTGTCGCCACCTACTTCGTGATGTTCAACACCTTCCCCATCAACATGATTTTGCAGTACAAAAAGGTCGGCAAATGGAAGGACTACCTGTACGGCGAACGCACCTACATTGTGCTGAGCCTCGTTGCGAAATCCATCCTCGCGTGGCTTGTGCTGTTCGGCGCGATGCAGCCGTAGGCAAAATCCCCCACTACTGTTACGAAACCTCCGTGGAATCCTGTGTTCCGCGGGGGTTTTCCGCGCCGTGCAGCCCTCCCGTTTCATTGACAAGTATGCACCCCGATGATAAGATGAAGGCGGACATTTTGTCCGAAACAGAAAGCGAGGAAGAGTTTATGGCAACCGTTAACAAAGATATGTCAATCAGCGAAGTGCTGAGGATTGATCACGGCACCGCAAATGTGCTTCTAAGCCATGGCATGCATTGCCTTGGCTGCCCGCATGCAACCGCGGAATCGCTTGCAGATGCCTGCGCCGCACATGGTTCGGATCCCGAAGTGCTTGTGGAAAAACTCAACGAATATTTATCACAGAAAAATTAACCAGCGTAACAAACAACCTGTATCCCTTGTGTAGCAAGGGATACAGGTTTTCCACATACTGTTTCAGTATTCTGTGGATACACTGTGGATAAACTGCGGGAAGGATTTGAGAACATTGATCAAATCAGGGCAGGAAGCGCTTTTTATTGCGATCGAGATGGAGCGTGGCGCGGTGCAAACCTATGAACGCGCCTTGATGCTGATAGACTCCGGCGACGCCGCTTTGAAAGCGCTGAGGCAGCAGTTACTGATCATTTTAAGCGACGAGCGGCAGCATCTGGCGCAATTCATGGCGCTGTACAAGGGTCTGGATGAAACCATGGAGGAGCAGCTGATGCTTTCGGCCATTTCCTCCACAGTGCTGTTTGAGGGCGGGCTGATGGGCGCGGTTCGGCAAGGCATGCTCAAGGACAAGGAAAGCCTGATTGATTTTGCCAAATCCGCCGAAAAGAAAGCCGCCGCGACCTACCGGAGCTTTGCACAAACCTGCAACGACCAGCCTACGGCCGATATGCTGCTCAGCATCGCCAACGAGGAAGACCGGCACCTGCATACCCTGCGCAACTATACCTGACCGAAAGCAAACGCTACAGCGACACGCTTTGGAGGGCTCAGCATGCTCAGATGCACATTGGCAGGGTTGATCCCTCTGATGAACAGTGCGAAATATGCTGCTCATGCCGCTGGGTTTTTCCAAGAAAAGCGCAGCGCGTTTGAGGCGATCATCGAGCACAAGAGCTATTATATCCTCAGAACACTGCCTGCGGACATCGCCAGAGCGCTGCTGATGCCAGTGCTTCCCGCCCTATTGGCCAAACAGATGAAAAACGGCCTCTGGCGGGCGAAAAACGCGGCGAAGGTCACGTACGACGTTCTCTCGGCGCTGGATCATGCCGGGCTGCTGGATATGGCGCAGCTATCCTATTCCCCTCTCCTGACGCTCACGCATTGTCACGACGAGTATGCGCTCCTCGTCAAACGCCAGCTTAACGCAGAAACGACCGAGGATGACGCCCATGCGCTGGATGCGTTGAAACGGATAATCGCTAAGGAACAGGCGGCGGACGGCTCATTCGGCGCTACCGTGACCGGAACCGTGATCCAGCTCGACCGCTTGCTGGATCTGGGGATGTCGCAGCAAGATCCTGCCATCCTGCGCGGCGCGCAATACCTGCTCTCCCAGCGGAAACCACTTTTGCAGGGCATGCACACCAGCGAGCCGTACAGCCTGGCGGTTGAGCATGTGTTCACCACCGGGGACAGGAGCGCGGAGTTCCAGGCAGCGCTGGACAACAGGCCCGAATGGCTGCCGCGGCATGTGTGCTTTCACACCATGGCGATGATCCCAAACGCCGTATGCCTGACGCTTCTGCTGAGACTGGGGCTGGAAACCGATCCCGGCGTCACGGCGGCGCTCGATTCGCTGTTTGCGCTGTACAAGCTCCACGGGGGCTTGTGCGCGACCGATATCAAAAAACCGTATCTGTAAACCCGATATCAATGAACCCTTACGTTTCAAACTGAAAGAAGGTACTTTATGACAAAGAAAATCACAGCACAGTCCATCGCACTGTGCGGAATGATGGCGGCGCTCATCTTTGTCGCAACCTATTTCCTGAAAATCCCGATGGTGCAGGGGTATATCCACCTGGGCGACGGCTTCATCCTGATCGCCTCGGCAGTGCTGGGCTGGCCCGCGGTAGTCTCTGCGGCGCTGGGCAGTATGCTTGCCGATTTGCTGGCGGGGTACACGGTGTATATGCTGCCGACATTCATCATCAAGGGCGCGGTTGCGGCCATCGCCGTGATTGCCAGCCGCCGAAACAGCCAGCCGGTGCAGATGTTTTATATGCTGGTTGCCGAAATTGTGATGGTTGCCGGGTATTTCCTGACGGAATGGTTCATTCTGGGCTTCGGCCTTGCCGCAGCATCGTCGGCCATTCTGGGCAACGTTTTGCAGGGTTTGAGCGGCGTCGCCATCTGGGTGTTGCTGATGCCCGTGGTCAAGCGTATTCGCAAACAGCCGCAGTGATGCCCGGCTGCGGCACAGCGCGGGATTTTCTGACAAGCGGCTTGCATTTTACAGGTTCCAATGGTAGTATAGGTTGATGAATCTCAAGGAGGGTACACCGCATGACTGTAGCGCAATGGGTAGTAGGCATTTTGCTGTTGATATCGGCGCTTGTGATGATCGTGACCGTGCTTTTACAGAGCGGCGCGCGCACTGGGCTTGGCGCAATCGGCGGCGCTGCTGAAACGTTCTTTGGCAAAAGCAAAGCCAAGGGCATGGATGCCAAGCTGGCGCTGGTCACCAAGATCTGCACCGGTATATTTGTCGCGTTGAGCATCGTAATGATGTTGTTAGGGTAAGCTGACCCTGAACAAGTACAGCCTTCCGTAACCGGAGGGCTGTTTTTGATGGAGAGGAAATTCCATGAACACGAACCTTGTGCTGCGTCGGGAAACGCCTGCCGACTTTCGCATCGTGGAGACGCTTACGCGTGAGGCGTTTTGGAACCTGCATGGTCCCGGCTGTGACGAACACTTTCTATCGCATATCCTGCGGAATGCGGACGCGTTTATCCCGGAGCTGGATTATGTAGCGGAGCTGGACGGCGTGACTGTAGCCAACATTATGTATGCCAAGGCATGCATTAGGCTGGATCACGGCGGAGAGCTGCCGGTGATCGGCTTCGGTCCGGTATCGGTGCTGCCGGAGTACCAGCGGCAGGGTATCGGCAGCACGTTGATACACCATACGCTTGCATTGGCGAAGGAGTTCAACTACAACGCCGTGCTGATCTACGGCGACCCCGCCTACTACAGCCGCGTGGGCTTTGTTCCCGCGGAGCGCTTCCATATTGCGACCGATCACAATGAGTATCACGCCGCGCTGCAGGCCTTTGAGCTGCAACCGGGTGCACTTGGAAACGCGGCGGGGTGCTTTTTTGAATCCGACGCATATCACATCGACACTGACGCCGCATCAGCCTTTGACCAGACCTTCCCGCCTAAGGGAAAGCAGGCCGGGACGCCCTCACAGCAGCGGTTTGCCCAGATCGCGGCCATGCGCAAGCCACGCGGTGCAGCATAAAGCTTAGTTTCCATCATACTGCGCCGGAAAGAAACCAGGCGCTCCACATCAAAGGCCGCGCGATGCGCGGCCTTTGTGATGTACTGATGATCTTACCCTATCGGGGCAATGAATTTTGGAACCAATCGCTCCCCTATTTCACGAGCTTCAATAGCTTGTTGGAGCGGGTCAGGAACGCGGTGATCTCTTCCTTTTCCAGCGGGCGGACGCTCATGCGCGCCAGATCGTAAAGCTGGGCGGCGATGAGGGTTTTCACCTCGGCGTCGGTCTCCGTCAGCAGGCGCTGTACAATGGCATCGCCCCGGTTGAGGATCAGGGTATGGCGTTCGGGCATTTTGAAGTCCTGCCCGTAGAGCTTGGACATCTCGCTGAAGCGGCGTCCCTGCTCGTCCTGCACGAGGAGCGCGGAGGTATCCACATCGGTCAGCGTCTGGAGCTTGACTTCCAGATCCTGATTGCCCGTAGCTCCGTCAAAAAGCTCCTTGAGCGCTTTTTCGTTCTCCTCGGTCTGCTTCCTGGTTTCCTCGTCCGCTTCCTCTTCCTTGGTAAAGGTGGCGGCGTCACCGTCCACGCGCACAAAGGAGAGGCCTTCCACGCCCGCGGAGTACTCGATAAACGAAACGAAGTTCAGGTCGATGAGCGAGTCGAGCACCACCACGTCAATCTCCTGCTTTTCATACATGGCAATCGAGGCGGACTGGCGGGTAGGCTCGCTGGCGTATACAACCTTTTTGCCGAGCTTGGCCTCGTTCCTCGCCTGGTATTCCTGCAGGGTGTAGTACTCGCCCTTGGTGGTTTTGTACAACAGTGAATCCTTGACCATGTCGAAGAACTTGCCGTCGCGCATGCAGCCGTACTTGACGAACGGATGAATATCGTCCCAGTATTTCTGGTATTCCTCCCGCTCGTTCTTGAACAGCCCTGTCAGCCGGTCGGCCACCTTACGGGTGATATAGGCTGACAGCTTTTTCACATACCCGTCGTTTTGCAGGAAGGAGCGGCTCACATTCAGGGGCAGGTCCGGACAGTCGATCACGCCCTTCAAGAGCATCAGGAAATCCGGGATGACCTCCTTGATGTTGTTGGCGACGAACACCTGGCCGGAAAACAGCTTGATCTCGCCCTCGCGGGTACCGAAATCGTTGGTGATTTTGGGGAAATAGAGGATGCCCTTCAGGTTGAAGGGATAATCCACATTCAGGTGCACGTAGAACAGAGGCTCGTCGTACACATGAAAGATCTTTTTGTAGAAATCCCTGTATTCCTCATCGGTGCAGTCCTTGGGCTGTTTGAGCCACAGGGCGGGCGTATCGTTGATATGCACGGGTGCCTTGGGCGCTTCGTCCTTTGCTTCCTCGCCCTCATTTTTCGGCTCTTCCGGCTTCACAACCTCGAAATACACCGGCTGGGCCATAAACTCGCAGTAGCGGCGGAGCACCTCAAGCACCTTGTGCTCGTGGGTGAACTCCTCCTCGTCGTCGGCAAGCTCCAGGATGATGGTCGTTCCGCGGGATTCGCGGCTGCCGTCCGACAGCTTATATTTCATGCCGTCTTCGCTTTCCCACTGCACGGGCGTTGCGCCTTGGGCGTCGCTGCGGGTTTGGATGGTCACTTTCTTGGCGACCATGAACGCGGAGTAGAAGCCCAGGCCGAAGTGGCCGATGATGCCGCCCTTGTTTTCACCCTCGTAGTTTTTCAAAAACTCCTCGGCGCTGGAAAACGCCACCTGATTGATGTACTTTTTAACCTCGTCCTCGGTCATGCCGATGCCGTTATCCGAAAAGCGCAGCTCCCTTTTTTCGGTATCGAGCGTCACCGTTACGCGATAGTCGGCCTCCGCGCCGGGGTGGGCCATCTGCTGCTTGACAATCGCGTCGCAGGCGTTGGATACCATTTCGCGGATGAAAATATCCTTATCGGAATACAGCCAACGCTTGATGATCGGCATGATATTCTTGGCATGAATGGAAATATTGCCCTTGCTTTGCGCCATGCAAAAGCCTCCTATAATATGAGTATTTGCGGCTTTCAGTCCCCGCATAGGCCTATTTTATCACGCAAAAAACCGGATTGCAAGCAAAAATTAGCACTCAACGTTGTTGAGTGCTAATAAGCTCATTTATGTAAACTTTCTAGTAGATTCATATGAACTCGGTGAAAATATAACCCTAATCATGCAATTCTCGATATATTCTGTAGCCGCTATTACCTTTGTTTCGCTAACTTTTATACCAAGTAAAAGGTGAATGATGATGAAGAGCCTGTGCGATGCCGCGATAGCAGTTCGTCAGGTTGGGTTCTGACAATCCGAAGTAGTAGCAGCGCTACGTCGAGGGTTGGAAGGCCCAAGATGGCTGAATGATAACCGGCATCGCGCAGGGGATTATATCATCATTCGCCTAAATTGCCCTCCGTCCAGTGCTTGCGGCACAGGGCTGTGTAGCTTTCGTTGCCGCCGAGTAAAATCTGCTCGCCCTCTTTGATCACCTTTCCATTGAAGATGCGCGTGGTATAGGTGGCCTTTTTCCCGCACCAGCAGACGGTTTTGATCTCCTCGATGGTATCCGCCCAGGCCATCAGCCAAAGGCTTCCCTCGAAAAACTCGCCCCGGAAATCCGTACGCAGGCCGTAGGCGACCACCGGAACGTTCAGCTCGTCGACGATATGCACCAGCTGCTCCACCTGGGCTTTGGTTAAAAACTGTGCCTCGTCGATGATCACGCAATCGAACTTCGTTACATCGTACTCGCCGATGTTTTCAAAAAAATCGCATTCGCAGCTCAGGCCACAGCGGGACGCCACAAACTTTGCCCCGTCGCGCTTGTCAAGCATGGGTTTGAGCATCAGCGCGTTCTGGCCGCGCTCCTGATAGTTATACTGCACCATGATGGCGTTGGCTGTTTTGGATGATCCCATCGCGCCGTAGCGGAAATAAAGCTTTGCCAAACGTATTCCTCCAACTTGATCCGTCCGCAATCCTGGCGACGGTTAGAATTTAGAAATTACAGGATATGGAGATTGCAGATCATCCGGCACAGCTTCTCCGCTGCGTCGTCGGCAAACCCCTGATTCACAAACTGCGCAAGGTATGCCTTGGCGGCCTCCTCGGTGGGCAGCGCCAGCGCTAAATCAAACTGCGCCTTCTTGCCGGGCAGCATGTGTCGGGCCTCGTACTCTGTTGCGCTGTGCCGCACAATCTCCCCCGGAACCTTGCCTGCCGGGGGTTTTGCTCTCTGCGCGTCCTGCGCCAGGCCAAACAGATAGGTCAGCACCTTGGGCGCCTGCGCCTCAAACAGCTTGATCGCGCGGCCTGCGAGCCTGCGGCTTTTGGTCTGCATGCGAATATGCAGCATCGTCAGGTCGCCCTCCATCACCGACAGGCTGAGCCTGTAATCGCCGCGCGTCGCGCTTTCATACGCGGCACGTACCTGCTGTTCCAGAGAGATGCGCTCCCGGAAAGCCGGCGCGGCAGCGTCCATTTTGTCCGCTATCTCGGTGGGTATCCGCTCGCCGAAGAGCTTGAGTGCCTGACGGCCTTCCCCGGTAAGATACACATGGTTCTTCAGCGATCCCGCACCGTATTCCACCTGCTTGGATGCTAAAAGTTTGTGCAGGCACAGGCGCATGGTGACATAGTCCATCAGCTCCAGCTCCGCCGCGAATGTCCACAGCGATAAATCCGTCACGTAACCCAGCACATCCACGCAGCGTAAAAGCGTGAGCATGTACTCGGTTTCGGATATATTCCTGGGCGCGGGTTTGATGGAGGACATCGAATCACCTACACACAATAAAAAGAAAAGGGGCAAAGATGAACTTTGCCCCATACATGACCCGTAAAGGGCCGATTACGCACTTTGGATTTGCCCCGCAGGGCAATGGTGATCAGGCCACGAAGGGCTTGACATCCGCCAGAAGATCATCACAGGACTCGGCGTAGATTTCCATGGTGATCGGCTTGGACAGATCCAGGCTGAAGATACCCAGAATGGATTTGGCGTCTACCACATGGCGGCCGGCGCGAAGATCGACATCGTAGGGGTACCGGTTGATGATGTTGACGAATGATTTCACATTTTCAGCCAAACTCAGTTTGATGGTGACTGTTTTCATGCTTTTCGCCTCCTTTTACAATTCAAAAGTATACACTGCCAATGCTTAAAATGCAAGGATTTCAGAATATTTGTCAGGCAGAATCGTTATTCTTGCCACGATACGGTCCGCGATACTGCCAATCGACCTTTTTCTTGAAATAAATCCGGATGGCTTTGGCCGGGCACAGGTTGATGCAGCGGTAGCACTCCGTGCAGTTGGAAAGCGCCTTCGCCTTGCCGTTTTCCATGACCAGGTTGTGCATCGGGCAGCGTTTCACGCACAGGCCGCAGCCGGTGCACTCCCCGCCGATTTCCACAGAAGACTTCGCAAGCTGCTCCATGCGCGGCTCAAACGCGCCCTGCACCAGCCCCAGCAGGCGGGAAAACGGATTGAACCCGCGCTTGACGGAAATCCCTGTCCGAAGATTGCCGCAGATCCGGCGTATTTTCCGCTGCGCGGCAGCCAGCTGGCGCTTGGCGCGCTTATCGCCCGTGCGAGGAAAGATAAACAGATTGCTGATGTTGTTGGGCATTGTGATGTGTTCGGCATATAGCACACGGTAGGTGTTCCGCTCCAGCATATCGGTAAAGCAGCGCGCCCCGTCGCCGGAAAAGCCCATTTGCGTGGCGAGAATAACGAGCTGCTTGTCCAGCAGATCCGCCTTGTGGCTTTGGACGAACTCCCTGAGGATACGCGGCACGCGCGAGGCATACACCGGGTAGACGAATGCAACAGTGTCGGCAGCCGCAATCAGGCCGCTGAAGTCCGTCGTCTCCTCAATGCTGAGGCAATCGCCGCCCATATCCGCCGCAAACAGCTCCGCGACATATTTCGAGTTACCCGTTCCGGAAAAGTAAAGGGTCAGCATTCCAAGTTCCTTTCTTTGTACGCGATATATCCGCGCTATGCCCGGCAGGCTGTGAGGGCCAGCACGCGCATGGCGCCGGCGGCATACAGCACCCGCGCGCACTCGCAGGCCGTCGCGCCCGTGGTGAGTACGTCGTCGATCAGCAATACCGTTTTGTCGCGCACCGCCTGGGCGTCATGGATGATAAACGCCCCCACAATTTGCTTTTTACGCTCGTCGCGGGTCTTGCCCACCTGCGAGGCGGCATGGCGGACGCGCCTGAGCGCTCCGGTTGCCTGCGGCATACCGGTGATCTGTGTAAACGCGTCGCACAGTACCTGCGCCTGCGCATAGCCGCGCTTGCGCGCCTGCTTGGGGTATGATGGCACGGCCACGCAGACCTCCGCCGCCCGCAGCTTGGGCATGCGCACAAAGCGGGCGGCCATGCCCTGCGCCAGGGGCTGTGCGGCAGCCCGATCGGACGCGTATTTCAGGCTGCGCGTAAGCTCCGCCGCCATGCCGTCGTAGGCATAGGCGGACGCGGCAAGCAACTGCTCAGGCTTAAAATGAATTTCCTCATCCCTGCGCTTGAAGGTGCAGCGGTTAAGAGCATCCTGGCAAGGCGTACACAGCAGGCCTTCCCCCTGGGTTAACAGACAGCCGCAGCCATGGCAGCACAAGCGCTGCGGGAACAAAAGCTGCAACGTACCCTCAAGCATTGTATTCATTGGGCAAGCGCCTCCAGCCTGGCCTGCAGGGTGGTATAGCGCTTGACGATGCGGTTGTTGTTCACCATGCGCGCAATAACATCCTCCTGCCCGACCAGCACCACCAGCTCCCGCGCGCGCGTCAGCGCGGTGTACAGAAGGTTGCGGACCATGAGCATCGGCGGGCCGCCGACCACCGGCATGACCACCACGGGGAACTCGCTCCCCTGGCTTTTGTGCACGGTCAGGCAATAGGCCAGCTCCAGCAGGTCCAGCTGCTCCTTCTGGTAGCTTACGTAGCGTTCCTCATCAAAGCAGACGGTCATGCGGTGCTCGTCCGCGTCGATGGACTCGATGTAGCCGACGTCGCCGTTGAATACGCCCGTGCCTTCCTCCTGCCCGTCGGCGGTGTCGCGGATGAACACGATCTGGTAATTGTTCTTGGTCTGAATCACCTTATCCCCCTGGCGGAATTCCGTATCCCCGTGCTGCAGCGAGGGCAGCCCTTTGCGGGCGGGGTTCAGGGCATTTTGCAGCACGCGGTTGAGGGCAATGCTGCCGCAATCGCCCTTCTTGGTCGGGGTGAGCACCTGCATCATATGCACGGTGTGCCTGCGGCGGTCCTTTTCCGGCAGCTTCAGGTACTCCGGCAGGCGTTTTTGCAGCAGATTGCAGATCGTTTTGGCGGTCTCTATCGGCCCGAAGCGGCGTTCAAAGAAGAAGTCCGTCCCCTTTTGGTTCAGGAAGGGCAGCTTTCCCTCGTTGATGCGGTGAGAGTTGATGACGATCATGCTCTGCTCAGCCTGCCGGAAGATTTCCTTGAGCCGTACCGTGGGCAGAATATCGCTTTCCAAAAGATCGCGTAGCACGTTGCCCGCGCCGACGCTGGGCAGCTGATCGGCGTCGCCGACCAAAATCAGGCGTGTGCCGGGCAGGGTTGCGGTCAGCAGCGCGCGCATCAGGGTGACGTCCACCATGCTCATTTCATCCACAATCAGGCAATCCGTTTCCAGCGGGTTATCCTCCCGCCGCTGGAACACGTTGGCCTCTCCGTTGTACTCCAGCATCCGGTGGATGGTTTTGGCCTCGGCCCCGGTCGCCTCCGACATGCGCTTGGCCGCGCGGCCCGTGGGTGCGCAGAGCAAAATTTCGTTATCCTCTTCCAGCAGATGCAAAATGCACTTGATAATCGTGGTTTTCCCCGTGCCGGGCCCGCCTGTAATGATGATAACGCCCTCTTCCACCGCGCCGCGCACGGCTTTACGCTGGAGCTCTGAAAGGCGTATACCCTGCTCTTCCTCCAGCTGTGCAATGCGGCGGGGAAAATCATCCACCTTTTTATAGGGGCGCGATTCCATCAGGTAGGAAAGCCGTGTGGCGATCTCCTGCTCGGCATGAAAATAGTAGGGCAGGCACAGGCAGGTGTCCTCCTGCCCGGGCAGCTCGGTGGCGATGATAATGCGCTGTAAAAGCGCCTGGGTGATCTCCCTTTCCACCAGCGCTTCATCGACCTGCAACAGCCTGCACGCCTGCTCCCTGAGCATGGGCTCGGGCAGGTAGGTGTGCCCGTACCCATTGGCGGCTTCCGACAGCAGGTGGTACAGCGCCGACCGCAGCCTGAACTCGCTGCGCGGATCAATGCCGGCGGACAGCGCAATGCGGTCGGCGGTTAAAAAGCCGATGCCATCGATATCCAGCACGAGCCGGTACGGGTTCTCCTTGATGATGGCGATGGTATCGGAACCGTAACGCTTGGCAATCTTCCCGGCCAGACCCGGCGTGATGCCGTGATTCTGCAAAAAGATCATCACACGGCGCGTGCCCACCTGCTCGGTGTAGCTTTCGGCGATCATTTTGGCGCGTTTTGGGCCGATGCCGGAGATCTCCACCAGGCGATACGGCGCCTTGTCGAGCATCTCAATGGTGTCCATGCCAAAGTAGCTGACGATCAGCTTGGCCGTCGCCTGCCCCACGCCGCGGATGAGCCCCGAGCCCAGATAGCGCTCAATCGCGGGGAGCGAATCCGGCGGGGAGATCTCATAGCTTTTGGCAATGAACTGGCGGCCGTAAACAGGGTGCTCGCCCCAGTCGCCCGAGAACGTCACCAGCTCGCCGGCGGAAAGCTCCGGCATGACGCCTACGACCGTCTGCTCGGAGACGCCCGCCTGCACCCGCACCACAGAGTAGCCGTTATCACTGTTGCGGAATGTGGTGTCCAGCACAGTCGCCGCCAGCTGTTCCATTATCTCACTCCATTTCGTATGCATTATATCATATTTACGGAATTGCATACAATATATGCCAATTTATGCGATTCTATTACGATTTGTGTTGAAACCAATGAATTTTTACTGTTTCTATGAACGGTATGTGATATTTACTTTACGTATCTCTAACATATTCTATATATTGTTGTTTTACAAAGATTGCTACACTATAATATGGGTAATGATTCATGCGTCGATGGATGGGTATCGCCGCTTCCATGCGCATATTCGTATACCCGTTTATGGACAACCTGGACTCGTGCGTTTACACTTACCCCCGCAATGTCGCTGACACAAGGATCGGAGGCGTTCCATTTGGCACACAATCGATCTGCCAGGATTCTAGGCTTTCTTTTGTGTCTGATCATGGTCGTAAGTATCGCGGGCTCAGCATTTGCATACGATACCATCATCTACGGTTCCGTGGATGATAATGTGTTATATATGCAGCGGGCGCTGCAGGCGCTGGGGTATCTTGGCGCAACGGAACGCGACGGCGTCTTCGGCCGCAAAACGCTGGTGGCCGTGTGCTGGTTCCAGGCTGATATGAACATGACGGTCGACGGCATACCGGGGAACGAAACGCTGACGAAGCTTTACGCCCTTTACGAAACGGCGATCTCCAAAACGCAGGACGCTGATGCCGAGGAGTTCCAGCGCCTGTCGTTTGGCAGCAAGGGCCTGCTGGTGGAATACCTGCAAAGCAAGCTGGGCCAGCTGGTATACTACACCGGGTATGTGGACGGCTTCTACGGCGTACAAACCAAACAGGCCGTGATCGCTTACCAGGAAGACAACCACCTTTTTGTAGACGGTGTGGTGTACAAGGATACCTGGCTAAGCCTGTTCGGCTCGCTGGAGCTGCCGTAAGCTATCGAGTATTAATCTTTCAGCCAGTCCTGGTATCGTTCCTTGGGATAGAGGCTTTTCATCATATGGATCATAAACTGATACTCCTCCTCTGAAAAGAAGGAGGCGTATTTTTGGTACAAAACACGCAGCGCAGAAAGGCTTTCGTGCTGCAGGGCATATTCGTTCAGCTTTTCAAAGTTGGACGAAAACGGCGTCATGCGGTCAAACATCAAGCCCATCAAATCGTCCGTCATAAACTCGATATCCCGCAGGGACAGCCGCCTGGTCTGGTAGTTTTCCACCATGATGCACATGCTGGAGCGCGTCAGCTTATTGATACGCACCAATAGATGCTGCTCCAGCCTTGCGCGCAGCTGTTCGAAGGTTTCCCGCACCGGGGAGTACTGCATCATTTGATAGCTGAGCTCCTGGGAAAGCGGGGTGGACATCAGGAACAAAGCGCCTAACCAGGGCCTGAGCGCATCGTTTACGTCGTCAAGATGGATGGGAACGGGCATAGCTCCTCCTCATACCGCAAAGTGCACCGTCGGTTTTACAGGGTTGGAATAGGATTATATTCTACAATTTCGTGACAATTTCCTTTCCGTCCTTCATAATTTCATCGCCATTCAGGTATCAAGAGGCAGAAATGATATATGTCGGCAAGGCTAACGCGCTTCACAATTTTTTAAGATGAAATAACCGTAATGTTTATTCATTCTTTGTCACATATTATACGCAGAAATGCGATGATCTTTTAACCGCATCTATACCTTGCGTCGACGCTGAGCGCCGTCTACTATCACTGGTAGTTCATACAAGAAGAATCAACGGATACTATGCAATATCTGATACCATAAGGCTTCTTGCCAAGCCCTCTGATTTCTGCTATGATTGGAAAGAAAAAAAGGTACATCACGGTTGGCAGCTATATACCACTACGCCGATGCGAATGTGCACAGTTCAGTGTTGAAATTAGTGCATATTTATTGACTATTCATGAATACCAATGATCTTGCCGGAAGGATGGAACAGTTTGCAGAACGCCGAAGACATCTGGAGCAGGGCCTGTAGGATTTTGAAGGACGACATGAGCGCCGTGTCTTATGAGACATGGATCAAGTCCGCCTTGAAGCCATACGCAGTCATTGATCACTGCTTCCTGATCGAATGTGTAAACGCGCTGATGCGCGATTTCGGCGTTGACCGCTACCTGCATAAAATCCAGTCGGCCGTGGCATCCGCATCCGGGGAAAATCTGTCGGTGGAGATTCTCAACCACGACGAGCTGCAGCGCCGCAGGGCAGAGCTACAGCAAAAGCTTTCCAGCGCCAACCCGGATACGCTCAACCCGAAATATATCTTCGATACCTTCGTGGTCGGCTCCAGTAACCGCTTTGCCCATGCCGTATCCCTGGCCGTAGCCGAGGTACCCGCCAAAGCCTACAATCCCCTGTTCCTATATGGCGGTGTAGGACTTGGCAAAACGCATCTGATGCATGCTATCGGCCATTACGCCCACGAGCTGTACCCGGAAATGAAGATTGTCTATATCACCAGCGAGGATTTTACCAATCAGCTGATCCAGGCCATGCAGAATAATGAAAATCAGCGCTTCCGTGACCATTTCCGCACGGTGGATCTTCTGCTGGTGGACGATATCCAGTTCATCGCAGGCAAGCAGGCTACGGAGGAAGAGTTTTTTCATACGTTCAACCACCTGCGCGAGGCCGGCAAGCAGATCGTCGTCACCTCCGACAAGCCTCCCAAGGAAATTGCCAAGCTGGAACAGCGCCTATGCAGCCGCTTTGAGGGCGGGCTTCTGGCCGATATCCAGCGCCCGGACTTTGAGACGCGCTTTGCCATTCTGCGCAAAAAGGCCGAATACGATCACTTACGCATCGGCGACGATATCCTGTCGCTGATCGCTGAAAAGGTAGCCTCCAACGTGCGCGAGCTGGAGGGCAGCCTGACCCGACTGACCGCCTATGCGTCGCTTACGCGCCGCCCCATCGATATGCAGCTGGCTTCCGAGGCCCTGCGGGATCTGTTTAACCGCAGCGAATCCACCAAGGTGACGACCGATACCCTGCAGGATGCCGTAGCCACCTATTACGGCATCACCGTCGATGATTTGAAGAGCCCGCGCCGCAACCACGAGATCACCGTTCCCCGCCAGATTGCCATGTTCTTAACCCGTGAAATGCTGGGGTTGAGCCTGACCAAGATCGGCGACGCGTTTGGCGGCCGCCACTATACTACGGTCATGGCGTCCATCGAGAAGGTGGAGACATCCATCAAGCAATCGCCAAGTCTGGCAAGTCTTCTGGACGACATACGGCGTTTGGTGAAGGAACCATGAGGTTCATTTGAGCGCATTACAACAGGCTGCCGTGTACGGCAGCCTGTTTTTTTCTCCATATTTACTAGCTGCGCTTCCGTTTCAGCGCCCGGTATGCTCCCGCGCCGATCCACTGTAACCCATTCGCCTTTCATGTTCCTGTATGCCAAGGAGATCGCTGTCGGCATATACCGGCTCGTCGAAGCTGTTCACGGCCTCGATGACCGCATTGTTCAGGCAGAGCATCGGCGTAGTCGTGGTGTCAAAGTACACATTCCAGCCGGATGCCGTTGCCAAGCCGCCAGCCTTCCAATACGGCTCGCGGCGGTCATTGTGTAATCGTGGGCTTTACCGTCGTTGCCCCGGTTGCCTGCGCGGCTGCCGCCGCCATGCAAAGGGCGAGCGCAAGCAAAAACAGAAGCCAGGATAGCGAACAGGCTGCCTCTCTCATTCCGTTCTCCCTCATGTCTCGGCAGCCGAACGTAGTTCCATAGGTTCACAATACCTGCGGAGCCTGCCGCAATCTATGTTCGCAGCAGGCTCCACAGGTATTTTCTTGGTATCAGAGAACAAAATTCAAAGCGTGGCTACTCCAAATCGTCCAGAAGCGCGAGATCCGGATCCTCGTTCTCCATCAGCTCGTCGGCCTCTGCCAGTTCTTCTTCCACGTCACGCGCTTCCTTATGCTCCAGCGCGGCCATAGCATCGGCGCGGATGATTTTGTCGATCTTGTCGGCAACATCGGGATTATCCTTGAGGAACTGGCGCGCATTCTCGCGTCCTTGGCCGATACGCTGGTCCTCGTAGCTGAACCAGGCGCCGGACTTGTGGATGATATCGCGGTCGACCGCCATATCCAAAAGCGTCCCGGTCTTGGAAATGCCCTCGCCGTAAATGATATCCACCTCCGCGATGCGAAACGGCGGGGCAACCTTGTTTTTCACAACCTTGATGCGGGTGCGGTTACCGATGACCTCGGTACCGAGCTTCAGCTGCTCGCCGCGGCGCACATCCAAGCGAACGCTGGCATAAAACTTAAGCGCCCGGCCGCCCGTGGTGGTTTCGGGGTTGCCGTACATGACGCCGACCTTTTCACGCAGCTGGTTGATAAACACAGCCACGGCGTTGGTCTTGGCAATGACGCCCGTGAGCTTACGCAGCGCCTGGCTCATCAGGCGGGCCTGCAGACCCACAAAGCTGTCGCCCATTTCGCCTTCAATTTCGGCCTTGGGCACGAGGGCCGCCACCGAGTCGATGACGACGATATCCACAGCGCCCGAGCGCACAAGCGCTTCACAGATTTCCAGTGCCTGTTCGCCCGTATCGGGCTGGCTGATGTAGAGGTTATCAATATCCACACCTAGCTTGCGGGCATAGTTGGGGTCCAGGGCGTGCTCGGCATCGATGAATGCCGCCACGCCGCCGGCCTTCTGCGCTTCGGCAATGCAGTGCAGCGCCACGGTGGTTTTACCGCTGGATTCCGGGCCGTAGATTTCCACCACACGGCCGCGCGGCAGTCCGCCCACGCCCAGGGAAATATCCAGCAGAAGGTTGCCTGTGGAGATAACGCTGAGGTTCTGCACCGCCCCCGAATCGCTGTACTTCATCACAGCGCCCTTGCCGTAGGTCTTATTCAGCTGGGAAAGCGCGCTCTCCAGCGCCTTGAGTTTTTCCTTGCGGACATTGTCGACATTCCCGTCAAAGGTCTGCACCGATTTCCCGGAGGATTTTTTAACCGCCATACGATTGCCTGCCTTTCATACAGTTCATGAGTATTTGAAGCGCCTGCCGTACGGTTGCCCGCCGGACAGCCTGTCTGTTTCCTGAAAAATGATGTTCTTCCGCCAACACCGTATCCCCGTATGCACAACCGATAAACACCGTACCCACCGGGGTTTGATCGCTTCCGCCGCCTGGTCCGGCGACGCCGGTACAACTGACGGCGATATCAGCGCTTGTCAACGTTTTCACGCCCTGCGCCATCTGCTTTGCGCAATCTGCCGAAACCACCGTTTGCTCGTCGATGCCCTGCACGTGCAGCACAGCTTGCTTAACCGCCAGCGCGTAGCTGACCACGCCGCCCAGCAGCACTTTGGACGCGCCCGGCACATTTGCAATCGTCGCGGCGATCAGCCCGGCGGTCAGGCTCTCGGCCGTGGCCAAGGTGAGGCCTTTTTGCGTCGCTTCCGCAACCGCGGCTTTGGTGAGCGAATCAAGCTCACGCATCATAGCTCTCCACAAATACCATGCGGTTCTTGCGGAAATAATCCACGCCGGACCAAACCGTCATGATGACGACGACGGCGATCAGCGCCCAGTCGATCCGCAAGTCCATGATAAACTGGAAGTTCAGCAGCACGGTCACGACCAGAACCATCTGCGATACCGTTTTGATCTTGCCAAGCTTCCCGGCGGCTATGACGACGCCCTTCTGCACGGCGATCATGCGCAGCCCGTCCACCATCAGCTCCCGGAACAGCACCAGCACGCAAACCCATGCGGGCAACTGCCCAAGACCGGCAAGCGTAATCATGGTGCTCAGCACCAACAGCTTGTCCGCCACGGGGTCGAGGAATTTGCCAAACACCGTCACGATACCCTGCTTGCGGGCAATGTGTCCGTCCAGCCAGTCGGTCAGGCAGGCAAGCACGAATAGTACGATTGCAGCGATGCGAAAGACCGGCGTATTCAGCAGCAGAAACGTGACAATTACAGGGATGGCCAGCACGCGCAGGAGCGTCAGCTTGTTGGGCAGATTCATACAATCACCCCTGACAGGTCGTAGGCGTCTGCGCCGGTGATTTTCACAGTGACGAAGGTACCCGGCGCCAGCCCCTGCGCGCCGCTGACGCGGCAAACGCCGTCAGCATCCGGGGCCTCGCGCGCCGTGCGGCCGATGGCTGTTCCGTCGTCCGAAACCTCCTCAAGCAGTACGGTTTCCGTTTCCCCAACGCGCTGTTGGTTGCGCTCCAGGGAAATGCCCTGCTGCAGGGTCATCAGCGCGTCCAGACGCGCCTGTTTGACTTCCTCTGGAACTTGCTTTTTCATGCTGGCGGCGGGGGTATCGTCCTCCGGGGAGAATGTAAACGCGCCCAGGCGGTCGAACTGCATGTCCCTGACGAACGAAAGAAGCGTTTGGAACTGCTCCTCCGTTTCACCGGGGAAGCCCACGATCATGGTTGTACGCAGGGTGAAGCCCATCGCCCGCGCCTTCTTTAGAAACGCTTTGACGGTTTCGATCTTCCCACGGCGGTTCATGCGCTTGAGTAAGGCAGGGTCGGCGTGCTGCAGCGGCAGATCGATATACTTGCAGATGTTGTCGTGCGCCGCCATCACGTCGAGCAGCCGTTCGTCCACCTCATCGGGGTAGCAGTACAGCACCCGCAGCCAGCGCACACCCGGAATCTCTGCCGCCTTGTCCAAAAGCTCCGGCAGCAGGCTTCTGCCTTCCCGGTCCGCCCCGAAGCGGGATGTGTCCTGCGCGATGAGGATATGCTCGGCAACGCCGCTTTCGGCCAGGGTTTTGATTTCGGAAAGTACATCATCCGCCGTGCGGGAGCGGAACCCGCCCCGGATGAGCGGGATGGCGCAGTAGGCACAGCGGTTGTCGCAGCCGTCGGCGATGCGGATATAGGCTGTGTACGGCGGCGTGGTCAGCACCCGCTCGCCGGATAAAATGTGATAATCGTCGGCGCAGTAGGATACGCGCTTGCCCGCGAGTGCCTCGTGGATGGCCTCGGGCAGCTTCTCGTACTGGTTCACGCCCATGATGAGGTCGAGCTCCGGCATTTCCTTGAGCAGCTCCTGCTCGTAGCGCTGGGTGAGGCAGCCGGTGGCGACCAGCACCTTCAGCCTGCCGCCATCCCTGTACTGTGACAGGGACAGGATTGTGTCGATGCTTTCCTCCTTGGCGGGCTCGATGAACCCACAGGTGTTGACAATCAGCACATCCGCCTCCCGCTCGTCGGCGGTCAGCGTGAATCCATTCTTCACGAGGATATTGAGCATTAGTTCCGTATCCACGCGGTTTTTAGCGCATCCAAGCGACACTGCCGCAACTTTGATCATATCGTTCCTCTCATCCTCCGGTACGGCTCATTATACCATACAGAATACCTGCTTGGGAAGCATAAACAGAACAAAAGTTCGCTTTTATACTAGACTCCTGACAACCGCAGTTTTTGCAATGTATCCTCGAATTCCCGGGGCGGCGGCGCCGAAAATTCCATGCGCTCGCCGGTGCGCGGGTGGGTAAAGGCGAGCGTGTACGCGTGCAGCATCAGCCGCGGAGCCTTCACCCCGTTTTTCAGGCCATATACGGGGTCGCCCGCCACAGGATGATGGATATGCTGCATATGCACGCGGATCTGGTGTGTGCGCCCGGTTAAAATGTGTACGTCCAGCAGGGTCGCCTGCCTGAGCGGTTCGAGCACCGTCCATTCCGTCAGCGACGGCCTGCCGTCCTCTATAACTGCCATTTTTTTACGGTCACGCTTGGAGCGCCCGATGGGCTGGTCGATCAGGCCCTCGGCTTCCCGCATCGTCCCCTCGACAACCGCCAGATAATGCTTTTCCACGCTGCGGTCCTTGAGCTGCTTGGAAAGCGCCAGATGCGCCTTGTCGTTCTTGGCCACCAATAAAATCCCGCTGGTATCCTTATCCAGACGGTGCACTATGCCCGGCCGCTGCACCCCGCCGATGCCGGAGAGGCCATCCAACGCGAACAACAGCGCGTTGACCAGCGTGCCCGTGGTATTGCCCCCCGCCGGGTGGGTGACCATGCCGCAGGGCTTATCCACCACGGCAAGATCCCGGTCCTGATAGAGGATATGAATGGGGATGTCTTCCTTTTGCGCGGCGTCGGGTTTGGGTTGCGGGATGGTGAGGGTGATCACGTCTCCCGCCTTGACAGCCGCGCCAGCCTTGCGCGCTTCCTTGCCGTTGATCAGGCACAGGCCGTCCGCAATCCACTTGGCCGCCTGCGAGCGCGTGACGGCGCAGCCTTCGGCCGTGAGCACATCCAGCCGCGCGGCCGCATCAGCCGTCAGGGTTTTGATCATTGCCTGCTCCTTCCGCCTGTTTGAGCTCCCAGTCCCCCGGCCGGAAGATCAGGCTGATCGCCGTCAGCACCGCGCCCAAGGTGATGGCAATATCCGCAATGTTGCAGATGAAAAACGGCAGCCACGGGAAATAAATCATGTCCACGACATAGCCGAACAAAACACGATCGGCAAAGTTTGCCAAAAAACCGCCGAAAATCAGCGCCGCGGCGACCCACAGATAGCGCGACAGCTTGTATTTGCGCAAAACAAACACCCCGAAGGCGACCGCGATCAGCGGCAAGACAATGCCCGCGACCGTATAACCGGACAAGAAACCCAGCGCCATGCCGTCGTTGTGCGTGTAACGCAGCTGGAGTACTCCGCCGATCCATACAATGCGCTGCCCAAGCATCATGAACTGCTGGGTGAGCAGCTTGGCGGCGCGATCGGCAATCAGCACCAGCGCGGAAACGATCCAAAAAAACGTCATACGTCCTCCCCGGAATGCTAAGTCTTTCCCGGTTATTATAGCATATTCGCAGGCATCGGCGCAGTTGTATTCCCACCGACCCTGTGATAGGATGGGGACAGCATTTTGAAACGGAGGCGCGGCATGCTCAGACTGCACCAGATCAGGCTTACGCCGGATACCGCGGCAAGCGCACAGGCGGATGTCCGCGCGCTGGTGGCTGCCCGCCTGAAAGTTTCCAAGGAGGATATTTCCTTCGCGCGCATCGTGCGCCGCAGCGTGGACGCGCGCGACAGGCGCGACGTGTACCTGACGCTGTCGCTGGATGTCCGGCTGCGCTCCGAGCAGGCAGAGCAGGCGCTGATCAAGCGCTTCAAGCCCAACCAGGCCGTGCTGATTGACGCGCCGAAGGAACGCGATATTTTTACGCTTCCCGTCATACCCTACCCAAAGGACAGACCCCGCCCGGTGGTGATCGGCGCAGGCCCGGCGGGGCTGTTTTGCGCGCTGGGGCTTGCCGTACGCGGCGCAAAGCCCATTGTGCTTGAGCGCGGCAAGCGTGTGGACGAGCGCACCGGCGATGTTGCGGCCATGATGCGGGACGGTATTCTCAATCCCGAAAGCAACGTGCTGTTTGGCGAAGGCGGCGCGGGCGCGTTCAGCGACGGCAAGCTGACCTGCGGGTTGAACGATCCGCTGATCCGCAGCATTTTGCGCACGCTCGTTGCCTGCGGCGCGCCGGATGAGATTTTGATCGACGCCAAACCGCACATCGGCACCGATTTACTGCGCGGTGTGCTTAAAACCCTGCGCGGCAAGCTGATATCGCTTGGCGCGGAGATCTTCTTTGAATGCAAGGCCACGGGGCTGAGCCTGCAAAACGGCAGGGTAACCGCCGTGGAGGCAGGAGAAGAGCGCTTTGAAACCGATGCGGTATACCTGGCAGCCGGACACAGCGCACGCGATGTGTACGCCTGGCTTGACGCCCTGCAGGTGCCGCTTGCGGCCAAGCCCTTCGCTGTGGGGGTGCGCATAGAGCATCCCCAGGCGCTGATTGACGCCGCGCAATACGGCGGCTTTGCCGGGCACCCTGCTCTGCCGACCGCGGATTACAAGCTTAACGCCAAAACCCCCGACGGGCGGGGCGTGTACACCTTTTGCATGTGCCCCGGCGGCGAGGTGATGAACGCCTCCAGCGAGCCGGGCTGCCTGAACTTAAACGGCATGAGCAGCCACGCGCGCAGCGGGCAAAACGCCAATGCCGCGCTGCTGGTGGGTGTGCGCCCCGATGATTTCGGCGGCCCGCTGGACGGCATCGCCTTCCAGCGCCGTATCGAGGAAGCAGCCTACGCAATCGCCGGATACCATGCTCCCTGCCAGCGGGTGGAAGACTTTCTGCTGGGCAGGCCAACCAAGCACTTCGGCGCGGTTAAGCCCAGCTATCTGCCCGGTGCCGTGCCCAGCGATATCGCGGGTATTTTCCCATCGTTCGTTACTGACAACCTGCGTCTTGCGCTGCCGATGCTTGGCAGAAGCCTGAAGGGCTTCGATCTGCCCGACGCGCTGCTGTGCGCGCCGGAAACGCGATCCTCCTCCCCTGTGCGGATCGTGCGTGACGAGCACCGGGAAAGCGCCGTGCGCGGGCTTTACCCCCTTGGCGAGGGCGCAGGCTATGCGGGCGGGATTATCTCCTCGGCGCTGGACGGCCTAAAGGCGGCGCTGGACGAAAGGATATAGACGATGGTCAAAGCGGTTTTGTTCGACATGGATGGGGTGCTGTTTGAAACCGAGCGCATGTACTACGACAGACTCGTCGTTCTCATGCGCGAATACGGGCACGAGATGACCCGCGCATTCTTCGTGAGCACGCTTGGCGTGCCCATCAGCGCGTGCCGGGCGCTGTATTATCAGTCCTACGGGAACGATTTCCCCTATGATGAGGTGTACCACCGCCTGTTCGACGACGTTGGGGACTATGTGAAACAGTTCGGCACACCGCTCAAACCAGGCGTTTCTGCCTGTTTTGCGGCGCTGCAAGCCCGCGGACTGAAAATGGTGCTCGCTACCAGCGCACCGCGCTCCGCCGCGAACGATTTCTTCGCCATGCTGCCGGAGCTTGACCAAATACTGTCCGGCAAGGTCTGCGGCGACGAGGTGGAGCACGGCAAGCCCGACCCGGAAATCTTCAGGAAAGCCGCGCATCTGGCCGGGTTCGCCCCTGACCAGTGCCTGGGTGTGGAGGACTCTCCCAGTGGCCTCAAAGCCATCCGCGCCTGCGGCGCATACGCGGTGATGATCCCCGACCTGCTCCCCTACACCGACGCGCTGCAGCCGTATGTGGACACCGTATTGGAATCGCTTGCAGAGCTTCCGGCCCTGATCGATCAGATCAACAAACAGCCATAAGCATGTCGGCTACGCTTTCATTCAAGAGTATATAAGGGAGCCCCGGCGCAGAGTTGCGCCGAGGCTCTTTGCCGTATGCTTGATGTACAATGCGATTTGCTTTTGTGCATGATCGCGCTACTCGTCCAGCAGCTCCTTCACCTGAATGCTCCGGATGCGCCACTGGTCGTTTTCCTTGACCAATGTAGCGGAATAGTGCGCGGCCTGCCAGCGCGGCGGGCTTTCGTAATTATCTTCGCCGTAAAGCCGGATGGCCGTTTCCTCATACTGGCGGTTGATGCGCCCGTCGATGCGCGGAATGCGCTCGATAAACTCCGCCTTCGCGGTGGTTTCCCACGGCCAGCACCACATCCATGTCAGCTGCAGGCGGTGGTCGATGCCGCGTACGGTATAAATCACATACGGGCTTTCACCCTCCAGCGCCATGAGCAGGTTTTCGTCGCGCTGCAGGTAGCTGGTCTGAAAATACTTGGTCAGCTCCGTTGCGTCGTCGTCCATCATAATCACCTGGGCGCGCTTTGCCATACCGTCCTTGAGCACCACGGAAATATTGGTGGCGTTCATGGCATAGTAAAAGGTCACCACCGCAAAGCCCAAAAGAGCCAGCAGGATGAGCAGGCGCGACGCCAGATACCAGACGAAACGGCGCAGTTTAGTCAACTGAAAACAACCTTTCCAAAAGCTTCGATCCGTCGTCAAGAAGCGGCATGGTTTTTGCTGCGGACTCCGAATACTTGCGGGGGCTGCCGGGGCGGCGGCTGTCGTAAATCGCAAAGGGCACAGGGGTTCCGTCGTGCCCGCGCGTGGTGAGAAGCGTCGGGTGATCGCACATGAGGAGCAGACGGTAATCCTCGCCGCGCGCGTCCAGGGCTTCCAGCAGCGGGCGCGTGACCAGATCGTTCACGTTCTGAATGGCCCGCATCTTTTTGATCATCTCGCCCGCGTGGGCCATCTCGTCGGGCGCTTCGATGTGAACGGCGGCGAAATCGTCTCCGCTGTCCAGCGCGTGCAAAACCGCGTCCACCTTGCCCTGATAGTTGGTGTCCAGCTCGCCGTTGGCTCCCTTGACGCGCGGTGTTTTCAGCCCCGCAAGCGAGGCGATGCCCCACACAAGCGGCACGGCGCTGATTACAGAACCTGTTTTATGATATTTTTCCGTAAAGCTATCCAGCTGCATGGCCGTCGCCGCGCCCCAGGGCCAGACCATGTTGGCGGGCAGCAGGCCCTTCTCCCTGCGGGCCACGTTTATAGGATGATCCTTGAGCGCTTCGTAGCTTAGGCGCATCAGATCCGCAATCCCCGCACACATGGCAAGCGCTGCCGGGTGATCGCCCGTACAGGCAGGATAATGTCCCTCGATGGCATGATCCAGAATACCGTGCGGCTCAGTAAGGCGCACCGACGCCAGATCCACCGCCCCGGCCTGCATTACGCCGATGTGGCGGAAGGTGTCGGTAATATGGATATCCAGCTTGATTTCGCTCATCCTGGAGGCGAACGGAGATGGAGCGGCCGTCAGATCGCGCATCAGGGTTTCGGCGTCCTTGCCGTGGATGCCGCCGCCGTTGTGGCTCAAAATCACGAGCCTGCCATAACGTTCCTCCACGGCGCAGAGGTTGACGCGCAAGCTGACGCTGCCCTGCGGCACGGTGATGCCCATGCCTGCAGCCTCCAGAACGCTGCGCCCGGTATAGCAGGTACGCGGATCGTTTCCGAAAATCGACAAAATCGCCGTATCGCTGCCCGGCACCAGGCCTTCAGGCACGGTGCGCACGCGGCCGTAATCGCCGCCCGCCACCCGGTCAAACGCGTCCAGCGTCAAGGCTTCCATAGGTGTTTTCCCGTCCAGCTGTGCTACCGGCGCATCCGCCATGCCGTCCCCAATGACCAAAACGTATTTCATGCGTCCGCTCCCTTATCGTTGTCAGGTTTCAGTATAGCGCGTGCGCGCTTTCTTTTCAAGATACGCGGGGATTGGCATGTTCTCCCAATATGGTGTATACTATGCCCGTATTCAAGACCGAAAAAGGAGCGCAACGCATGAAGCGCATCGTGTTGACCGGCGGAGGTACTGCCGGGCACGTTTCCCCGCATCTGGGCCTCATCCCGCGTTTACGGCAGGCGGGCTATGAGTTACACTATATCGGCAGGCACCCAAGCATCGAGTACGATATCATCCATCCCATCGGAGATATTACCTTCCACCCCATCAGCGCAGGTAAGCTGCGGCGGT
This sequence comes from Candidatus Limiplasma sp., assembly GCA_036759125.1. GTDB lineage: Bacteria > Bacillota > Clostridia > Christensenellales > Aristaeellaceae > CAXXOK01. Next base: position 26,668 of record DAIOVG010000005.1, read on the forward strand.
ATTTCAGCCTGACAAATTTTACAGATATTTTCCGCGTACTGCGCGGCATTTGGCAGTCGTACTGGCTGCTTCGTAAGCTCAAGCCCGACGTGTGTTTTTCCAAGGGCGGGTTTGTGAGCATCCCGGTGGTCATCGCCGCGCACCTGAACCATGTGCCCATCGTTTGCCACGAAAGCGACATGACCCCCGGGCTTGCCAACCGCATCGCCGCCCGCTTTGCCGACAGGATCGCCACCACCTTTCCCGAATGCGCAGCCTGCCTTGGCGGCAAAGGCATCATGACCGGAACGCCGCTGCGCGAAGACCTGTTTGACGGCAGCCGTGAACGGGGCTTCGCCCTGGCGGGCTTTGATGGAGCCAAGCCCGTATTGCTGGTCACCGGTGGCAGCCAGGGTGCGCAGGCGATCAACCAGGCGCTGCGGGAGAGCCTGGAAAGACTTCTGCCTGAGATGGATATTTTGCATCTGTGCGGAAAAGGCAATCTGGATGAAAGCCTACTCCAACTGGAAGGGTATCGCCAGTTTGAGTATTTGCAGGCGGAATGGCCCGACGTGCTTGCGGCGGCGGACCTCGTGCTGAGCCGCGCGGGTGCCAACGCGCTCAGCGAGCTGCTGGCGCTTAAAAAGCCCATGCTGCTGGTTCCCTATCCCCTGTCCGCCAGCCGGGGCGATCAGATTAAAAACGCCGATAGCTTTGAGAGGCAGGGCTTTGCCAGGGTGCTCCCGCAGGAAACCCTGACGCCTGAAACGCTAACTGATGCGCTGAAAAAGCTCACGGAAGATCAGGATACTCTCACCGGCGCGATGAACAGCTGTGCTATACAAAACGGAACCGACGCGGTGCTTAAGCTGATTGAAGACGTACAGACAAGGAGACAATAATATGGCCAGAATGTTTGGAACCGACGGCGTACGCGGGATAGCCAACGCGGATCTAACCTGTGAAACGGCATACAAGCTCGGCCAGGCAAGCGCCGTGGTGCTCGCAAGCGACGTGCACCGCCCCACCATTCTGGTGGGACGCGATACGCGCCTGAGCGGCGAAATGCTGGAATCCGCCATGGTTGCGGGCATTTGCAGCGTTGGCGCGCGCGCGGTGCTGGTAGGCATTATGCCGACCCCAGCCATCGCCTACCTGACTCGCTATTACGAGGCCGACGCGGGATGTGTGATCTCCGCCAGCCACAACACGGTGGAGTACAACGGCATTAAGTATTTTGACAAGCAGGGCCACAAGCTGGTCGACGAGCTGGAGGACCGGATTGAGGCCATCGTGAGGGAAGGGCTGCCCGCGGATTATGTGCTGCCCGTCGGCACGATGATCGGCAGGCCTGTGCGCCAGTTCAACGCCGCGCGGCGCTACATCGACTTTATCCAAAGCTCCCTGGATGTACGGCTGGACGGCCTGCACATCGTGCTGGACTGCGCCAACGGCGCCGCGTACGATGTGGCTCCGGCTGTATTCAAGGAGCTCGGCGCTAAGGTGAGCTTGTATTATCACGAGCCCGACGGCACCAACATTAACGACCTGTGCGGCTCCACCCACCCCCAGCGCTTAAGCGAGCTGGTGAAGGAGCTTGGCGCGGATGTCGGCTTTGCGTTTGACGGCGACGCCGACCGCGTCATCGCATCGGACGAGCGCGGCAAGCTCGTGGACGGCGACCAGATGATGGCGCTGCTCGCCGTATACATGAAGGAAAAAGGCATGCTGCCCACCAACACCTTGGTGGCAACCGTCATGAGCAACATGGGCCTGGATATCGCGATGAAAAAGCGCGGCATTCAGCTGATAAAAACCAAGGTCGGCGACCGCTATGTGCTGGAGAAGATGCGCGAGGAGGACCATATGCTGGGCGGCGAGCAATCCGGGCATGTGATCATGCGCGCGTTCAACACCACGGGCGACGGCATTTTAACCGCGCTGCAGGTGCTAAGCGCCATGGTGCACGCCAAAGCGTCCCTGTCCGCGCTGGCGGGCGTCATGCAGGTGATGCCCCAGAGCCTGTACGCCGCGCACATCAGCGACCAGAAGAAGGACGAGTACATTCACAATCCGCGTGTGCAGGAAATGATGCGGGAAATTGAAGCCAAATACAAGGACACGGGCCGGCTTCTGGTGCGCGCCAGCGGCACCGAACCGCTGGTCCGCGTGATGATCGAAGGCCCCAACCAGCGTGAGATCGACGCCGATGTGTTCCGCCTGGCAAAGCTCATTGAAAAGGAACTGAACTGAATGCCAAAAGTGATCCGGCGTTTATTCGCCTTTGCGCTTCTATTGCTGTGGCTGCCCGCAGGCGCGCTAGCCCTGACCGGACAGACCTTTTCAACATTCCAAACCTATTACAGGGAAAACGTTTCCTTTATCAACGACAACGAAGGCCGGCATATGCTGCCGATTGAGCTTTCCATGGCCGATTTGAATGACAACGGCCGCAAGCAGTACTCCGTATATTCGGTCGCCCTGAACGTGACGGTCACGGTTGACGGCGAGGGCATCATTGAGACCTGTGAAATCCGCCTGATCTACCCGGAAGGCGCACAACAGGGCAACAGCCTGTACCTGGATTATGTGACCGCGCAGTATCATAGCCTGGCGTTCATCATGGCGATGCACGTGTCCCCCACGCCGGATAGCCGGTACTTTTTGGCCGATGAGATCCGAAACGAGCTGCGCAACAACTTCGGCGCGTATGAACGGCAGCTTGGCTCATATACGATTTCCTGCGTCAGCGTCGCGGGTGAGGGCGCGGTGTTCACCTTTACCAACAACAGCCTGACCCCTGCGCTGGACGATCCATGGGACGGCGGACCCACACCCGAGCCGCTGGACGATTCGGAACACCTGGGCTAAGCGTTTAACACCCGCACAAACACATCCGGCAAGCTGCTTTCCAGCCGGATGTGTTTTTTTTGCGGTATTTCCAGCTCCAGATACGCGCTGTGCAGCGCGAAACGGCGCGGCAAAAGCGGATGCTCCGTTCCATACAGAAAGTCCCCGGCCACCGGACAGCCAATGGACTGCAGGTGAACGCGAATTTGATGAGTACGTCCGGTCAAGAGCCGCAGGCGCAGCAGGCTTTTACCGCCGGAGGTTTGCACCACACGGTATTGCGTACTTGCGGGCCTGCCCTGCGGGGCGATGACGCGGCGGATGCTCGCACCGTCCGCCTTTGCAATCGGCGTGTCAATCACGCCCTGCGGCTCTGCGGGGATTCCGTCGCAAACCGCGAGATATTCGCGGATAAACACATCGGAATGCAGCCGCTTTTGCAGATATTGCTGGGCATGGGCATGCTTGGCGACCACCATCAGCCCGCTGGTTCCCTTATCGAGCCGGTTCACGGGGCGGTAGATGAAGCCCTCCGGCGCTTTAAGGTATGCGCAGACCGCGTTTTCGAGCGTCTCACCATTCTGCTTGAACGAGCGAACGGAGGGCAGCGGCGCGGGCTTGTCCACAACAAGTATATCGTCGTCCTCGTAGGCTATCTGCAGCAGAAGATCGCTTGGCCGCACAGACTCCGTACCCGCATCCGGGATGCGGATAACCAGCGTCTGCCCGACACGTACCCGGCGGTCGGCATGCACGGATTCGCCATCCAAAAGAAGCGCGCCCTGAAACTTGGCGCGCTTAAACTGTGCGTAGGACATGGAAAGCGTCCGCAGTGCAATCTGCCGTACGGCCTTGCCGTCGTCCTCCGCCGAAATGATCATAGTCAGCTCCTGCATGGTTCACCCCTCCGCACAGGCGGAGTATACCACGCTCCGGCAATCCGCAGCAAGACGTAAGGGTTCGCTAGGGCTGCAGCCAATCCAATTGGATCGGCGATCCGGCCTGCACCACATCGGACATCTTCACGTAGCCGATCATCTCATCCGGGCGCATCAGCCAGTCGTCCTCCGCTTGGGGAACGCTGACGATCAGCCAGTTTCCGGTTTCAGCCAGCACGCGCAGCAGCGTTCCCTCCGGCAGGGTTTCGATGGTTTTGGCAAACATGCCCGTATCCTGCTTGAGTGCAAGTTCCTTCTTCGTCCGCGCTACTGCCGGTGTGGTGGTAGGAACGGAGGTTTTCACAGAATCTGGATAGGTTACATAAATGCTGGCGATATAGCCTTCCGTATCGCCCAGCCGCACACGGTACCATGCGTATGGATCGCCAGGCAGGGTATCCAGCACTTGCACCAGCGTGCCCAAGCGCAGCATCCCCAGGTCTTTGGCACGCGATGAGGTATCCCCACGCAGATGGACAGCGCTCGTCATGCCATAGCCATCGGGGATTGATTCGGTGATTGCCGCTGCGGCCTGGCATGCTTCCTCGGTTTTGGGAAACGCCTCGGCGTCTATGTACTCCATGGCAGGCGGCGCCAGCGCGGGATAGTCGAAAATTGTTTGCGTCCCACGATCCAGGGAAACCCCATGATACCAGCATTCAAAATTATCGGACGGCATACCTCTGATTTCGATGCTCTGGCGGGTTTCATAATCCACAAAGCTGTAATTGGACAATATACACTGCACAATAGGCGCGGATACATCGTGCATCATATCCAGGCTGACTTGAAAACTTTCCTTTGCGACATCAGAGATCGGGTAGTGAATCTCAAAGCCGTTGCCGTTTGTATAGGTAATATAAAGCGCGCGTTCGCTTAGCAGCGCCTTTCCCCCAACAGGTGCAACCTGCCAGGCTTTGGTTTCATGAAGCTGATACAGCATCACCAGCATCCGCTGCCCGTCCTTTGCAAAGGCGGCTAGTCCCGCGCCGTAGAGTGTCTGGACATCCTCGTATGGTTTCACGCGATATGCCCCGGCAAGGCATTGCCAACCCTGGAGTTTCGGATGGGAAAACGCTGTCTCCAGCTCACCGGGCACTTCTCCCACAAACTCGGTTATCTGCTTTGTGTCATTGGTCTTGCGCGTATGCACACCTGACTCCACCACGGTGATGACCGGGACTTTCTCTAGCCCGAACTCTGCAAAGACCTGGTCCCGCCACTCCACCAATGCGGGCTGCCATCTGATCTCGTCATGGTAACAGGAGGTAAAGAAATCCTGAAGCGCCTGTGCAGGCGCATACGCGGCATCCTCAAGCCCATCGCGCAGCTCGATATCCATATAGATGTTGCCATCATCCTTCAGCGCTGCTCCCAGCGCGGCGCGGCTCTGGGCATCCCATGTCGACAGCCATCCGTTTTCCTTCATGGCACGCAGGATGGAGCGCACGCTGTTTTCCGGCGCACCGGTAGATTTCCCAGCAGTAAAGGGGGATACCGCGTTCATGTAGCGCAAATCCGTCAAAGAGAAAAAAGCCGAATATTCCCATCCGGGATGGTTGTAAAACCTGGCGGTCCACCTGTCGTCCTCCTGCGTAATCTCAACGGTAAAGGCTTCCGCTTCCTCCTGGGTATAGCCGTAGACCTCGGTTAACAATCCCCGGACATGTTTGATCAACGTCTGCTGCGTATCGTCCTGCGCTATCGCCGTGCTGGATACCGTCAACAGCAAGGCAACCATCAGTGCCAGTATTTTCTTTTTCATACGCTTTCTCCTCAACCGTGTCCAAGTCCGCTGATATCCATAATTCTGCCATCGCTCGCACGTACAGCAATAATATAAGAACCATTTTGGTTTTGGGCATCGACGATATTGATCATCCAGACGGAATCCATATAACGATTTTTTGTGTTGGAACCGTAGTAATCTACAGCTATGCTATAGCGCGACAGATCGTCGATATCCGCACCGAATTCATCGTGTATGGTTTGCATTGCGACATCCAGCGCTTCCTGCAAAGTCAGGCCATCGGCCGCGGGCCTGTCTGTAAACAGATTTTCTTTTTGGTCAATAAAGCGCTGTGCTATAAGCGAATCATACCCCGCGACCTGCGCAAGATACGGCGCAGCGTTGATGTTGCCTTCCGCCGTGAAAAACGAGGTGGCAAGCAGCGCCACAGCCAGCAGTACGGCGGTGACCGCCAGCCACTTCACAGCGTGTTCAAAATTGAGGATACTGCGCACGCGGCTTTGCAGCTTACGGCCAGTCATGGTCATGCCGGTAGCCAGCACCCCCACGCCTGGCGCATACCGCCTGGACGCAGCCAGCACAAGGGTATTGGTATAGCTTAATCTGTCTTCCGGGGTTAAGTTTTTGACAACACGGCTGTCGCAGGCCAGCTCGCCGTCGGTGCGGCTCATGAACGCCGCGATCCATACCAGCGGATTGAACCAATGTACGGTACAGCACAGGAGCCGCAATGCGCTGAACCAATGGTCCTTCCCCTGATAGTGGCATATTTCGTGAGTCAGCACATGGATAGCCTCCTGCGGCGCGGCGGTCAGCGGCAGGGCGATATAGGGGCGAAACACCCCCACCAGACACGCGCTAGGCAGTGGATCGGAAAACCAGACGGGAATCGGCTTCACGTTGCGCGCCTTACATACCTCCAGGTACTGCTCCTGCAGCTTGCCGGAAATCAGCTCAATCCGGTTGGCCTTCATTTTACGGCGGAACCGCAGATTGGACACCCCGAAGTACACAAGCACTGCGCCGGCGCCCCATAAGTAGATTTTCATCAGAAGTGCGGCCAGTGTGCCACGGAACAAGCCGTTTTCAATACTCGCCGCACTCTGGTAGAGAAAGGAATCCGTACTCTTGCGCGCCCCATATGCAATGGATTCCGCCAAATCCGAAATCCGCACCTTGATCTGCCCGGCGATGGGGCGTATGGCCTCGTCGGTTAGATAATAGGGGCGAAATTCGTTGATGTAAGGATTGGCAAACGCAAACGGAATCACCAGCCGCACGGCGATCAGCAACCAGAGAACATAGATCACCCGGTTGCCCAGCGGCTTGCGCAGGAATTTGCGGAATACGATCATCAGCAAGATGGCGGCACTGGCCATCAGGTTAGCTTCGAGCAGGAAGTTGAAGACTGTTGCGGTACGCATACATTCCCTCCTATTTGCCGGTTGTTTTATGGTTTTGCTTGATTATATCCAGAATGGCTTGAATATCTTCTACATCGGCTTCGCCGGAATCCACAAGGTTGGAGATCAGCAGCGATGTTTTACCCGAAAACACGCGGGAGAGAAACTTGCGTGTCTGCTCGGTTGTCGCCTGCTCCCGGGTGATTTTGGGCGAGTACATTTTTACACTGCCCGATTCGTCCACCGCAACGGTACCCTTGACCTCCATGCGTTTGAGCAGGGTGATAATCGTGTGGCGTGTCCACCCGGTGGCGGGCTCGAGCGCTTTGGTAATCTCCGGCATAGAGCGCGGATGCTTATCCCAAAGCAGCTCGATAATCTTCCATTCGGCATCAGTGAGTTGTATCGGCATGAGGATCATCCTTTCGATTGTCGGGAGTAGACGTCTGTTTACCGTGAGTATACATATGTCTACCACCGAAGTCAAGCCGATATTTTCATCGTTACAATTGTTGACATATCCACCCCCATATGATAGAATTTTTTCTCGGCGGCACTCGTCCGCTGTACGCCGGGAAACGGTGCCTTGCGCCTGTAGCTCAGTTGGATAGAGCAACGGCCTTCTAAGCCGTGGGTCGGGGGTTCGAATCCCTTCAGGCGTGCCACGTGGTGGGTATGGTTCAGTCGGTTAGAACGCCAGATTGTGGATCTGGAAGTCGTGGGTTCGAATCCCACTACCCACCCCATTTTTTTATTGGGGTATCGCCAAGCGGTAAGGCACGGGACTTTGACTCCCGCATCGTAGGTTCAAATCCTGCTACCCCAGCCACGTCGTCGCGGACTGCATATCATTCGCGGCGATTTTTTACAAAATCCCCTCTCACTCATTCCGTCGATAAGGCGCTCATATTGTCGCACAGCACCCTCATCCGGGCGCTGTGTTTTGTATTCGCGCTCAACTTCAGCTCACTTTGCACTTTGCAAGTGCCCACAGGGCACACGCTCACTTTCGTTGCCTCTCGCCTCGAAACTCGTTTCTCGGCGGCTGGACGGGGGGACGTTTTTTGCGGACTGCATATCATTCGCGGCGATTTTTTACAAAATCCTGCCCGTCTGGTTTATTGTCGCAGATCTCACTACCGTTCATCTGCTCTGTAAACCTTCTCAACCTCAATTCGCTTTGCGCCACGCGCAAGCACCACACAGGGTGCTCGCTCATTTCGCTTGCCCACTCATTCCGTCGGTAAGGCGCTTATATTGTCACGCAGCACCCTCTTGTGGGCGCTGTGTTTTGTATTCGTGCCAACTCCGGTTCGCTTTCAATGTTTTCCCAATCCATGAAGCGGTTTCAAGAGCGCTAATTTCTGGTATGGAATATACAGATAGACTTTGCCAAAACAATCGGCGGGCTATCAACCAATCACCTCAACCAACACACGAAAAAAGGAGATTCATTATGTTTACACAATACCAGCTTCCCTATGCATTTAACGCATTGGAGCCTCATATTGATGCCCTGACCATGGAGACCCACTACACCAAGCACCATGCCGGATATACCAAAAACCTGAACGACGCGGCGGAAAAAGCCGGCGTTTCCGGCAAGGATATCAGCGATCTTCTGTCCCACCTGGACAGTATTGAGGATGAATCCCTCCGCACTGCCATCCGCAACAACGGCGGCGGATTCTTCAACCACAACCTGTACTTCTCCACCCTGAGTCCGGATGGCGGCGAAGAGCCGGACGGCGCGCTTGCCGAGGCCATCAACAAGCACTTTGGCGATTTCAACGCCTTCCGAGATCAGCTCAGCAAACTGGCTGCCGGGCGCTTCGGCTCCGGCTGGGCGTGGCTGTCGGTGGACCGGGACAACAAGCTTGTACTGTCTTCCTCCCCCAACCAGGATAACCCCCTGATGGAGGGCAAGGGTCTGATCCCGATTTTCGGCATCGACGTTTGGGAGCACGCGTACTATTTGAAGTACAAGAACCTGCGCGCAGATTACATCAAGGCGCTGTTCAACGTCGTCTCCTGGAGGAAGGTTGCGGAGAACTTCGACAGAGCGCTGCACGCCAATCGCAGCGCGGCATAATCCACCGCTATCCCCATACGGTTTTTCGGGGTCTGCTTCCGATTGGAAGCAGACCCTTTTTTTGTGCCATCAGACATCGGAGTTGCAGGAGTTTGTGCTCGATATACGATAGTTTCATCTTGGTAACATCCGTGATTGACAAACGAGCTGTCCAATGGTAAACTCTACACGAATTATCGATTAACAATAATTTGGAGGCTATCATGAAAACGAAGATCTTTCAGGGATTTTTGGTTGCTGAAGCCGCTGTGTGCGTTCTGCTTTATTTTGTAAGCATACCGGCCACGGATTTGTTCGCAGCCGCTGCGGCATTCCCGTTTGAACAAATCGGAGCGGGGCTGCGCGCGCTTTCGCTATCGGGCGGGTGGGGAAACCTACTGGCAATCGTGCTGTATCTGCTGATCAGCCTGCTTCCGCTCAGCCTGCTGCTCTTCGTGCGTAAAAAACGCCAGCTATATATTGAAGACGGGCTCCTGGTGCTACTCAGCGCGGCGCTCTTCTTTGTAGAATATCACATGATCAACCCCGGCTTCATCAGGAATAGCCTGGGGATCGCCGCCAATGGTGCCACCGGCAAGGCGATTCTCGGCGGCTCGGTGTACTCGCTGATCATCGGGTATCTGATTCTTCGGGTATTGCGTATGTTTTCCACCGGAACGATCCAAAAGCTTGAGCGCTACATTACCCTGATGCTCAAAGCGCTGGGCGCGCTATTTGTCTATATGGCATTTGGCGCCAGCCTGAACGATTTACTTTCGTCCATTGCATCCGTGCAGGCAGGCAATGCTGGAAACGAGCATTTGCTTGGCGCAACCTACGTATTTCTGGGCCTGCAATACCTTGTCAACGCGTTTCCCTATCTGCTGGACATCCTGATCATATTCGCGGCGATCCGTTTAATTTCCGCGCTGCGGCAGGACCGATACGCGGCCGCAGCCGTTGCGTCGGCGGAGCGCATGTCCCGCCTATGCGCAATCGCCCTGGCCGCTGTGGTGACAACGAATATCGTGTTTAACTTGCTAGAGCTTCTGTTCGCCAGGTCGCTGATGGTATTCAACCAATCAGTTCAAATCCCCGTTCTGTCGATTCTGTTCGTACTTGCGGCGCTGCTGTTCACACGGTTCCTGATGGAGAGCAAATAGCTGAAGGAAGAAAACGATCAGTTTATCTAGAGGTGTGCTATGGCCATACGCGTTTATCTGGAGGATATTTTAAAAGACAGGCAAATGACATCAAAGGATTTGTGCGCTCTGATCGGGATCACGGAGGCAAACCTGTCCATCCTGCGCAGCGGCAAAGCCAAGGGCGTGCGATTTGGAACGATCAACAAAATCTGTTGGCATCTTCAATGTGATGTGGGAGACATACTGAAATTTGACGGGTCTTTGGAGGGTAACGATGAACCGTAAACTATGGGTAATCATCCTGTGTCTGTTCACAGCGCTCGCCCTGACCGGGTGTCAGCTGGCGCAGCCAGACGCGGACGGCGACATGGAAACAGACAGGCTGGTCGGCATCTTTTTAACGCAGGAATCCCTTGATTTGTTTGACATTGAAGGGTATATGAATGACAACATCATGAACCTGCAGGGGGATACGGTGGTCATTGACGGGTACGCTCCAGATTATCAGGGACGTTTATACGCCGAGCAGACTGTGAAGACCCTGACCAACGAAGCCACGGGAAAGCAAACCGAAATCGCGGATTTTGTGTTTCCCGTCGACGGGATCCCTTATTTTGCAGCGTCGATATCGCAGGGAGAACCTGGCGACAGATACAATATGTCAGTCTCCGATCCGGCCGTCAGCGACGGGCATGTTCACTACAAAATTGAAGATGGCGGCGACAGTGTCACCATGACGGGAACCTTGAATGTGCCTCCGTCGAACATAACCAAAACCTACTTTTCAACCCTGTGTACCAAAGCGCGGATGGCAGGATTTATACCGTTTCCGGCAGCAGCTTAATGTTCAGTACAGAATCCTACAGCGAAGGCTCCGTGTATTCCCAGACCATGGATGAAACCTCGGCCGTGACAGACAACGGAATGACAACCACGAAAAGCGCATCCGTGACGCTCTCGATCCACTGTATGTACGCGCCGGAAAGCATCATCGTCCTGCAAATGGATACGGAGAGCAGCGTTCTGTCTCGCGCAGAATACACGCCGGACGCCATGCCAGAGAAGATCGCCGCAGACGCGCTGACAGATTACATCATCATCGAGACACACAAGCGTGATTTTCAGAACCAGCCCATGACATCGCGCGACATATACGGCCGTGATGCCGATAGTATTGAAACCTTTTCCCTGCGGGATGATGGATTCTTCGTAAGTCAAAGCACCCCGATTCTGTGGCCGGAAACCCCGTAACGCAAGGGATGCTTTACGTGGCGAAGGGGCGCGCTTCCGAAACGGAAGCGCGCCCCTTCCTTGTTTGCCGGGACTGAGTTTACTGGAACTGGGATGCGATCATCGTGCCGTCCACGGCATTGAAGATCGCGAAGCTGTTAAAGTCGCCCTTCACACCGTCGCTGTCCTGATAAACCACATACCATGCGGGTGTGAACACCATGCCGTCCGCCGCGTTATCGGCGCGGGCTGGCGCATAGGTCAGCTCCAGGCTGATGATGTGATCCAGCGTGATGTCGGAAAAGCGCGAATCCGCCATCTCCACGGGAAGCTGTGCCATGACCGTTTCCGGGGAAACCAGCGCATCCGGCGTTGCGATGACATCGCCGCGGATGTACATATCCCGCAGCTGCAGATCCACGATGCCTTTCTGCGTTACGTAGGCGAACAGGTCGAAGAGGTTACCATCTGTTTTGATGCCGTTGGTGTAGTGCAGGTAGAAGCCTTCGTTCTCCGCGCTAACCTTGGAATAATCCAGGATTGCCGAGTTCCACGGGTTCTCTTCAAGCATCCGATTCCATTTCTCTCCCATACTCTGAATACGGGATACGTCCATATCTAAGGCGTAATCGCAGGCGTATCCGTCCACCTGAAGTGTTTTGAGAAGCGATTCCACCTTGGCCTTGGCTTCGTCCAGCGTGATGCCCGAAAGCGCGGTATTGGATAACGCGATCCCCTCCCAGGATTCCGGCCAGGCGGAATACGCATCCCCCGCCAGCCTGGAAGCGGCATTGTTGAGCGAAGGGGTCGGGATCATCATGGGGTCTCTTCCCTGCTCTTTGTAGCTGCCGTCATACATACCGTGGTATTCATTGTAGAACAGCGCCTCCGGAGCCCAGGAAAGCTGTGCTTCATCCTTATAGGTCACCAGGTAATTTTCGGTCTTTGCAATGCCGGACTGGTTGAACAGCTCCGGGTTCAGATCAGCGCCAAAATCACGTGCTATGGCTGCATAGACCGGCATTGTGTACTGCGCGGAATAGTCTTCAGGCACGAGCAGCTTCACGTCGCCGATTGTCTGTGCGGGCGCTGCCGTAACCTTGACCGGTTCGGCTGTTTTCTCGCTGATGGGTTCCGGCCGGATATCGACAATCCAGTTTGCCTTCTGTTTGCTATCCTGCATGGGGTTGCCGTCCGCGTCGATTTCATAGAAGACCGAGTACATCTCGATTTGATAGGTTGTTCCCTCTCCGATTACAACACCGTCGGACGCTTCAAAGAAATACCGTATGCTGCCGTCGCGCTGCTGCGCCCAGGAATAGCCGGAGCAGCCCAGGGCAAGCAGTTCGCCGCCGTCGACGCCGATACGATCCAGCCGCATATATGCCAGCAGTATTATTGCATCCTTTTCCTTGGCAACCTGTGCGACAGTTTTGGCATCGGCAGGCGCCGCCTCGGGCTTGCCCATTCCCCCGTGGATATCATACCCATAGGGCTCGGACAGCAGTTGATCTTCCGCGAGCAAAACCACATTGCTGCCCTCCGCCGCGCGGATGGTGCCCACGCCGTATAACCCGTTGCTTCGGTAAACGACCTCGTCCACAGTAAACACGAGATCCCCCAGGAGCAAGGACTGATCGTCGGTCGCCGCTACGCTGCCCTCTTCCAGCCACGCTTTGGTATCGTCCCCGTACAAGACCCCAAACAGTTCCGCCACCTGGGATGGAAACGCCGCGTAGGCCACAGCCGTTAAGAGCAGTACAATCGCCGTGGCGATGAGTACCGTTCGCATCGTATGTTTCATTGGTTTTTCCTCCGTTTGTTTCAGGGCGAAGGACACGCGGCGCGAGAAGCTTTCGGGCGTTGTCCCGAACATGGTTTGCAATTCTTTCCTGTTCATGCGCGCACCTCCTCCATTTCCGGCGTATCCCAAAAGAGCAGCCGACCCCTGTGCAGCCGGGATTTCAGCGTTCCCTGCGGCAGCTTCAGCATCCGCGCGCACTCTTCCACGGAATAGCCTTCCACATAGAAAAGCACCATCGGCAAACGATATTTCTCGTCAAGGGAGGTGAATAGTTGATAGAGATCGGGGCTGGCGTCGATAGCCACTTCCCGCTCGGGCAGGGTATCGGAGAGCGTTTCGCGTTTGCGGCGACGAAGCAGGGTATAGCACTCGTTGATCAGGATGCGGATGACCCATGCGCGCAAAGCGCTTTCATCCCTGAGCTTTCCCTGTTTTCGCCACGCCTTTTCAATCGCTCCCTGAACCGCGTCTTCCCGGTCGCACAGCTGCGGCAGAATGGTGGTGGATACGCGGTACAGCGTATCCTGCATGGCCACAATGCGCTGGGCAAACTCCTCTTGCGTCATAGCGTTCCTCCGAAGGTGCTCTGGTTGACAGTAAAATCGATTCTACGCTTTATAGATGGATGAGGGATATAAGAGGTTGCGCTACGATCAAATATCGCAAGAATCGTAGCACGAAAAAATTATCAAATCAATCAGATAAAATCATTACATCAATGTTTATCCCAAGCATTCTTTGATAGAGATAATATATTCAAATAATAAAGAGTATTCAACCATCAAAACCATAAAAAACAATATATGTAAAGAAGAAAATAGTATCTTACTTAATTGGCCGGCCACAGAAATGCCTGATGAAGTTCAACTACATAAAAAATATGATGTGCGTACTGAGATATATTTTATTGGGACACTATTTAGGCATCTGACAAAAGATAATCCCACCGCTTTTAGATATCAACATATTCTTGACAAGATGACAAAAATCAGTCCATCAATTAGGTATAGCTCTTTCACCGAAATCATTAATGATATTTCTGCTGGAGTCTTAGGGGAGATTGACTTTTCAGATGATCAGAAGATAGTTTATCGACGTTTTGCAGAAGCATTGTGTAAACATATAGATCATTTTGGAGCAAAATATACTCCTATGAAAGACCTACAAGTAACGCTCCAAATGCTTGCTGAACTAATTAGGCGATCTTCACTTGAAGAGTTCATTCAAGATAACGGAATCTTAATTGCATGCTTTGTGAACCAAGCCGTTACTTATTATCAAAAACAAGATATCCCTGTACAATTAGTCATAGATTTTTACGAATTAGTCACAAGTCTCTCAATAGCCAAACAGAAAATTCTTATTGACAACATTGATATAAGGCTTTCAACTATAAAAGTTGAGGCCAGAGATGATGAGTTGCCATTTTGAATTATATCACTCAATACAGTTTTTGAAAAAACAATGATTTTGGACATATGAAGCATATAGTGAAAAGAATTTTTCTTATATTTGTAAATGTAGATATGTGGGAGCCAAGGAAAAAATGTGAATACAAATCCACTGTAATAGAGCGTTACATCGAGAGTTCGCGAACACAAGATGGCAGAAATATAGTGCGGTAGTGTGCAGTGGATTTTGTCAGATTTTGCCTATAAGGTTCTGAACTTCTTCAATGCCAACGTATTGATCAACATCAGCAGCGCGCCGAAGGCAAGGAGGGCCAGGGCTTGCAGCCAGATGCCGGAGAAGCCCGCGCCTTCGATCATCACACGGCGGATGGCCTCGGCGGAGTAGTACACCGGGGTGATGTAGGCGACGTTGCCAAGACCAAGCGGGATGGTATCCAGCGGAATCAAGCCGCAGAAAAACACCTGGGGCACGACCAGCACCGGGATCATCTGCGCGACCTGCATTTCCGACGCCGCGACGATGGACGCCATCGCGCCAAACAGCACCGCGACCAAAGCGTTTAGAAGCATCACCGCAAAGATCAGCCCCACATTGCCCGCGCAGGGCATACCCAGCACAAAAAGCACATAGGCAACCACCAGCACGGACTGGATGACCGCAAAAACGCCGTATCCCATGGTATACCCGGCCATCACCTGCCAGCGCCTGACAGGCGTCATCAAAAGCCTTTCCAGCGTGCCGCCCGTGCGCTCGCGCACCAGGGTCATGCCGGAGATGACAAACACGAAAAAGAACGATAAAAACGACAGGAACACAAACCCCAGCGACTGGAAGGTAGACGCTCCGTCGTTATACACCACGTGCGATTTGACGGCAATCATCTGCTGCGAAAGCGACGATAAAGCGCTTTGCAGGGCCTTGATCGCCTGCGCGGATTTGACCGATGGCTCCAGAATATAGGTATCGATCTGCATGCCGGACTTGGTTACGACCATATCGATGGTCTTGTCGTCCATCAAAAGCTGTTCTTCGCTGTCGTACGGTATCGCCGCGAGGTCGACAAGGCGCACGTCCTCACCCTCCAGCACTGTAATCACCTGCGCCGGAAGAGCGCTTTTTTGCAGGGCGATGGTGGGCACATAGCTGGTATCGCTGAGCAGGAAAAAGATCAGTGTGAACATCAGAAGCGGCGCGAACAGAATGAGCGCGAGCGTGCGCCTGTCGCCCCGCATCTGGCGGATGACCCGCATGGCAATTCCTTTCATGTTACCGCACCGCCCTTTCCGCCGCTTTGAAAAACAGCTCTTCAATGTGTCCTGTAGCCGTAGACTTGAGCAGGGCTTCCACCGCGTCGAAATAGATCAGCTTCCCGCCGTATACAAGCGCCGCCGTATCGCACTCGGTGACCTCGTCCATCACATGGGTGGAAATGATCATCGTGATTCCCTGCTCCCGCAGCGCATGAAAACGATCCCATATCGTGCGCTTGAGCACGGGATCAATCCCCACGGTCGGCTCGTCCAGCAGCAAAAGCCTTGGCTCGTTTAACAGCGCCGTGGCCAGCGACAGGCGTTTTTTCATGCCGCCGGAATAGTTGCGCACGAGCTTTTTTCTGTCTTCAAACAGATCCACAAGCTTCAGAACGTCCTGAATCCGTTCTGCTCTGCGCGCTTTGTCCATCCCAAAAAGCGAGCCGTAGAATTTCAGGTTATCCTCGCCCGTCAGGTCATCGTACAGGGCATCGTTCTGCGGCATATAGCCGATGTTTCGGAGCACACGCAAATCGGGCACCTCGCGCCCGTCGGCGGTAATGCTGCCGGTATCGGCGGGTATCGCGCCCAGAATCAGGCGGATCAGGGTTGTTTTCCCCGCCCCGGACGGCCCCAGCAGGCACAGGATGCTCCCGCCCGCGGTCTCAAACGAGATCCCGTTTAGGACCGCCTTCCCCGAAAACTCCTTGGATAGATTGTCTACGGTGATTTTCATACGTCTATTTCTCCGTCGTTTTGATTTTTTCAATATACGCGTCGGCGATGATCTCTGCGTGCGTGTTCACATAGGCGTCCTCATCCTCGGCGCTGTGGAACAGGCAGAAAGCGATGCTTGAACCTATCAGCGAATTGCCCAGCCATTCCGTGCAGCTTTCCAGTACCGCATCCGGCGCGCTCGCATAATGCCCCGCAAGCGTTTGGATATTTTGCAGCGCCTTTCCACGGATTTCCAAAAGCACAACCCGGATATCCTCGTACTTCTTCGCTTCGAAGATCAGCATGCGAAACAGCGCGTTGAAGCGGATAAAGTTCCGAAGCAGGGTTTGACACAGCCCCAGCATGTCCTGGCGGTAGTCGCCTGTTTTCACGTTGGGAATCTCCATCAGGCCGAAATTGCCGGCCAGGTAGGATGCCACCTTCAAAAACAGCGATTTTTTATCGCCAAAGGTGCGGAACAGCGTAACCTCGGCAACGCCCGCCTCCGCCGCGATGGATTTCGTCGTCGCGGCCATGAAGCCGTGCGTTTCAAACTGCCGGAGCGCGGCCAGGATGATTCTCTCCTCCGTTTCCATCCAGCATCCTCCTTTCAAATGTTAGTAACCACTTACTTACATTCTAAACACAGTATGCTTCGCTGTCAATAGCTGCCGCGACGATATTTCCTACAAATGGAAACTCCTTGCATTCCCGGGCGGAATGCGATACAATCAATACCAGAAAACAATGTATCCATGATTCGTGTATGCAAGCCAAACATGCGTAGACCGTCGTTTTTTTCGCATTCATGCTACAACAGGAGTTCTTTTCATGAATTTCATGCAAACGGTAGCCAGTGAGAAAAAAGCGCTTAGACAAGCGTTTATTCGTTTTTTGCCGATTCCCATTGTACTGGTTATCCTGTGCTCGCTGTTGATCAGCTACGATTATTTCACCACCCGGCGCCATATGCTCGTTCATGAGCAGCAAGACTATATTGTGGAAGCCATGATAGACTACCGCGATACTATATCCGCTATGACCTCAATTATGCGGACGATCGAGACTGACTATCTTTCGCTGACCGCCAAGGATGCCGCACAGGAGGACTTCGTATCGCTGTTCATGGACAACATGATTCTGTATCCATATATTGACAAGCTGAGAATCCTGGACATTAACGGAATGGAAATTCTGCGGCTGAACCATGATGACGGAACGCCGTATGTAGTCTCCAAGGAGAATCTCCAAAACAAATCAGAACGTTACTTTTATGATGAGGCGAAAGTTCTGGGCAGGCATCAATATTTGTTTTCCGCGCTGGACTTGAACATGGATAACGGGATTATCGAGATCAATCCGGTGACGGGGCTGCCCAAGCCCACGCTGCGCATCACCACGCCGATTGACATCAATGAGCAGCGTTTCGGGTATCTGGTGGTGAACTTCCTGATGCGCGATACGCTGGATAAAATCCGCAATTTTATCAACACACCGGGCTGCACGATGCTGATGTTTGATGAGTTTGGGTACCTGTACAACGATGCGGACGACAGCAACAATTTCGGCTTTTGCTACAGCGAGGGTTTTGTACAGTACGGCCGGACGATTCTGGACATCTTCCCGGAGATGGATCTGACGCAACGGTCCGGATGGTTCCTCTCCGAGAACAAGCTTTGTTCCTATACCATGTTTCCCAACATTTATGACAGAAGCAAGGACTATTTCCTGGCCGAAATAGCGGCAAAGGAAGTAGGCTTTCTGTTATGCTACGACAGCCAGTCGCCCTATCAGAACTACCTGTGGTTCAGCTATTTTTATCATCTGGTCGCGTCCTGGAAAACGCAGGTTCTGGTATGGGCAGGCATCGTCCTTCTGTATATTCTGGTGCAGCGGCTCCTGTTCGTGTTCGACAGGACACGGTTTACCAATTTGTTTGCAGATAACCGCTACGCCAAATCCACCCTGCGGCAGGCGATCCGCAACCACGAGTTTGTCAACTACTATCAGCCGATCATCAACATTCAGGATGGCACGATGCTTGGCATCGAAGCGCTGTCCCGCTGGAAGACCGGCGGAGAGGTGCTGCCGCCATCAGAATTCATCGACGAGGTTCTTCATTATCAACTGGGGCAAATGCTGGATGAAAACGTATTCCTAAACGTACGTGAGGATCGCAAGCGGATGGAAGCCATGCCCTGCTTTACGGATACCTTCATATCCATCAACTGCTGCCAGCAAACCTTTGACAGCCTGATCAAGGAACCCCCCACCACCATCATCAGCCTGATAGAGGACGAGAAAAAATACATCGTGCTGGAGCTTCTGGAGGATATCGTATTCAACAAGCAAACCCAGGAGCGCATCCGCGACCTGTACAAGCACAACATCATCTTCGCGATTGATGATTTCGGCACAGGCAATTCCAACATCGCCTTCATCCGCAGCTTTGAAAACCTGAAGGTGAAAATCGACCGCACCTTTGTGCCGGTGGATACCAACAACAAGAAGGAACGTGTGATTATCGAGGCCTTTGTGAAAATGTTCATTGATCAGGGCTTGAAAATGATCGTCGAAGGGGTGGAGACGCTGGAACAGATCCGCTACCTGAAAACGCTCGGTATTCAGGGCGTGCAGGGCTTCTACTTCTCCCAGCCCATGACCATTGACGAGCTGATCGACTTCATGGACAAGAGGGACTACCTGAATAAGCTGTAGAAACCGCAAAACAAAAGGCGTACAGATGCACTGTACGCCTTTTGTTTATCTTCGTTCAGCCTCAGCCTTCCTGGACATCCACGTAGCGCATTAGTAGGCGATCATCGGAATCGTTACCGGTGGATCGCTCATGGGTTTTGCCTCGCCGAATTTCACGGCATAGAGCCGCCTGCCGGTATCGCGCGCAGCTTGCATCATGGTTTCATTGGGCAAAGAGCAGATATCAAACAGACCGATGTTGTAATTTTCACCATCGAACCTGCCCAACGCGAACTGATCGTAGCATTGAAACCAATGGCAGCCGACCCCATTGGGATGGGCTGCGGCGCGTTCGGTGTAATAGCGGTAAGCCTTTCCGCGCTCCGTTTGGCTGGCAACGGCCTCCAGCCCTGTGGCAGTCTGCCCCAGGTCCAGCGCGCCAAAGTGGTATTCGCCGATCATGATGGGGAGATCGACCCCGAGACTGACGACCTGATTGAGCATTTCCGTCGGGTCCACCGCATAGCAGTTGATGGAAAACACGTCGAAATACTGCCAGCCCG
>DAIOVG010000006.1:0-44795 GCA_036759125.1 Candidatus Limiplasma sp.
ACCGTCCTGCTGGACGATCTGGGCCGCAGCCTGGCCGTGCGGGTCGATATGGGCGCTCCCGTCACCGCCGGAGACAGGATTCCCAGCCGGTTTATATCAAACCCCGTCACCATGCAGCCGCTGACCGCGCTTGGGCAAACCTTTCCGGTAACGCTCGTCAACATGGGCAATCCCCATGCCGTCACCTTTGTGGAGGACGCCGCCGCCGCCCCGGTGCTGACCGCAGGGCCGGTGCTGGAGCACGATTCCGTATTTCCGGCGCGCGCCAACATTGAGTTTGTGCAGGTCAAGGACCGCAGCCACCTGATGATGCGCGTGTGGGAGCGCGGCGCGGGGGAAACCCACGCCTGCGGCACCGGCGCGTGCGCGGCGGCCGTCGCGGCTGTGCTCAACAATCTGGCCGAGCGCAGCGTGACCGTGCATCTGCTGGACGGCGACCTGGACATCGTCTGGGACACGGACTCTAACCATGTGCACATGACCGGCCCCATCGCCTATGTGTATGAGGGCATTTGGTCTGAAAATGAATAGCAACGGAGGAAAAGCACGTTGAACGTCAATCCGAATTTTGAAAAGCTCCCCGGTAGTTACCTGTTTGCCGAAATCGCCCGCAGGGTGAAGGCGTTTCAGGCGGAAACCCCCGAAGCGAACCTGATTAAGCTGGGCATCGGCGACGTGACCCGCCCCCTGGCTCCCGCCGTGGTGGAGGCCATGAAGCAGGCCGCCGACGAGCTGTTGTCCATCGACACCATGCGCGGCTACGGCCCGGATTTCGGGTATGATTTTCTGGTCGACGCCATCATCGCCCACGATTACGCGGCGCGCGGCGTGACCCTCGAATTTGACGAGGTCTTTGTCTCCGACGGCGCGAAAACCGATTCGTCCTCCATTCAGGAGCTGTTTGCGGCGGATGCGAAAATCGCCGTGACCGATCCGGTCTACCCCGTGTATGTCGACTCCAACGCCATGGCCGGGCGCCTGGGCACGTTCCAGGACGGCCGCTGGACCAACCTCGTATACCTGCCCTGCAACGCGGAAAACGGCTTTGTGCCCGTGCCCCCGGCAGAGCATGTGGACGTGATTTACCTGTGTTACCCCAACAACCCCACCGGCACCACGCTGACCAAGGAGCAGCTCAAGCCCTTTGTGGACTACGCCAAGGCACACGACGCCGTGATTGTTTACGACGCGGCCTACAAGGCCTTCATCCGCTCGGACGTTCCCCTTTCTATTTATGAGGTCGAAGGCGCAAAGGACGTTGCCATCGAGTGCAACTCGTTTTCCAAAACCGCCGGGTTTACCGGCGTGCGCTGCGCCTATTCGGTGATTCCCCACGCCGTGAAGGGCCGGGGCGGCGCCGGACAGCCGGTAGAGCTCAACGCCATGTGGAAACGCCGCATGGGCACGAAGTTCAACGGCGTCAGCTATCCCGTGCAGCGGGCGGCGGCGGCGGTGTTCAGCCCGGTCGGCTGGGCGCAGTGCCAGGAGACCATTGAATACTACCTGCGCAACGCGCACCTGATCCGCACCGCGCTGACGGCCATGGGCTATACCGTGTTCGGCGGGGTTGACGCGCCCTACGTGTGGCTGAAAACCCCGGCGGGCGACAGCTGGGCGTTCTTTGACGAGCTTTTGCACAGCGCGCACGTCGTGGGCACGCCGGGCGCCGGTTTCGGCCCCAGCGGCGAGGGCTATTTCCGCCTGACCGCATTCAACACACTGGAAAAAACGCAGGAAGCGCTCAACCGCATCAAGGAGCTGTAGAAACGTGGGCTGTCATCTGATCGCACTGGGCGGCACAGGCCAAAAGACGCTGGAAATGCTCGGCTATGCCTGCGCCTGCGATGCCCTGTACACGCTGGATGACGACATGCGCCGCCAGCCGCTTGATATCCTGTCCGTGCTCACGGTCGATACAACCCCGCAGGTGCCCGACGCCCTGACGCGCTACCAGGCGCTGCGGCAGGTGTTTGCCATCGGCGGCCAGCCGCGCGTGGGCTTTCATACGCAAATCGAGATCGATCATCTCGCCATCGTCCCGCAGGAGCGGCCGTCGGTACAGGCAAACGCTACGGAACGCGACCGCCTGCTTTTGGAAACGCTGTTTGCGTCCGATCTGGCGGTCCTCAACCTGCAGGAGGGCCTCAAAGGGCATGCCGATTTGGGCATGTTTTTCTTTGCCGACGCGCTCTCCCGCCTGTCCGAGCAGCTGGCACAGGGAGAGGCGCACCCGTTTTTCGACCGCATCCGCCAGGAGCTGGACGCCGGAGAGGACGTTAAAGTGCTGCTGGCAGGCTCGGTCTACGGCGGCACAGGCATGAGCGGCCTCCCAAGCATGGCCAGGTTCCTGCGGGGGCAGTTTTCCTCCGAGCGGCTCATTTTGGGCGCGGTGCTGACCCTGCCGCCGCACGATCCCCGCACGGGCGACGAGCTGAACGCCCGCGCCGCCGCCGCGCTGTACCACTACGGCCATACCGGCCTGATGCGCCACGCCCCGTACGACCGCACGGGGCTTTTGGACGCGGCCTACCTTGTGCGCCTGACGGGCAACCTCTACGCCGCCAGCTACGCCCGCGCCGCCGGAAGCACGCAGGACGATATGCGGCAGCTGGATTTTCTCTCGGCGCGCACCGCATCGCAGTTTTTTTCCACGCGGTTTCGCGGCGAGCTTGTGGATACGCTGGGGCTGTATCACATCCCGCGCCTGTCCCACCAGCCGTCCTGGCGCTGCTTTGACGACGACCGCGCGTACTTCCGCATCCGCTTCGGCGGGCTGATGCGCGCCGCCGCGCTGGAGCTTGTGGAATGCCGCCCGCAGATTGAGCAGAGCCTGCGGGGCCGACAGCGCCTGCCCCAGTATATGCAGCCGTACTTCCGCGCGGCCAAAAAGCACGCCGATCAGGACGACGGCACCCTTCTGGCGCTGTTTTTGGAGTTTCATACGTTTTTGCAGCAGTTTGTCCGCCGCATGGGCGAGATACAGCGTGTGCTGCCGCCGCCCGTGCCCGGCAGGGCCGAGGCGGACTGCTTTTTCATGCCGGACGCCCTGCAAACGCTAACGCACCTCGTGTCCGGCTCCGCCGAGCCTGCGGATCCCGCCGCGCTGCGCCGCCTGCGGGACGCGATGCCCGCGCTGGTATCCGGCGGCGCGGATACCACCTTCACCTGGAAGCATATGCTCGCAGCGGTCGCCAAGGGGCGCAGGCCGCAATCGGATACGCCAGCCGCAGGCTTTGCCGCCTATGCAGCAGCGCTGTTTTCCGCTGCCGCGCTGGGAACGGCGGGGCTGCCGCCGGCCGTGCTGCCGCCGCCGGACTCCTTCGGCTTTGATCCCAACCACCGCCTGGTCGTGCTGGCGCGCAGCCTGCCGCTGACGGACGCCGCGCCCTACTGCGACGCGCCGGATATCCTCGCCTGGGAAACGCGCCTGTCGGTGATGCTTTCGCTGCCCTATGCCCAGTCGGTACAGCGCCCGGAGGTCATCCGCTGGCGCGGGCTGATCGCGATGCTGCTCTTGTGGGACGGCTGGGAGCTGCGGCATACCCTGCCGGAGCTCGTCTGCGGCCCGCCGCCCGAAGGCGCGGCCACCCGCGCGGTGCTCGCCGCCATGCCCAAGGAGCGGCTCAACGCCGGAATGACGCTGTTCACCCTGCAAAAGGATGTCGACGGCGTGGTGTTCGAAGGCCCGCTGGGCTTGCTGTCGGAGCGCACGGCCCTGCTTTCGGCCGCCGATCCGCACAAGCTATACGGGCTGATTCCACCCTGCGTGCGCTGGTACGACAAGGATACCCAGACGTTTTCAGACCCCTGCCCCAGCCTGAACGAAACCGACCGCGCACGGCTGGTTCACCGGCTCAAATGTCTGCAGGCGCTTGTGGAGCGGGCGGAGCTGAAAAGCCCGCTGCTCGAATCCGGCGCGCTGTATGCTGCGGCGGACGCGTTTTTGGGCGATCTCCAAAACCGCCACAACTTCTGGCTGGAGCGCTTTGAGCGCGACGACCAGCACGCCATCCATGCGCTGTACATCCGCACCCTCGCGGTATTCGGCCCGCCCATCGAGGGGCTGGAACGGCAGGAGGAGGAGCTCTCCCTGCAGGACCTGAAGCAAAACCCGCTCATGAAGCGCCTGCTCGGCGAGCCGGAGGCCGCAAAGCGCGGCCTGAACGCAGCGGCGCTCTTTTCAAGCGAGCCGATGACCTCGTATTTCTACAAGGGCGTCCCTTTTGCCATGGACAGCCAGCGCTACCTGCTCACCCCCGCGAGCGCCGAAGGCGAAGAGGAGGTGCTTGCGCAGCTGGAGGCCGTGATCACCGGCATGTTCTCGCCCGCCTACCATACCCAGGCCGCCAAGAAAATGCTGGCCATCGCCAACCGCCTCACCAGCCGCCCCGGCGCCAGCAAAAAGGCCGTATCCCTGCTGCGCGCCTGGAGCGTAAAGCACTCCAAGATGGCCGCGGAGTAGCAGCATGGGCTGGTCGCCCGTGCTGTACAATACAGGATGCTATCCCATTTAAAGCACGCAAAGGACCGCGCATCGCGCGGCCCTTTGCGTAAGTAAGGGGCGTTGTTTTGGGCAGGATCAGAGGTGGGGTGAGCCCTTCTGCCGCGCCTCTATGGTTGATCGATATCGTCCGGGGTCAGAGTAACGGGCGTCACCAGGGTCGCGGCGGCGTTGTCGCTTGCGAGCAGCAGCTCCACCGTCAGCGTTTCGGGCAGGGCACTGATGCCGTAGAACACCGCGCTGATCGTATGCGCATCCATGCGGGTGACGCTCACGGGCAGCGCATGGTAGCCGTGATCGTCTTCTGCTGCGAGCTCATACCGGCAATCGCCGACAAGTTCAGCCTCGCCAGGCTTGGTATTCAGCCTTTGCATGACGGTATCCCAGTACGCCGCATCGGGCTCAGGGAACTGTGCGTCGGCTGCGGTGAGGATAATCTCGATATGCGCAGCTGTCACATTCGCCTCCACCGCGACAGGCACGCCGAAGTAGTCGCCAGTGCCGGTCAGGCGTCTCCTTTGTGTATCGGCGCGCTCCACCGTAGCTGTCATCGCGCCGATGGTTTCCCATGCGGGGCTGTACTCATAATGATCCGTGCCGTCAAAGTACAGGTAAACGGCGTTGAGCCGGATGGGAATCTCCACGTTGAGCACCTCCGCCGCCATCAGCGGACGCTTGTACTCGCGTATCGTATATGCAATGCCATCCACCAGCTCATCTCGTCTGCTATCCGGCGCCCCCAGATTCATCCCCGCATCGGTGACGGTTCGTTCTTCTTCGATGGCCGTGTAGATCGCCACGCCTCCGGGCTCGCCGTTTTGCACGGCATCCAAGTACTGCCGCACCGCTTCGTTGTATTTCATTGCTTCCATGCCATCCGTGGTCTGGTTCACAACCCTGCTCATCAGTTTGAGCTGCTCCTGCGTCGGTTCGAAGGCCGCGAACCGCGAAGCCCTGTCCATCACATATTCAATGTGCAGCAGGCTGCTGTCAAAGGATATGGATGTGATATACGCGCCCACTGTATACTGCGCAACAGAGGGATCAAACAGATTCTCGCTGAGGCTCTCCTCTTCCGTTGGCTCGTATTCCCGGACGAGGGTGATGGGCTTCATCACCTCGGTGCCGGTTTGCCAGTTATGGAGCATCAGCAGGACGGACATCACATTGGGCAGGCTTCCGGTGCCTTCAAACGATGCGGAAAGCTGATATCTGTCCAGCCTGGTCGCGGTTTCCCTATGCAGAATGTTGCCATATGCGTCCTGCGCATAGAGCTCATATCGGTAGTCGCCAATGGGATCCGGGTCTAAAAGGCCCTCCACTCCCTGCATGATGCGCTGCCAGTAGGCGGCGTCCGGTGTGGCAAAGCCGGGAATTTCCGCCGTCAGGGTGACCTCGCAGCGCTCTGCGGATACCCTCGCCACCGCGGCAACCGAGACCCCTTCATAGGTTCCGTGCCCGGTCAGCCGAATCGTCTCGGCCGGCTCCGCTGCCGTCGCGGTATCACCGGAAGATGCGGTTTCCTCCGTGCGCGTGGCCATTGCCGTCATCATCCCCGCGTCACGGGGTACGCCGTTCATCGTGTATAAGTCCGTGCCGTCAAAGTACAGGTATTGCGGAATCCACCACAGCGGAATTTGCAGATCCAGCGTCTCGTCCGCAAGCTGCAGCGCGGTATATTCGCGGAACATTTGCTGGATATCGTCGTTGGTCTCGCCGCCTGCTTTATCCGCATGCCCCAGCTGCAGCCCGCTGCCCGTGTACATGCGGCCGTCCGCCCAAAGGGTGTGAGAAACCAGCCCAAACGGCGTTCCGTTTTCCATGGCGGCGGTAAGCTGCTGCAAAAGCGTATCCGGTGCGTCATCGAACAGGATCACCGCAGCGCTATGCTCCGTCTTCCACATGCGCGAAAGCTCATCCTCCGTAGGGGTGAACGGCTCCCGCCAGGTTCCGTTTTCAATGGTATAGGCTACCCTGAGCGTTTCGCCGTCGTAAGCTGTGCCGGTGATGTACGCATTGGCCGCGTCCGCCGGATCATCGCTTCCCGATGCCAGGGCGAACGTTTCCGTTTGCGGGGGCTGTGATGCGGATTCCGACAGACGGAGATCCTCGTTCCCCGACCCGCCAAACCAGTGCAGGCCCGCCGCCAGCGCGACGCCCGCCGCAACCACCAGAACCAGCGACGCCATGGCGGCGATGCCGGTGATGCTGCGTTTACGCCGGGGATGCTCCTCCTCGCGTATCGCCTGCCGGATACGCGCCCTGCGGGCACTGTTTGCGGTTAAAAAGGAAAGTCGGCTGTCCATTGCAGCGCGGATTTCCTGTGGATTATGCTTCATGTTGCCATGCCTCCCATTCGGTTTGCAGAAGTACCTGCGCCCTGTTGAGCCGGTTGTAGACCGTCGCCCGCGCGATGCCCAGGGTTTGGGCAATCTCCTCGCCTGTCAGATCCTGATAGTAGCGCAGCAGTACCACCTCGCGCAGCTTTGGCCGCAGCGCCATCACGGCGCGGGTCAGGGCGTCGTCTGTCGGGGTGAACGGTTCCTGCCCTTCCGGCAGCGCGGCCCCGCGATCGGTATGGCGGAACCAGGCGCTTTTGCGCAGGTCCTTGCAGGTATTGACGGCGATGCGCAGCAGCCAGGTTTTGTCTGTCGCCTCGCCCCGGAAGCAGTCGTAGCCTTTCCAGGCCTTCAGAAAGGTTTCCTGCACCGCGTCCTCGGCAAGGGCTGTATCGCGAAGGTAGGCGTAACACATGCGCAGCAGGCTTACTTCCCAGCGCGCCATCATTTCCTCCAGCCACAGATCGCGTTCGTCACCCAAGCGCTTCGCCGCCCTTTCACCTGTATTGACGAGCTTGCGTACCGAATTGTCTAATTTTGAAAGAAAAAGCCGCGCGAAGGCGGCTTTTTCACTGATTTTTCAAGTAGGAAGGCTTACGGCTGCACGATATCGTCCGGGGTGTTGCCGAACACCGCGCCCTGGTCGTCGGTCACGGTGCCGCCTTCGGCGTATACGCCGCCGCCGCTGCGGGCAGCGGTATTGCCGGTGATGCGGCCGCCCAGAATTTCCACGTCGCCCGAAACCGCGTACAGCGCGCCGCCCTGCTCGGCCTCGTTTTCAAACACCGTACCGCCGTACATATAGATATCGCCGTTTACGGTCAGCGCCGCGCCGCCGTACATGGCGGTGTTTTCACGAATCCTGCCGCTTTGGAGGATCACATCGCCGTCATTACCGTAAATCGCGCCGCCGCTGGTGACTGCCGTATTGCCGCGCAGGATGCCGCCGGAGACCGTCACCGTTCCCACGGCCAGGTACAGCGCGCCGCCGAACTGCGCATTGTTGTTTAAAACGCTGCCGCTTGAGAGCAGCACCTGTCCGCTGTCGCTGTACACCGCGCCGCCATAGGCCGCCTGGTTGCCGGAAAGCGTTCCGCCCGCGACGGTGACCACGCCCTCGTGGGAATACACCGCGCCGCCGCTTACCTGCGCCGTGTTGCCCGTGATGCTGCTGCCCTGCCCGATGATCAGCTCGGCAACCTGCGCGTACACACCGCCGCCGAACTGCGCGGTATTGTTCTGGATAACGCCGCCGGAAAGGGTGCCCGTGCCGCTGCCAAGGTACACCGTGCCGTAGGCCGCCGTGTTGCCCTCGATGGTCCCATCCGTCTGGCTGTAGGAACCGCTGTCGGCATACACCGCGCCGCCGGACGTTCCCGCGCTGTTGCCGGAGATCACAGTCGCGCCGCCGATTGCCACATTGCCGTACTGGGCGTACAGCGCGCCGCCGAACTCCGCGGCGTTATCGCTCACCGTAACGTCCGTCAGGGTGATGTCTCCATAGTGCGCGTACAGGCCGCCGCCGAATTTCTGGGCCAGGTTCTTTGCAAGCGCCCCGCCGGTCATGGTGATGCTGCCGTTGAGCGCATACACCGCGCCCGCCGCAGATGCCATATTGCCGTCCACAGCGCAGTTTTCCAAAACCACGCTGCCGTGCACGCAGATAGCAGCGCCGTAGTTGGCCTTGTTCCCCGTAAAGGCGCAGTTCACCAGCTTCAGGTCGCCCATCACAAACAGCGCGCCGCCTGAGCCCGTTTCGTACACATCCTTGGATGCCGTCAGCGCGCTGCCGTTGAGGAACACCAGGTTTTCCACAACCGTGAGGCCTTCCAGCGGCTCATCGGGGCTTGCGCCCTGCACGCAGAACATCTGCTTGCCGTTGCCGTCGATGGTGTAGCTATTGCCCTGCGCGCCCCGCAGGGTGACGGGCGTGGAGAACACGATCGTGTCCTGCCCCTCGCCAAATACGATGTCATTCGTAATGCGTATATCGGTCTTCTTGTGCATGGCCGCGAGCTTCAGGCCGATCCAGTCGGACACCTCTGCCGTATCCCCGGGTGTACCCATGAGGTCGGTCACAACGTTGACCAGCGTATTGCCCAGCTGTTCCAGCAGAGCGCCACCATCGGCCGCCGCGCCTCCGGCTGTGCCAAGCAGTAGCACGCATAAAAGCAGCGCCAACATTTTTCTTGGTTTCATATCAGGAATCTCCTTCCATTATAACGGCGAAATGTGATGTTACAGGCAATCGAAAACGAACCGTTTCTATACAGCGATCGTACCGTATTTTATGGTTTTTTTCAAGCGGAGTCTGTTGCAGGGGCGTAAAATCAACGTAAGAAACGCACGCGTATACCCTTTGCCGTCTATAGTGTTTCAGCCAGCGCGGCGGTGTCGATCACGGACGCGAAGGAGCCGTCCAGCGCGGCCATGAACGCGCCGTGCACCTCCTGCACGCCGATGCGCTGCCCCTTCCACTCCAGCGCCGTGGTGGTGCAGGCGTCGCCCAGCACGATCACCTCGTACCCCAGGGGCCTGGCGGCGCGCACCGTGGTATCGACGCACATATGGCTCATCATGCCGCAGACCACCAAGCGCTGCACCTTCAGCGCTTGCAGGGTTTCGTGCAGCGTTGTTTGCATAAAGCTGTCGGGAAAGTGTTTTTCAATAATCGTCTCGCCGTCCAGCGGCTGGATGAGAGGGTGAATCTGAGTGCCGTCGGTGCCGGGCCGGAAAAACGGCGCGCCTGCATCCAGGCTGCTATGCCGCACGTGCACTACGGGCAGCCCCGATTCGCGAAACAGGGTCAGGGCCTGCGCCGCGCGCGCGGCGCAGCGCTCCGGCTCGTACAGCGGGTATCGGCCGCCCGGAAAGTAATCCCTTTGGATATCGATGAGGAGCAGCGCTGTTTTCATTGCATTGTCCTGCCTTGCCGGTTCATTCCGCTGACAGCATACCACCGCCGCGCCCGTGGGGCAACCGTCACTTCTTTACTGCGCCGCGCCTGTGCGCAGGCGCTTTTGCCGCTCAACGGGCGTCATGCCGAAGTGCGCGCGGAACACGCGGTTGAACGTGCGCACGCTTTGAAACCCGCAGGCATAGGCAATGGCGGCCACCCCCGCCTCGCCCTGGCCCATGGCGGCGGCCACCTCGCGCAGGCGCACCAGGTTCAGGTACTCCTTAAAGCCCGTGCCCGTGATTTTCTTGAACTCGCGGGAGAAGCTCGACTCGCTCATCAGCGCGGCCTTGGCCATGCTTTTGAGGGTGATCTCCCCGGCGAAGTGCTTTTCGATATAGGAAATACTCTCGCGGATGGCATGCAGGTGGGGGCGGCTGTCCGCGCCGCCATCGGGGAACTCGCGCTTATGGTAGTAGCGGTGCAGGATGCCCTGGATTTCCAGAATGTACGCGTACAGGAAAAACGCGCTGGCCTGGCTTAGGTGCTCGTACTCGTCGAGCAGCTTTTTGAGCAGCGGCATCAGCCCCGCGTCCGGGTTTTTGGGATCGGGCCGGAAGATGCCGGAGCGCACGGGCGAATCCATCACCAGCGTGCCCGCCTTGCGCGCGGCGAAGGGATCGAATATCAGCACCAGCACGGAAAAATCGTCCGTCGGCTCGGTATAGCTATGAATCTCGCCGCCCGCGCAGATGAACACATCCCCCGCCGCAAGCCAGGCCGGCGCGCCGTTGCGCGTCACCGTAACGCCGCCGCGTAAGAGGAACACCGCCTCGAAATCGTAATGCCAGTGCGAGGCGAAGGTGCCGTTTTGCGTTTTCATTACGCTGATGGGCAGCCCCAGCGTGTTTTGGTAGGTTTTGTGCTCGTATTGCAAGGCCGCGCCTCCGTTGTGCAAATTTTGACCAGGATTGAAAATTGCTTGCCTTGTTATCAGGCGGCGGAAACACTATAATCATAGCGATTTCATTCGATTCCGTCAATTCCCGCTGTATTTTGAAATGTCCGCCATTCAAAAAACGGCTAGCTGAAAAGAGGTTGCAACACCATGGACTATATCGCCGAACCGTTCAAAATCAAGGCCGTGGAGCCCCTGAAAGTCCTCACCAGAAGCGAGAGGGAGCAGAAAATCAAGGCTGCGGGCTATAACCTGTTCTCCGTCCGGGCCGAGGACGTGTACATCGACCTGATGACCGATTCGGGTACCGGCGCCATGAGCCAGCACCAGTGGGCGGCCATCATGACCGGGGACGAGGCCTACGCGGGCGCGCAGAGCTATTACCGCCTGATGGACGCCTGTCAGGAAATTTTCGGCTATGCGTATTTCCAGCCCGTGCACCAGGGCCGCGCCGCCGAAAAGGTGTTCATGCCCATCATGCTTGCCGATGGCAAGGTCGCCGTCAGCAATACGTTTTTCGATACCACCCGCGCCCATGTGGAGCTTGCGGGCGCAACCGCGCTCGACTGCGCCGTGCCAGAGGCCGCCGATACCGATAGCTTTTACCCCTTCAAGGGCAATATGGATCTTGAGCTGCTCGAAAAAGCCATCGCCCAGTACGGCGCGGACCGCATCGGCATGATTGTGATGACCGTCACCAACAATTCGGCGGGCGGCCAGCCCGTATCCATGCAGAACATCCGCCAGACCGCCGCCGTGGCAAAGAAACACCATATCCCCTTCGTGATCGACGCCGCCCGCTACGCCGAAAACGCGTACTTCATCCAGACCCGCGAGCCGGGCTACGCAGACAAGTCCATCATCGCCATCGCGCGGGAGATGTTCTCCTGCGCCGACGCGTTTTTGATGTCCGCCAAGAAGGACGGCATCGTCAACATGGGCGGGCTGATCGGCGTCAAGGAGGACGAGCTCCTGATCCGCGCCGTGAAAGAGCGCGTGATTCCCTACGAGGGCTTTATCACCTACGGCGGCCTGGCGGGCCGCGATCTGGATGCCCTGGCCGTCGGCCTTCTGGAAGCCACCGACGAAAGCTACCTGCGCTACCGCATCGGCCAGGCCGAGTACCTGGGCGAAACCCTCCGCGCAGCAGGCGTGCCCATTCAGTACCCAACCGGCGGGCATGCCGTGTTTGTCGACGCGGGCAAAATGCTTCCGCACATTCCCTACGACCAGTTCCCCGGCCACGCCCTGGCCGTCGCCCTCTACGAGGAGGCGGGCATCCGCTCCTGCGAGATCGGCTCCTATATGCTCGGCCGCGACCCCAAAACCGGCGAGCAGCTCAAGTCCATGTTCGAGTTCACCCGCCTGGCCATCCCCCGCCGCGTGTACACCCAGGCCCACCTCGATGTCGTCGCCCGCGCCCTCATCGCCATCAACGCCCGCCGCGATACTCTCCCCGGCTACACAATCACCGACGAACCTCCGGTGCTCCGGCACTTCACGGCGAAGCTCGAACCGATACGGTAGGGATGGGGACGTCTTACTTTTCTTTTAGAAAAAAGAAAAGTAAGCAAAAGAAAACCATATAGGGTATATATAAAGCCGCGCAATGCGCGGCTTCTATTATCTATAATCCTATTGCTATCTTTCACTCTTTTGCTGCATCTCTAGCATTAAACAATAATTAACTAGTTCGTGTAAATTTTGGTTTTTAATAGGCAAAAGCATTCTATAAAACTCTTCAATCTGTTCACGATCCGTTTGTCTGTTAGGTGTTTTATACTTTGGATCTGTTGGAAACAATTTTATGTATTCACGCTTCTTATCATCATCCGAACGAGACTTAAACGGCATCCCTGCTTTTGTCAATATTACCTCTAACTTAGGATCACAGTATATTGGATGTAGGTGTGGATAAAACCATCTTTCTTTAAACATGATACCGTTCTTATACTCATCACACATTGGCTGTTGACACTCATCGATGTCCATCCAAGTAAAAATTTTGAAATCGGTATCAAGTTTCCCTTTCTTAGGGCACGCAATACCGCTATATTTTTCATATAAATCCTGTGCAGTTCTATAGTGTCGCCGCTTAAAGAACCGTTCCAAACTTTCAATTTGAATAGAACTGTCATTGTCGCTATCTACCTCAATTGGTAGTCGCAGATTTGCTCTAATATACCGACATATCTGCATTTCGCTTTTCCCATGACAAATAATTATTGCACGAGTATGCTTAAGTGCCCCTTTCATTTTTCATCACCTTTCACGTTGTGAGAGGTCATTTCACTAAAATCCACCTCCATAGTATTTGGAATTCCGCCGTAAAGACCACTAAGATATCGTTTGCGAAGATTCAGATTTGGGTGCATGCGCAACTCAAAATCACGAATAGGAATCAGTTCCTTGTTCGCCTCCGCATCCACATGGAAAATATACACACTATCTTTTGCCAAACTAGATTCCAAGAATTGTGTATTGTGCGTTGTAATTATCATTTGCCCGGTAATATAGGGATATAGGCTTTCTAGTACTGCCTCAATCATTAAGTCATGGATGCCGCTGTCCATTTCATCGATTACAACTACCCCTTTATTCAGTCCTTGAATGAAATACGGCAGTAGTTCGATCAGCTTCACAGTCCCTGTGGATTCCTTGGAATACTCAATATCTCGGAGCTCTCCAAAAATCAATTTTCGGAAGAAGAGTTTATATCTTATTTGATTGTTTTCTTTTTCCCTTTCATAATAAACTTGCTTAATGTCGCTATATAAGCTTGTAAAGAACTCATTTAGCATGTTTTCAGTTTTTATTATCTCTACCTCATCATTAATTGCGACGCTCCCTTCTTCTATATTTCTTAGTAGACGATTTCCTCCAACGTACAAAACACTACGATTCTCGCGACGACTTTCCCGTGTCTCAATTGAAGTTGAGTATAGAAAATCCATAAAGATATCAAGGTTTCTTGCGATTCTTTTCTCAATATAACCTTTTGCTTTTTCTCTTGCATCAAATAAAAGCAACGCTAATAAAGTATGTTTTCCCCAGTACTCTTCCAACATTTTTTTGAAGCTTTGTCGGTATTCTACATCTGGAAATACGTTGTTGTTCAATATGATATTTTCCGGCGATATATCAAAAAACACTGCTTTATTCTTTTTATAGACATATTCTAGTTTTTCATGAACAACTTCAGTTTCGTTTGTTTCGAGAAGGTATACACCTGCATATCCTTTTAACCTAAATCCAAATTCTAGCCTCATGTTTCCACTTGAATTTATCGTCTTTGCGTTTTTTATTATGTTTTCAAGAGTTCTATAACGCATTATTTGGTTATATATTTCCTCTTTATCTTCATTTGATATTGTTTTCGGAAACGAAGCGAGAATTTTGTCTGCTTCTTCAATAGCATATTTAGTCTCCAGAGTATCGCGAAGCGTAAGGAATGAAGACGCAAGATTAGTTTTACCTATTCCGTTCTCACCGTATATCATGATTAATTTGCGTGGAATATCACGAGTTTTCGTAAAGTCAACTCTAATATTAACTAGTGATTTGTAGTTTTTCAAACTGAGATATCTAAACATTGCAAACCCTTCTTCTTGATCTAGTTTATGTTTATATATTATCACATAATATTAGATTATACAACCGATATTTCAATGTTTTATATAATTTTGTTACATAATGTGTCTTTTATTTATAATATCCGAATCTATACATTTATTCATTTGCTCTATTAGTCAGATGCTCGAATATTCCATTCCATAAACGTTGGTGAGAAAAGCTCTTAGTGCTTAGTTATATATGTAAAAAGACCTCTTCGCTTTCAGAATCACAAAGAGGTTCTTCTCTTTATTATATTGAGAAACGCCACACAAGGCACGGTCATCTTGACCGTGCAATCTTTCAAATATCGACTTTATTCCCCCAACGGCAGTGAAACAATCGCCTGTTCCGGGGTTTCGCCATTCATGAGCTTGAGGAGGGCGTTTGCGGCGGCGACGGCCATGTCCGGGATGGGTTCGCGGATGGCAAGGTAGGGGAGCAGGCCGTAGCGGTGCAGGCGGTGCTCGCCAAAGCCAAGCACCTCGACGGTTTCCTGGGGGATGCCCTGGCCGCGCAGCACCGTGAGCGCGCCGATGGTGAGCCTCGTGGAGGTGCAGAAAATGGCGTCGAAGGGGATGCCGTGATCAAACGCGCCCTGCATGGCGGAAATCGCCTCGGTGGTGCGCTGGGAATCGACCAGAAATTTGGGTCCCGGGGTGAGGCCCGCATCCTGCAGCGCCTTGCGGTAGCCCGCAATGCGCTCGCGGTGAGGGGAATATTCCTTTTCCTCCGATAGCAGGGCGATGCTCCTGCGGCCGCCTGCGGCGAGCCGG
This sequence comes from Candidatus Limiplasma sp., assembly GCA_036759125.1. Taxonomy (GTDB): domain Bacteria; phylum Bacillota; class Clostridia; order Christensenellales; family Aristaeellaceae; genus CAXXOK01. The sequence continues at coordinate 15,083 of DAIOVG010000006.1, forward strand.
GCTACGGCCCTGCGCGCGCCCTCGAAGTTCTCGCATTCCACGATCACGCTGCAGTCCGGCGCGGTGCCCTGGGGGCGGCGGTCGAAATACACCAGCGGAAGCCCCTCAGGGTCCACGTCGCCGCCGTTTCGGTCGGGCACGTACACCAGGCCGCTGGCGCGCTGGGTTTTGAGCATGCCGATAAAGTGGCTGGCGAGGTCGGAGTCCTCATTGGTATTGAAAATGGAAACGGAATACCCGTTTGCATACAGCTCATGCTGGAGGGTGCGCACCATCAGGGCGTAGTTTTCATCCATAATATCGGGTACGATGATGCCGACAATGGGCATGGAGCGCTTGCGCATGCCCTGGGCAACCACGTCGGGCACGTATTTCAGCCGCTCCATCACCTCGCGGACGCGCTGCTCCGTTTCGGGGGAGAAGCGGCCGCTTTTGTGGATGACGCGCGAAACCGTGGCGGTGGACACGCCCGAAAGGCGCGATACCTCACGCATGGACACCCGGTGGTCCTTCGCCATTCGCCGATCATCCCCGTTTTTCATTGTACTTTTGTAAGCGCCACGTCGCGGTACCAGATATACGGTTCTCCGTCGTGCAGGCGTTCCTTGCGCACCGTGAGGCGCAGGGTATCGCCCTGGCGGCTAAACCACATCCGGGTCTTGAAGCAGGTCTGGTAAAACCAGGTGTCCACAATCAGGCTATCCTTTTCAAACACCGCCGTGGAGCACTCGTGCTGGAAGCTTGGCATCGGGCAGTAGGTTTCGCGGGGCGCGCGTTTGCCGTCCAGCCGGGCCACCAGCGTGGTTCTGCTGTCCATAGTCAGCTCGACCGCCTTTTCGCCTACGCGAATGGAAAGCTGTTTGGTAAATTCGTCATCCGTATCATAAAAATCCCGGTTGACGTTGGTGTTGGCAAAGGGCACCAGCTCCGGATAGACATGGAAGTTTCCGCTGCTGACAGTATACAGCCCGTCCCACCCTTTTGCAAACCCGTGTACGGGCGCGGACGCCCCATCGGGCAGGTGGCGGGAGGCCGCGTAGCTGCGCAGCGAGGCCAGGGCGTCGGGGTCCTCTGGCAGGGTCGCTGGAAGCTGCTTGCCCAGCAGGTATTTTACCATCACGGCGTCGTACGCGTCGGTATCGTGCGGCTCGCTGGCGGCCTGCTGAATGGAAAACGCCAGGTCCAGCGGGCGGCTCATGACGCTGTCCTGCCCGTGGCCGCCGCAGAACTTGAACACGCCGGGCTGCCTGTGCATCCACATCTGGTAGCCGTAGCCGCCGGCCTCGTTATCGATCTGCTTTTTGGTCGCCTCGCGCACGAATGCTTCATCCAGCACCTGCTTGTCGCCCCAGCGGCCGTTTTGCAAAAACAGTAGTCCGAGCCGCAGGTTGTTTTCCGTGCTGGCCGCCACGCCGGGGGCGACGTGCAGGCCGTTTTTAAACGTCATCCACGAAAGCTGCTGCGTGTTGATGCCGATGGGCTTGAAAATGCGCTCGTCGGCGTAATCGTACACCGATTTCCCGGTTGCGCGGCGCACGACCTCGGACAGCATGCACGAGCCCGTGGTGTTGTACTTGAATACGCTGCCAGGCTCCAGATCCACATCCGTGGTCAGGTAATTGCGCACCATATCCGCGCCGGGCATGGCGTGCACGCTCATGCCGTTGGTCATGCTGAGCACATGCTTGAGCCTGAGTTTGGCCATGTTGCCGCTATCGGCAACGCCCAGCGCCTTCATATCGTCCCTGAACAGGTCGGCAACGCGGTCCTCCACGGACACAAGCCCGTCGGTCACGGCCGCGCCGACGGCCGCCATGGCGTAGGATTTGCCAAACGAATGGCAGATGTGCCGGGTCTCGCGTGTAAACGGCGACCACCAGCACTCCAGCACCACCTTGCCGTGCCGGGCGATCATCAGCCCGTGGGGCTCGGTGCCGCAGGCCTCCAGCTCCTTGAGCATGGAAAGCAGGTCGCGGCTGGACAGGCCAACGCTTTCGGGCGTTGCGCGCAGTAATTCATTCATGGTCATTCATCCTTTCCCGGTTATATGGTCTTGCGCCGTCTAAGCCAGACCGCAAAGCCAACGCCTGCCAAAAGCGGCAGCGCGAACAGATTGAACATGGTGTGGTACCCCTGCTTTGCGGCGACGATGCCGCCCAGCACCGGGGTGAGCGCCTGGCCGATATCCGCGCCCAGGTAATAGGTGCTTGAGGCCGCGCCCCGGCGCTCCACCGGCACGGCGCGCATGCTGCTCGCCTGCAGGGTGGGTTGCACCGCGCCAAGGCCGAACGCCTTGAGCATCGCGGCCAGGGTAAACAGCACCACCGCGTTGCCGGGCGTTGCAAACCCAAGCAGGATAAACGCCGCGGCCATCAGCCCAAGGCCCGCAAAGATCACCGGCACGGCGTGGCGGTCGGCCAGCCTGCCGCTCAAAAGCCGGGACGCGAACAGCGCCGACGCGCCAATGGTAAAATACCACCCGACGTTGCCCAGGGAGAGCTCCTGCCCGAACAGCGCGATAAAGCTGTTCTCCAGTCCCGTCGCGCCCGATACCACGATGGCCAGAATGCCGAACGGCAGCGCCTCGCGGGAGAAGAAATCCGTCACCGCAAGCCTGCGGGCAGGCCGCGCGGGCCGTTTGGGCTGCGCGGGGATAATGAACAGCGCAAGCCCCATCGCCACAAGCGACAGCGCCGCCGCGCTTAAGAGCGTAGCCGGAAACCCGAAGCGCTCGCCAAGGCCGATGCCAAGCGTGGGCGCGAACGCCGCCGTGATGGTTTGCCCCACGGCAAAATACGCAAGCCCCTGGGCCATTTTGTCCTCCGGTACCGAGCCTGCAACCAGCGCCATGGTAACGGTTGTCGCGATGGAGAAAAACAGGCCGTGCATGATGCGGAACAATAACAGCAGGGGAATGGATTGCGTCAGCCCGCAGCCCGCCATGGCGATGCCGATGCCAAGCATGGCGACGACCAGGAGCATTTTGCGGTTGAGCTTATCGGACAGGATGCCGCTGAACGGGCGGATGCACAGCGACGCGATCGAAAGCGACCCCACCACCGTGCCCGCGACCGCCGTTGTGGCCCCAAACCCGGTCACGTACAGGGAAACGGTTGTGGCAACCATGGCAAAGCTTGCCGAAACAATCATGTTTATGAGGAAAAGCGAAAGATAGGCGCGGTTTAGCAGCCGCTGCGGCCCGGCGGGAGCGTTCATTCAGGCGTTAACTCCCTTCCCGTCGAGGCAAACCGCGTTTTCCAGCGTTGGCCAGCCCCGCAGGGGGCGCGTGGGGTAGCACAGGCTTACGCCCTGCAGTGTGAAGGTAAAGCGGTACAGGTATTCGCCCTGGGCCGCCAGGCTTTTGGCCGCGATTTCCAGCGTGGCATCGTCGCGCCAGACCGACGTAAAGTGGCAGATTTCACTGTCCAGGCAGAATACGCCGTTATCCACCGTGCGTTCCGGCTGCACCAGCAGGTGCCGGGGCGAGGCGATCCAGCGGCCGTTCAGCCCGCAGGACAGGGTTTGGCTGCCTTTGCTGTCTTTGAGCGTCAGACGGATGGTATCGTCCTCCCGCGCAAAGCTCAGCTCCATCTGCGGATTTGCAAACAGGTAGCGCCTTTCAAACCAGCGATCCTCCTGCGGCGAGGCGGGCTTGCCGCCCCTGGGCGCGAGCGACAGCCTATGCCCGTAGGTCAGCAGTTGGCGGTATACGTTATTGTCCTCAGGCAAGGGCTCTGCCGACAGCGCCTTGACAATATGCTGTTCAAACGCCTCCAGCGCGAAGGCCGAGTTTGGCATATCCGACAGGATAACCGCCGCCAGCTCCTCCTTGGGCAGCACGATGCCGTACTGGCCGAAACCGCCGTCCAGCCGGTAGCCGCCAAAGGCGTTGCGCCAGAGCTGCCAGCCGTACCCGGCGGCGTTGCCGGGCATGCCGGTTTTGGTATGCTCACGCACGCACTCGCGCAAAATGGCAGGGTCCAGCAACTGCCGCCCCATCCAGTTGCCCTCGTTTAGGAACAGCGCCGTGTATTTCATCAGCGTGACGGCCGAAAGCGCCATCACCACGGGGTTATAGCCGCCGCGGCTGTCGGTGGGCGCATAAATGGGCGCCTGCATGGGCCCGGCAAAGTGCCGCTGCTGATAGCCTTCAAAGGGCTCGCCCACCGCGCGCTCCACCGCGGCGGTGATCACGCTTGGAATGGTGTTGTTGTAGCGGAAGGTTTTGCCCGGCTCCTCCACAGGCGGCGCGGTGAAAAACAGGCGCGTGAGGTCCGCGTCCAGGTCTTTGAGGATAGCCAGAAACGGGTCCTCCTCCTGGCCGGAGCGCATGGTGAGCAGATCATCGACGGTCATGCCATCAAAGCGGGTATCGCCGTCCAGCACATTGCGGAAGTAATCGGCCACACTGTCGGTGGGCTTGAGCTTCCCGTCCTGTATGGCGCGGCAGGCGCTGAGCGCCAGGATGGTTTTCCCCGCCGAAAACACGCGGTGCGGCGTGGACAGGGTATAGGGCGCGGCGGCGGCGGCAAAGCAGAGCTTATTCTTGCGCAGGAGCAAAAACGCATGCAGGCGGTACTTGCTCTGTTCCAGCGCCTGCAAAAACCGCAGCACCGCAACCGAGGGGATGCCGACCGCCTCCGGCTGTGCAGCCGCAAACGGCAGCCCGTTTTGTATTTCCAAAGGATCCTTCATGGCAATCCCCTTTCAAGCGTTTTGTTCCCAATCAGCCCTTCACGCCGCCGATGACGATGCCCTTGACAAAGCCGCGCTGCAGGAAGGGATAGATAATCATGATCGGAATCAGCGCAATCACGGCGATCGCCATGCGAATGCCAACGCTTGGCACGGTCACCCCGGCCGTCAGCGCGGAGTTGGCCGCGTTGTTGGCAATAAAGTCGGCGCTGGCGATCAGGCGGTTTAACAGGTTTTGAATCGTGTAGTAGTCTGTGCGCTTCACCAGGTAGTACAGGCCGTTGATCCAGTCGTTCCAGTACGCAAGCCCGCTGAGGAGCGCGATGGTCGAAAGAATCGGGGTCGACAGGGGAAGAACGATCCGCACCAGGGTGCGGGTTTCTCCGGCGCCGTCAATGCGCGCGGCCTCCAGCACCTCGTCGGGGATGTTGGTGGAGAAGAACGTGCGCATGACGATCACGCCGAAGCCGTTCATTAAAAGGTTGGGCAGGATCAGCGCCCAGAAGGTGTCCTTGATGTGAAAAACCTGTACCCACATCAGGTAGCTGGGGATCATGCCGCCGTTGAACAGCAGGGTAAAGAAAACCATGAAGGAAAAGAAGTTGCGGCCCGGAAGGCCCTTGCGCGACAGGGGATAGGCCATCAGCGTCGTGATGGTCAGGTTGGAAAGCGTACCCACCGTGGTCGCAAGAATCGTCATTTTATACGCCGTCAGAATTTGCGAACGGCTGTACCACAGATATTTGTAGGACTCCAGGCTCAGCTCCCGCGGCCAGAACGAATAGCCGTTTTGCAGAAGCGATTGCTCCGAGGCAAGCGAGCTGGTCACAAGCAGCAAAAGCGGCAGCACGCAGACCACCGATAGGATGATCAGCACGATGTTTGCCAGCCTGGAAAAGCCTTTTCCGTATAAATCCATCGTAACTCCTCCCGCCTAAAACAGCGCCTGGTCTTTTTCCAGGGCGCGCACGGCATAGTTGGTGCCCAGCACCAGCAAGAAGCCCAGCACCGACTGGATGAACCCGGCCGCCGACGCGCGTCCCACGTCGTTGGTCTCCAAAAGGCCGCGGTACACATAGGTGTCGATGGTGCTTGTCGCATCGTACAAAAGCCCCGTGTTCATGGGCACCTGGTAGAAAAGCCCGAAATCCGAATAGAAGATGCGCCCGATGGACAACAGCGTCAGCGTGATGATCACGGGCTTGATCAGCGGCAGGGTAATGCTGGTGATCTGCTTCCAGGTTCCCGCGCCGTCCACCGTGGCGGCCTCATAGTAGGCCTTGTCGATGCCGATGATGCTGGCAAAATAGATGATCGACGAATACCCGAAGGTTTTCCAAACCTGCACCGAGGTTAAAATAAACGGCCAGTACTTTGGATCTGTATAGAACTTCGCGGGCTCCATCCCCAGCGGAATCAGGATGGAGTTGTTGATCATCCCGTTGCTTTCCCCAAGCGCCGCATAGGTGATATAGCTCACGATAACATACGAAATTAAGTAGGGAATCAGAATCACGGTCTGGTACACCTGCTGTACCTTTTTGCGCTTGATTTCATTGAGCATGATCGCCACGAAAATGGCAAAAAGCGTGCCCAGAATAATAAACACCAGGTTGTAGCCCAGCGTATTGCGTATGATGGTCCACGCGTCGCCGGTTTTAAACAGGTAGGTAAAGTTCTTCACGCCGTTCCACGCGCTGCCCCAAATGCCCTGCACGTACTTGAACTTCTTGAAGGCAAGCTGCAGGCCGGTAAGTGGTATATAGTTGTTGATGATGATATAGGTCAGGCCCGGTATCATCATCACATACAGCGGAAAAAACCGTTTCAGCTTGCGTTTGATCCCTTTGAAAGCAGTTTGCATGCGCTTTCTCCTCTTGTGAGAAGTGACAGGGCGGCGCTCGTGTGGGGCGCCGCCCTGCAAGGTTCAGTGGTTACCCGTGGTTAGTTGGCCGCCCATGCGTCCAGCTGTGCCTGCTTGGCTGCGATGATATCGTCAATGCCGGCGGCGTCGAGCTCGTTAAGCAGCGACTGGTACAGCGCGTCGGTGTCGCCGATATTGAGCAGCAGCGCGATGACGTACTTGTCCACAATCGTCGAGCACGCGGAGGCCTCGTCGGACACGACGGAGGAATCAAACGCGAAGCCCAGCGCGGGGGATTTTTGGCAGGTCTCGTTGGAGGCCAGCCAGCTGTCGTACACGTCGGCGGCATCGGGCGCCCAGGGGTAGGTGATGCAGATGTTGGGCCAGAAGGTGCCCATGCCCGAGGGCCAGCCGGTGGTTACGGGATTGAGGTCGCCCGCGAAGGTGATGTTGCCTTCATCGGTCACCACATAGTGGACGCCTTCAATGCCGTTGCACACGAGGTTGGAGATCGAAGCATCGGTGAACAGGAGGTTGAGGAACTGGGTCGCGGCCACCTGATGCTCGCTGAGGGCGGGAATGCACCAGGTCATCCCGGCGACGTTGCTGGTGGTTGCCCAGGCGTCCTGGGTGATCTGCGCGGCATAGATGGGCTTGCCGATGTTCTTTTCCTGCACGCTCAAAGCCGTGGCTTCGTCGCTGTAGGAGACAAACGAGCCGAAGGACTGGCCGTTGGACAGGTAGGCCATGGAGCCGTCCTGGGCGTTGAGCGGATCCTTCATAAAGAAGCCTTCTTCACTCCAGATCTTGGCATACTCCAGCATGGATTTGAAGGTGTCGCTTTCATAGTAGTTGACAACCGTTGTGCTTTCGCCGTCTTCGCCAAGCATCAGCGCGCCCAGGGGGTCTGCCGTGCCCAGAAGGTCGGTGTCAAAGGTATCCAGGTATGCGCCGCCGTTGCCGTTGGCAATCATGGTCAGGTCGGGATAGGCGGCCTTGACCACCTTGAGGGCCTCGGTCAGCGTGTCGAAATCGGTGATGGCTTCGGGGTCGATGCCCACTTCGTCGGCAATTGCCTTGTCCATCACAAACATGAGCGCCGAGGAAAACGCGTTGACCTTGGGCGCGCCGTAGAGCACGCCGCCCACGCGGGCGCATTCAATGTATTCGCCCAGCGTATCCAGGATGCCCTGGCCGTATTGGGCGAACAGCTCATCCACCGGGGCAAGCGAGCCCTGGTCGGCGAGCATCGAAAGGCTGGTCATAAACGCCGCGTTGAACAGGTCAACGCTGCCGTCGTTGAGCATCAGGTTGATCTGCGTGGCCCAGGATGCGAAGTCGATGCAGACGAATTCGATCTGGAAGTCGTAGCCAAGCTCCGCAAGCCGCTCGTTAACGGCGTCCTGCACCAGATCGCGTTCCTCTGCGGCGTTCATTGCCAGCAGGTAGGCTACCTGGATGGTTTCCTTTTCTTCCGCGACGGCAAAGCTCATGCTGCTGACCAGCATAACCGCAAGCAGAAGAAGCGCGAGAATTTTCTTCATTGGTTGGTACCTCCTCATGTCATTCCAAGTGATTTGGGTAAACGATTACCCATCTTTGCGATCATTCTAGCATTCCACTTTTGGGCTGTCAATGCGCAAAATTTTACCTCGGCCTGCGCCAAACTTAACCAGGACATTCGGGATGTTTTTCATTCGTCGGCATCGCTATATGCCCGAATACAAGGGGTTTGAGCCATCCTTGCGGCCGCAGCAAAAATGGCCGCACGTACGCGGCCATATCGTTTTTTTATCCTGGCGTCCTCAGCCCTGGCAGGGCCGGCCGGATGCTTATGCTTCTTTCAGCCAGCGGATGAACGCCGTTTTGTCTTCCCGGTTAAGCCCGCAGCTTTCATAGAAGCGGAAGGTTCCCTCGTCCTTGTTGCCGGTGGTGAGGGAGGCCTTGTAACAGCCGGCGGCTCTGGCGACGTTCACGGCCTCGGCCATTAAAGCGGAGGCGATGCCCTGGCGGCGGTGGGTCTGTGTGGTGATGACGTTTTCGATAATCGCGTAGGGGCGGGCGCTGCGGGTGAGGTTTTGAATCACGACCACGGTCACGCTGGCGACGATTTTACCCTCTGCCTCTGCGAGCAGAATGTGATAATAAGGATTGGACAAAATCGAATGCCAAACGAATTCCGCCCGCTCGTCTTCGGGCGCGGGGTCGCCGCGGTGCAGTTCTTCGTACAGCTTCAAAAGAGCGGGCAAGTCTTCGGCGCGCGCTTTTTTGATTTGGATAGGGTTGGTCACAGTCTGGTTCATCTGGTGTCTCCCTTCCGAATAATGAATAAGTCCGTATGAATCTATGCACTGTGCGCAGTGCGGGGTCATAAATTGCGTTCCGGCCGTCTCGGAGCCGGGGTGTTTTGCTTGAGTATGATTTGCCTTGGCTGTTTTGTCAACCCTGAACCATAGCGCCGCTGATTCCATGCCAGTGTCGCCGCTGCCAAAAAAAAGCGGGAAGCCCTGTCGCTTCCCGCTTTGCATACCCGTTGCGTGCGCCTACTGCGCGGCCTTGATCTGGTTGATCAGCCCGCCCGCGAGGAGCATCGCCTGCTGGCGGGGGCTGAGCGCAAGCGCCGTGTTGACGGTGAACCCCTTGGTGACGTTTTTGACGGGAATCACGGAGACGCCCTCCGTAATCAGCTTGCGGACGTCGCTGAGCTCCAGCTCGTCGTCGATATCGAAACGGTCGTAATCCGTCTCGTTTTCGAAGGTCAGGGGCAGGATGCCGTTGTTGATCAGATTATCCTTGTGGATGCGCGCAAAGCTCTTGGCGATCACGCCGCGAATTTTAAGATACAGCGGAACCAGCGCCGCGTGCTCGCGGCTGGAGCCCTGCCCGTAGTTCTGCCCGGCGATCAAAAAGCCACCGCCCGCCGCCTTGGCGCGCGCGGGAAAGGTTTCGTCCACCGGGGTCAGGCAGTATTCCGAAAGCTTGGGGATGTTGGAGCGGAAGGGCAGAAGCTTGGAATCGCTGGGCATGATGTGGTCGGTGGTGATGTTGTCTTCCATTTTGAGGAGCGCCTTGCCCCTGAGGCTGTCTGCCAGGGCCTCGGCCTTGGGGAAGGGCTGGATGTTCGGGCCGCAGACGACCTCCACGTCGTTTCCGGCCTCGGCGGGGGGGATGATGAGGTTGTCGTTATACAGGAAGGTTTCCGGCATATCAACCGAAAGATCGGTCTCCAGCGTGCGCGGATCGGTCAGCACCCCGGCCAGGGCGCTGGCGGCGGCTGTTTCGCAGGACACCAGATAGATGCCCGCCGATTTGGTGCCGCTGCGGCCAAAGAAATTGCGGTTGTTGGTGCGTAAGCTTACCGCGCCCGTGCGCGGGCTCTGCCCCATGCCGATGCAGAATCCGCAGGCCGTTTCGTTGATACGCGCGCCCGCCTGAATCATATCATTGAGCGCGCCGTTTTTGGCCAGCATCCCCAGCACCTGGCGGGAGCCGGGCGCGATGATCAGGCTGACCTCCGGGTGGACGGTTTTGCCTTTTAAAATCTTCGCCACGCGCATCATATCCAAATAGCTGGAGTTGGTGCAGGAGCCGATGCAAACCTGGTCGACCTTGATGCTGCCGGTCGCTTCCACAGTCTGCACGTTATCGGGCATGTGGGGGAGCGCCACCAGCGGCTGCAGGGCGGACAGATCAATTTCGATGACCTCATCGTAGGCTGCGTCGGCCGAGGGCAGCATTTCCACGTAGTCCTGCCCGCGCCCCTGCGCCTGCATAAACTGCCGGGCGTTTTCATCGGCGGGGAAAATGCTGGTCGTCGCGCCCAGCTCCGCGCCCATGTTGGTGATAGTGGCGCGCTCGGGGATGGAAAGGCTTTTTACGCCCTCGCCCGTGTATTCCATCACCTTGCCCACGCCGCCCTTGACGGTCAAAATGCGCAGCACTTCCAAAATCACATCTTTGGCGGCCACCCCGCGCGAAAGCTTTCCGGTCAGCTTAATGTTCGTCACCGACGGGCAGGGGATGGAGTACGCCCCGCCGGACATGGCCACCGCCACGTCCAGCCCGCCCGCGCCGATGGCGAGCATGCCCAGGCCGCCCGCCGTGGGGGTGTGACTGTCGGAGCCCAGCAGGGTTTTGCCGGGGACGGCAAAGCGCTCCAGATGCACCTGATGGCACACGCCGTTGCCGGGCTTGGAGAGGTACACGCCGTGCTTTTTGGTGACAGTCTCCAGGTATTTATGGTCGTCGGCGTTCTCAAACCCCGACTGAATGGTGTTATGGTCGATATACGCTACCGAAAGCTCGGTTTTCACACGCGGAACCTCCATGGCCTCAAATTGCAGATAGGCCATGGTGCCGGTGGAATCCTGGGTGAGCGTCTGGTCGATTTTGATGGCGATCTCGGTGCCCGGCGTAAGCGTGCCTTCCACCAGGTGGTTTTTGAGGATTTGATACGTGAGATTCATGAATGTCCTCCTTCGTCATGGGTTCCGCGCCCTGCATTTTCCAGGCCTGCGGCATGGGCTGCTGTCCGCCCGGCAGGAATCCGCCAAGTACGGCGGCGCGCCTTTGATACGCACGGCGCACGGATTGCCTGCATCGGCAGGCGCATATGAAAAAAGCCCGCGGTTGCGGGCATTGGCCTGCGTTTTGCTGATCAAAACCGGCTGTCGCTCCACATCGAACGCTTCTTCATCATACCCGCTATGGGGATAAAGTCAATGAAGCGAATGGAAAAGTGCATATTGTATACATACTGGTTAAATATTTAACAAGTTTAAGTCGGCGCATCCTGTTCGGCATAAACAGCGGCGCGCCACGCCCCGGGTACCTGGTAAACAACGAATTCCGCCGGGCGTTATCCGGCGGGAGGTGTACCAAAGGCGACGGTCGGCTTGCTCCTTGATACATGCCGCTGCCTGCCGCAGAAACCCCGCGATGCCGTCCATGCCGTGCCAAGGCAAACGGTCCGCCCTGCGCGCCTCGCCTTGTGCCCGCCGCCCCGGCGGAGTATACTGTCACATGCAATCGAAATGGGAGGGATATTCAATGAAGGAACGCTGGGACGCCTACCTGCCCGACGGGCGAAAGGCCGGGCAAACGCTGTTTCGCGGCGAGCCGATCCCAAACGGGCTTTTTCACATCGTCGCCGACGTGCTGGTGAAGCATACGGACGGTACGTATCTAGTGATGCAGCGGGATTTCCGCAAGGAGGGCTACCCCGGCAAGTTTGAGGCCGGAGCCAGCGGCGCGATTTTGCAGGGTGAAACTCCCTTCGAGGGCGCGATGCGGGAACTGCGGGAGGAGACCGGCATCCATGCCGACTCGCTCACCTTCCTGTTCGCCGCCAGCGACCTGACACAGACCCTGTACTTCAGCTATCTCTGCCTCACGGACTGCGACAAGCAATCCGTTACCCTGCAGGAGGGCGAAACCATATCCTACCGCTGGCTTGCAGAGAAAGCGTTCTTCGCGTTCATCCAAACCGACGCCTTCGCCTCCGGCCCGCTGACGCGCTGGCAGCCGTACTGGGATGTCGTGCGTTCCCTGGGCCAATAAGGTTCCGCTTTCGCTAAAACGATTTCCGGCTCTATTGCCGTCTTCCATGCCCTGTGCTATACTCTCAAATGGATACAGCGCACCATTTTCCCTCTAGAATAAGGAGATACAGGTATGAGTAAAACCTTCGGCGTCCTCACCAGCGGCGGCGACAGCCCCGGAATGAATGCGGCAGTCGTCAGCGTCGCGCGCTTTGCCGAGCAGTACGGCATCGACCTGATGGGCATCCGGCGCGGCTACAACGGATTGCTGGGCAAAAACGATAACGAGCTTAACGATATCCGCAAGCTCCGGTCCGAAACGGTGCTGGATATTTTGGATCTGCGCGGCACCTATCTGCGCACCGCACGGTGCGAGGAGTTTAAACTGCCTGAGGTGCTGGACAGGGTCGCCGACGACCTGAAGCATAAATACCACATCGACGGCCTGGTCATTATCGGCGGCGACGGCAGCTACAAGGGCGCGCTGGATTTGTGCAAGCGCGGCATTCCCTGCGTGGGCATCCCCGGCACGATTGACAACGACCTGCCCTATACCGAGGCGACGCTTGGCTACGACACGGCCGTGAACGTTTGCGTGGAAGCCGTGCGCTCCATCCGCGCCACCAGCCGCAGCCACGACAGGCCCCACGTAGTGGAGGTCATGGGCCGCTACTGCGGCGATATCGCCATGCGCACCGCCATTGCCACCGGCGCAGAGTTTGTGATCGTGCCCGAGCGCAAATGGGATCTGCGCGATGTGGTCAAGCGTTTGAACAGCCAAATCGCAAACGGCAACAGCCGCGCGACCATCATCATCTGCGAGCACGCGTGGGAAAACGGCAACATGGCCGACTACCCCTGGCAGGAGGTTTTGTGCGAGCACGACAAGTGCGTGCATGAGGATACGCCGTTCTCGTCCCAGAACATGGCCCGTGTGCTCAAGTACGAGTGCGGCGTCGAAGTGCGCTCCACGGTGATCGGCTACACCCAGCGCGGCGCCATCCCCACGGCGTACGACTCCGCCTTCGCTTTTGAGGCCGGGCGCATGGCCGTGGACCTGCTCTTGCACAAAACGCCAGAGCCGGACGACGGCTTTGCCATCGGCGTGCGCGACGGCCGCGTGTTCCACACCTCGCTGCGCCGCGCGGCGCTCAAGCTTGACCACCGCCCGTTCAACGAGGAGCTTTACCACACCGTGAACACCTTGCCCTACCTGCCCCGCGAGGACGACCTGATTCTGGTTGCGGCCCGCAACGTGAAGAAATGAGCGTTTCCTTACTGCTTTGCGACGTCGACAATACCATTTTTGATTTTCGCCGCGCCGAACGGGAGGCCTACGCCGCCGTTGCGGCGCGCTTTTCCTTGCCGGACGACGAGGATCTGTACCTGGTTTATAAGGCGATCAACACCTTTCACTGGCAAAAGCTGCGGCGCGGCGAAACCACGGCCGCGCGCCTGCGGCTGGACCGCTTTGCCGATTTTATGGCCGCCCTGGGCATCGAGGACGCGGACATCCCCGCGATGAGCGCGTATTTTGTGGACATGCTCGGTCTGCAGTGCACCCCGGTTGACGGCGCGGAGGAATTTCTCCGCCGCACGTCCGCGCGCATGCCCGTGTGCTTTGTCACCAACGGCTTTGCCGCCGTGCAGAAGGCGCGCATGCAGCGCTCGCCCCTGCGCCGCTATGTCACCGACGTGCTGATTTCAGAGGAGTTTGCAAACGCCAAGCCGCACCCCGAAATGCTGCTGGAGGCCATGCGGCGCACCGGCGTAACCGATCCGGCGCAGGTCCTTATGATCGGCGACAACGAAAGCACCGACATCCAGGCCGCCAAAGCCGCGGGCACGAAAAGCATTCTGTTTTTATGCGGCGACGAGCCGCCAGCGCAGTCCCAGGCGGATTTCGTCACCGATTCGCTCCTGGACGCGGCGGAGTATATCCTGCGCCCGTAAGCCTTAGCGAGGTGAAGCGTATGGCTCAAACCGATATCGGCTGCTGCGGCGCTTACTGCAAGCCCTGCCGCGCCTTTACCTCCGGCGCCTGCCGGGGCTGCCGCCACGGCTATGCTTCGGGCGCGCGCGACCTTGCCAAAGCCAAATGCGTTTTGAAGGTTTGCTGCCTTCAAAAGGGTTACCAAACCTGCGCCGACTGCCCCGCCTACGACAGCTGTCCGTCCCTTGCAGGATTCTATGGAAAAAACGGAGCCAAATACCGGAAATATCAGCAGGCGACGCGCTATATCCGCGACTGCGGATACGATGCCTTTGTGCGCATTGCCGACGCATGGACCGGCGCATGCGGCAAATATCCGCGGCAGGGGCGACCAGTTGACAGCCCCTTCTCTGATTGAGTACAATAAACGAAACAATCCCGGAAAGGTGGACAATCTATGTATCGTGAAGTGATCGAGACCGCGAAGGATAAAATGCACAAAACCATTCACGTATTCCAGTCCGAGCTTCGTTCCATCCGAGCCGGCCGTGCCAACCCGCAGCTTTTGGAGCGCGTGATGGTGGATTACTACGGCTCGCCCACGCCGCTGACGCAGATGGGCAACGTTTCTGCGCCCGAACCGCGCATGCTGCTGGTGAGCGTTTGGGATCAGTCGGCCCTGTCGCTGGTGGAAAAGGCCATTCAGAAGTCGGATCTGGGCCTCAACCCCAGCAACGACGGCAAGGTCATCCGCCTGGTCATCCCCGAGCTGACCGAGGAGCGCCGCAAGGATTTGACCAAGCTGGTCGCCAAAACCACGGAGGAAGCCAAGGTCGCCGTCCGGTCCATCCGCCGCGACGCGATGGATCACGTGAAAAAGCAGCAGAAGGACTCCCTGATCACCGAGGACGACCTGAAAATCGCCGAGAAGAAGATTCAGGAACTGACCGACGAATCCGTCAAAGAGCTTGATGAGCTCGCTGCCGCCAAAGACAAGGAAATCATGGAAGTTTGAAGAAAACCTTTGAGCATCTCCTGGGCCTGAACGCAAAGGACGCGCTGGCGATTTTGAAAAGCGCCGGTATTTTCGATGTGCGGATTACCTTCACCTCCGCACCCGCGCCTTTGCATGCCCGGCCCGGCAGCCAGCCCGAGGACGACGCCCGAACGCACAGCGCGCTGGAGGGCATCGCCGGGCAGTTTACCGTATCCGAGGACGACGACGCTTTAGCCCCGCCGGATCCCCTGCTTGAGCCGGAGCTTACCGACGGGCTGATCACCCAGGCCCGCGTGATTGGCGTGCGGGACGACGGACGCCAGCTGATCGTATCGCGCTTCCGCGTTTCGCCAAAGGTGCCGGACGCGCCGGTTCCGGGGGTATAAAGCCTCCACGGCCGCTTTTTCGGCATGATTGCAAAGGCTGTCCCGGCTTCCCTTTAGTTATGCCGCGTTGCCGTTCCCCGCACAACCGCGCTTTTTTGAAAGAGGTCCCCATCATGGCCGATCGACCGCTGGATACCACCCGCCTGCCGCGCCACGTCGGCATTATTATGGACGGCAACGGCCGCTGGGCCAATCAGCACAAGCTCCTGGTGGCGCTTGGGCACAACGCGGGCGTCCAGGCGATGCGCAACATCATCCGCGATGCCAACGACCTGGGACTTGAGGTGCTTACGCTGTACGCGTTCTCCACGGAGAACTGGAAGCGGTCCAAAGCCGAGGTGGACGCGCTGATGGCGCTTTTACTCAAGTATTTCCGCCAGGACATTGACGAGCTGAAGGAAAAGAACGTCCGTGTCCTCATCCTGGGCGATAAGGACGGCATGCCCGCCCCCCAGCGCGAGGCGCTGTACGACGCGGAGGAACGCACCAAGGCCTGCACCGGCATGCAGCTGTGCCTGGCCATCAACTACGGCGGCCGCGCCGAGCTGGTGCGCGCCGCCAAGCTGCTGGCAAAGGAAGCCCTTGCCGGGCAGCTGGATCCCGAAGCCATCGACGAGGCCCTGTTCTCGCGCCGATTGTACACGGCGGGGCTGCCGGACGTGGATCTGCTCATCCGCACCAGCGGGGAGATGCGGCTGTCCAACTACCTGCTCTGGCAGAGCGCCTACGCGGAGTACGCGTTTCCCCCCATGCTCTGGCCGGATTTCACGGTAGAGGATTTCCACGCCTGTCTGGCCGCCTACCAGCAGCGCAACCGGCGCTTTGGCGGCCGCTGATATATCGGCGGGGCTGCGGCTGTTGGCGGTTGACCGGACATAACAAAAAGTATTTCGAGAGAAATTGCGCAGCTGCGGCACGGCAACAGCCTGGCGCGGCCGCAATATGTGGAGGGCAGCATCATGTGGATGCGGTTTGTGACCGGCGTTCTCCTGGCCCTGTTTGTGATCGCGGTCTTATTTGTGGGCGGGTATGTATTCGGCGCTGTGGCGCTGCTTGTGTGTGTCCTGTGCGTGTATGAGGCGCTGAATTCCCTGAAAAAAGGCGGCCACCACCCCGTACACTGGCCCGTTTATTTCGCGCTGCTTGCCTGCGCGCCGCTGATGCTGTTCGTCCGCCCCCTGGCCATCGTGCCGGCGCTGATGATTGCGTGCTTTGCGGTGATCACCCAGGTGATGCGGCGCGAAACGCCCGATTTGACCGATATGATGGTCAGCCTTTTGCCGATCCTCACCGTTGTGCTGCCCGGCCTGTGCCTGATAACGCTGTCGGGCATTCAGCCCCGCCCGCTGCAGGCATACCTGACAACGCTGGTGTTCACCGTTTCCGTCGGCTCGGATACCTTTGCGCTGTTTGTGGGGACGTGGATCGGCGGCAAAAAGCTGTGCCCGAAAATCAGCCCCAAGAAAACCGTATCCGGCGCCATCGGCGGCCTTGTAGGCGCCACCGGGCTTACGGTGCTCGCGGGCTGGATCTTCATGCTCTGCCGCCCGGAGGCGGGCTTCCCGCCGCTTTGGGTTAACGCGCTGGTCGGCCTGATCGGCGGCGTTGCCGCGGAGTTTGGCGATATGCTGGCAAGCCTAGTCAAGCGCTATTGCAGTGTGAAGGATTTCGGCTCGCTGTTCCCCGGCCACGGCGGAATGCTGGACCGCATGGACAGCATTCTGTTCTCTGCCGTTGTGATCTTCTGCTACCACGAAGTTCTGCGGTTCCTCGCCTGACCGCCTGTCCCACGGAGGAAATACAATGTTGAAACGTGCCCTTTCCCTTGCCCTGCTGTGCTCGCTCCTGCTCACGCCCGCGCTGGCCGCAACGCCGAGCCCGATCTTTTCGCTGAGCTATGATAGCTTGTCCGATCCGCCGGACGGCGTACACCATTACATGCTGGCGTGCTTTGATACCTGGGATTTCCAGGCCAGCCGCATGGGCAATACCGACGGGCTGTTGATGGTAACGCTGGACACGGTGCAGCAGCGCATGATCTTTACCTCCATTATGCGCGAGATCCTCATCCGGCGTCCGGACGGGAATATCGGCCGCATTACCTATATCGCCAAAAACTACGGCCCCGAAGCGCTGTGCGAGATTGTTTCCACGCACTTTGGCGTCAAGGTGGAAAAGTACCTGCTGTTCAGCATGAATAATATCCAGGATATGATCGATGTGCTGGGCGGCGTTTACATCACCGTAACCGACGCCGAGGCCGATTACTTAAACCGCTACCGCATCTCCCGCGAGTCCACAACCCCCAGCATGGATAAGGGCGGCACCTATCTGTTCTCCGGGCATGCGGCTGTGATCTATATGCGCATCCGCAAGGTCGGCTCAGACGGCGATTTGGGCCGTACCCGCCGCGTGCGCACGGTGCTGGAGACGCTGATCAAGGAGAACCAAAACATTTCCATGTCCGAGGCGATTGGCGTGGCCGTGGCGCTCAACAAAAACGTCTGCCTGACCAACCTGTCCATGAACGATCTGATGATCGCCATCAGCAGCATCTTCAAGCTCAAGGGCATCGACCCCGAGGGCTTCCAGCTGCCGGTTACCGAAACGATGACGCCCATCACCTACGCCGGGATGATGACCAACGAGGTGGACTTCGCCCTGTGCCGCAGCATCTTCCTGGCCTTTATGAACGGCGAAAACAACGCGCAGTGACCCCGGCGCGGGTCGGTAATCGCCGCCTGCACCAGCCCGCACCCAGGCGCTAAAAATGGCGACCGCTGTGGACAACCCTGCGGACAACCTGAGGGGAACATTCCAAAGCCCTTGCGCCGCCTGCCGGGCATGCTCCACACAGCGGTTCTCCACACCCTGTGGGCTTATGGAAAACCACAGAAACCCACGCGTTTTTACATCTGCCGCGCCCCCGGAAATAGAGGAATTTGATCGGTTTAACGAGAACTCTATGAGCAGGTACGGCTGTGCCGCGGACGGGTGACGCGGCCGTTGTTGAAAACAGGCAGTTTCCACAGGGTTTATCCACAGGCATTCCACAGGGGTTTTTCCAGCGTACATCACAAAAAACGGGCTTTTCCATGGTTTCCACACCCCCTACTACTACTACGAAAGACTATAGTATATATAGTACTGCTTTATCACGGGAGGCGACACGCATGAAATTGAAATGCTCCGCGCAGGATTTGATCATCGGTCTGGTGAACGCAACGCGCGCGCTGGCGGCAAGGCCGTCTTCGCCGGTTCTGGAATTTGTCAAGGTTACGGCGGCAGACGGGCACGTTGTGCTCACCTGCACCGATGGCTCGCTGACCATCCGCGCTCAGGTGAAGGCCGAGGTGGAGGAAGAGGGCGATATTTTACTGCCCGGTAAGCTCCTGACGGAAATTGTCCGCAAGCTCCCCGAGGGCGTGGTCTCGCTCTCCGCCAACGAAAAGAACATCACGATCATCAAATGCCTGCAGAGCCGCTCTACGCTCACCGGCATGCCGGCCGAAGAGTTCCCGCTGATGCGCGATATCATCAACACCCATGCGCTGCACGTGCCCCAAAAGCGCCTCAAGGACATGATCTCCCGCGTGATCTTTGCCATCGCCCAGCATGAGAGCCGCCAGACGCTCACAGGCAGCCTGATGGAGGTCACCAAGGGTGAGCTTCGCCTGGTGGGTTTGGACGGCTTCAGGCTCGCCTTACAGACCATGAAGGGTGATTTCATCCTGCCAGAGGGCAGGGAGATGCTCAAGGCCATCATTCCCGGCCATGTGATGTCGGAAATGAGCCGCATCATGAGCGACGACGAAAACGCCATGGTGACCTTCCATATGGACCAGGGACACCTGATGGCGATCATCGGCGAAACCACGGTGCTGACGACGCTGCTTGCGGGCGAATACATCAACTACCGCCAGATCCTGCCCAAGGACTGGAAAACCCGCATCACCGTCAAGTGCAAGGAGTTTGAGGAAGCCATCGAACGCGCCTCACTGATCGCGCGCGAGGGCAAGAACAACCTGATCAAAATCAACGCCGAAAACGATATGATGCGCATCACCTCGATGTCCGACCTTGGCGACGTGCTGGAGGAAATCTCCATCCATCTGGAGGGCGAGGCCATCGAGATCGCCTTCAACGCCCGCTACATCGGCGACGTGGTGAAAAACATCGACGACGAGCTGTGCATGCTGTCCATGTCCAACGCCGTCAGCCCCTGTGTGCTGTCGCCTGTCGAGGGAGACAGCTACCTGTATCTGGTCCTTCCGGTCCGTGTGTCGAACTAAAAGGACAGCAGGGAAGTATAGATTAAATCGGGGAAATGATGGTAGAAGAGCGCACAGTATGGCAAATTGAATTTTTGTACAGGTTGCGACCGCGAAATACGAAGTAGCAGCAGCGCTACGTCAAGGATTGAGCGGGCGTAAGATGCCAAAAAGGCGGTTGCCCGACTGTGTGGGAAGATAACAGCATTTTCCCTAAAGCAAGGCGGATGGAACATGATTGAGTTTTTAAAGGCTGCCGTCAGGGGCGTCGTCATCGGCGTCGCCAACGTCATCCCGGGCGTATCCGGCGGAACCATGATGGTATCCATGGGCGTGTACGATACGATCATCAGCTGCATTACAGGCCTTTTGAAGCATTTCTGGAAGAGCGTGAAAACGCTGCTGCCGTATATCCTGGGTGCGCTGATCGGCATTGTGGCGCTGGCAAGCGTGCTGACGTTCCTGTTTGAAAACTATCCGCTGCCGACATCCACGGCGTTTATCGGGCTGATTTTGGGC
Source organism: Candidatus Limiplasma sp. (assembly GCA_036759125.1). GTDB lineage: Bacteria > Bacillota > Clostridia > Christensenellales > Aristaeellaceae > CAXXOK01. The sequence goes on from DAIOVG010000006.1 coordinate 35,288, forward strand.
GGGCTCGCGCCGCTGCTCAAGCAGATCGACATGAAAAAAGCGGGCATTGGCGCGGTGCTTTTGTTCCTTGTGTTTCTCGCGCTGATCATTGTGCTGGCAATCATCAACCCGACGGAATCCGGTACCGTGGTGGCATTCACGTGGGGGCAGGCCGCGGTGCTGCTCGTGATGGGCGTCATCGCCAGCGCGACGATGATCATCCCCGGCGTCAGCGGATCGATGATCCTGATGCTGCTTGGCTACTACCGCACGGTGATCAACGCCGTATCAGCGCTCAAGGACGCGCTGTTTGGCGGCGGCCTGGCCGCGGCCGCGGAGCCCCTGAAGGTGCTGCTGCCGTTTGGCCTGGGCGTTGTAATCGGCATCTATGCCGTAGCCAAGCTGATTGAATGGCTGCTCAAGCGCTACCCTGTATACACCTATTCGGCCATTCTGGGCCTGGTGATCGCTTCTCCGGTCGCGGTGCTCTTGCGCTGCGATATGAGCGGCGTTACGCCGGTGATCGTGCTCATTTCGCTGGTCACGTTCATCGCGGGCTTCCTGTTTGCCGCGTGGATGGCGTCGCTTGGGAAGAAAGAACAAATTGTAGCAAGCACGAAGAACCTGTAAATAAGGATGCTTTTCTAACCATAGCTAGAAATAAAGAAAACAACACGAGGTTGATGTTATGATAGCCGAAAAATAACCGGCTTTTTTCATCATGGTTGTTCGACAATATTGCACAAGAGAGACTAAGTCTGCCCTGCATCCTGGAGACCTATTTGAATAATGGGTTGTAATATCGTGCTGCTAGAAATACCTTCCATAGTAGCTTAACATCGAAACCGCTGGAAGAAAAGACAGCAGCCATTATGGTAAATGTATGGGAATATTTAAGGGATATAAAACGTTACATAGCTGAAATGCGCATTGTTAAGGAGTGAAGATAACGACTGAAATCATACAAAATTTGCGAATAAACGGATATGTGAAACTATGTAGAGTGATTCGGGGACACCAAAAAGATGGGAAAGATAAAGATCATCCGTAAGAAAGAAACGTTTAAGGGACAGGAGCAAGCGACAGTGAATATATCTGCAATATCAAAAATTCGAAAAAAGAAACCGCAATGTATTACTTTTGAGAATAAAAGCTTACTGGGAATCGTTATAATGTAAAAAGATGCTAAACGTATTATGGAGGAATGATTATGAAGAAACTAACGATATTGATGCTCATAGTCCTTATGCTATGTAACGCGAATATGGTCGCAAGTGCAGCTGAAATCCCGCTGAGCGCGAAAGACTTTTTCGCCGACCGTATTGCACAGGGCTATACCATCACCCGGTGGTTTGCCACAGAGGAAAGCGACTATGCACAGGCGATTCTATCCAAAGACGGGGAGAATCGCCTGTTTGTGCTGAAAAAGAACGGAGATTCCTTCGGTATCGAAGTCAGCAGCAGCAAAGCCATCTATCAGGGAGATGTTCTGCCGGAGATCTTTACGGAGACCAATGCATATTTCTATCTGACCTACTTGACAGCCAGCGGGGAGAAGGAAGTCTATCATTTTCAGCGGGATGATGCCGGAACGTGGAACCTGTATGCGTATTAGGTTGTAAATGGAGAGGGCGAGGCGTGTTTTTTCTCCACACGGCAGAATGATACAATGGAATATTTTGTTCTGAAGGAAGACGGACCGGGATACGGAACCAATATCTATGGGGTGTATCAACGCGCGCTGCGGTATGTGTCAATCAACGCGCTTCCGCATACGCTTGCACAGGCGCGAGAACTTCTTTCAAATCCCCCGGCGATTCCGCAGGGAGACTTTGACGCGGTCAACATACGGTTTACGGGCGGCCAGAAATATGCCGTATATGCAGCGCCGGATGAAACATCCCTGCGCGGCGCCGGCGGCAAAGCAACGGTATCGACCAACGACTGGATTCAGGTATTCGGGCAAGAAGATGGCTGGGTGTTGATTCAATACGATATTTCGTCATCCAAAATGCGCTTTGGCTATATTACGGCAGAGGCTCTGCCAAAGAGAGCGTCGATATCGCCGCTGGCGTTTGTTCCCCAGGAAATAGAGATTTTGAGGCAGTCTGCCGTGACGGATGACCCGCTGAATTCTCAGGATCAGATCGCTGTCCTCCAACCGGGGCAGGCAAACTGCTATTACCTGGCAACGCTGGATGAAACGTGGGCGTATATTCAGGCGGAGACCGCCGATGGCCAGGTATACCGGGGGTTTGTGAGCATCAATGATTTTTTGAGGATACAGACAACACAAGAGACACAGCATGTTATGCAGGATTCTTTATCATCGGCTGGCATAGAGTAAACGATAATGAAGGACTGATATCCGCGATAAACACCAGCGCAAGCCTTTCCACGGTTGCTTGCATTTTGTTTCAAAAAACGCTATACTATCCCTGACAACAGCATACCTTATAAAGAGTGGTCGAGGGAACGAGCCCGATGAAACCCGCCAACCGGCGCAAGGCGCAACGGTGGTACATCTCGCGGCGGGGTCGCCGGAAGATAAGGAAAGAGATTTTCAAAGACGCCCGCCATTGCAAGCGGGCTTTTTGTTTGAAACGGAGGAGAATTTATGCGCAAACTGTTTACGTCGGAATCGGTTACGGAGGGACACCCGGATAAGCTGTGCGATCAGGTCAGCGATGCGGTGCTCGACGCGATATTGACGCAGGATCCCATGGCGCGCGTCGCCTGTGAAACCAGCGCCACCACGGGCCTGATGCTCGTTATGGGGGAGATTACCACCGAGGCCTATGTGGATATCGACGGCATTGCCCGCGGCGTGGTGCGCGATATCGGTTACACGTCCGCGGATATGAATTTTGATTATAATTCCTGCGCGGTGCTCACGGCCGTGCACGCCCAAAGCCCCGATATCGCCATGGGGGTCGACGCGGCCTTTGACGCGCACGAAACGCTGGGCGCGGGCGACCAGGGGATGATGTTCGGCTTTGCGTGCAACGAAACAAAGGAGCGCATGCCACTGCCCATCAGCCTGTCGCATACGCTGACCAGGAAGCTTGCGGACGTGCGCAAGGCGGGGGAGCTTCCGTTTTTACGGCCCGACGGCAAGGCACAGGTGACCGTTGTGTATCAGGACGGCAAGCCGATCGCCATCGATACGGTCGTTGTTTCCGCCCAGCATGACCCGGAGATCACGCAGGAGCGGCTGCGCGAGGCGATTTTGGAGACCGTTATCAGGCCTGTGCTGCCCAAAGCCCTGCTGACTAACGACACCCGTATGTTCATCAACCCCACCGGGCGTTTTGTGCTGGGTGGACCAGCTGGCGATACGGGGCTGACCGGGCGCAAGATTATTGTGGATACCTATGGCGGCTATGCCCGCCACGGCGGCGGCGCGTTCTCCGGCAAGGATCCCACCAAGGTCGACCGTTCCGCCTCGTATGCCGCGCGCTATGTGGCCAAGAACATCGTTGCCGCAGGGCTTGCCGACCGCTGCGAGGTGGCCCTGGCCTATGCCATCGGCGTGTCAAAGCCCGTCAGCGTGCAGGTGGATACCTTTGGCACCGGAACCGTGCCCGACGACGCCCTGGGCAGGGCCGTGCAGGCCGTGTTTGACCTGAGCCCCGCCGGAATTATCCGGATGCTCGACCTGCGCCGCCCCATCTACCGCCCCCTCGCCGCCTACGGACACTTTGGCCGCACGGATATCGCCGTTCCCTGGGAGAGCGAGGACCGCGCGGAGGCGATGCGGGGAACCGTGTAGGTGGTTTGACTTCAACCCGCTGGGTCAGGCTGTGCTTCTATAAACAATGCCCGCGCAAAGCGCGGGCATTGTGGTTGTATTGAGGAGATATGCAGCGATACGCCTTACAGCTCGAAGATCCGGTGATCCACCCAGTAGCGGTCGTCGGCGGAGAGCGGCTCGCCCTTTTTGACCAGCGAACGGTGGATGATTTTACATAGCTGCAGCCGCAAGCGGGTATTCAGCGCCACGCGGGCGGGCTTTGCCGTGCGGCAGTGTGCTGCCAGGCGTGTGATCCTGCGTGTGATGCTGTCGCGCCGCTTTTGGGATAGTTTTTCCCAAAACACATCTTCCATCAAGCCGATGTTGAGCGTGCGGATCGCGGAGACGCCCAGCCATTTCAGGCTGGTGGACACATCCGCAATCGCGCCGCGGTTGAGCTTGCCGATGGCCTGGGCGATGATCACGGCGCGCTTGTTAAGCATTGCCGGCTTGGGGCGGTGCACAAACCAGTGCGCGCACAGGTGATCCAGCAGCGCCTTGACCTGTGCGGGCGCGCGCAGGGCATACACCGGATACGCGAACACAAGCATATCGGCCTGGAGCATGGCCTCCCAGATCGGCAGCACCGTATCCGCGTGGGGACAGAGCGCCTCGTCCTTCAAAAAGCAGGTTTTGCAGCCCAGGCAATAGGGCGGGCCATCCTTGGGCAGCACAAAGGGCCGGATGGTATGGCCCGGACCAAGACCTTTGAGAAACAAGTCCATCATCCGCTGTGTACAGCCGTTACCGTTGGTGCCCGTGATGGCGACGATGTTCATAAGGGGCCTCCCGCTATCGGTTCATGAAAACGCGCGGAAACGCTGTGAGCGTCACCGCGCGTGATTCCGTGGACTTGGGTTTCTATTCGACCTCGGAGCTTAACGCCTTGGCTTTGGAGGAGTAGAGCACCTGCAGGGTTGCAGGGCCTGCGACGCCATCCACCGTCAGGCCGTTGATATCCTGGAAGTTGCGTACGGCGTTTTCCGTGGCCTCGTTATAGGTGCCGGTGATATCGCCGTCGTAGAACTTCAGCTCGTACAGGGTATATTGCAGCGTGCGCACATCCGAGCCGGTATCGCCAGGGCGCAGCGTGGAGTACGAGCCCGTGGCCGCCGTGCCGCCAAAGAGCATGCGCTGCATGGCGGGGCCCGCCGTGCCGGTGACGCGCAGGCCCTTGTTGGCCTGATAGTTCTTAACGGCGGTGGTGGTGCCGCTGCCGTATTTGCCGTCCAGCGAGCCCGTATAGTAGCCAAGCGAGTTCAGCGAGGTTTGCAGCGCGGTTACGCTGGCTGTGGACGGGCTATTGGTAGAAGACAGGGTTTTGTACCCGGTGGACGAGGCGGTTTCGCCATAGGTTGCCGGGTCGCTTGCGGTGGAGCCGCCGGACGAACCGCCGGAGGACCCGCCGGAGGTCGAGCCCGTGCCAGAGTACAGCAGGTTGAGCGTTTCCTTGCCCGCAACGCCATCGGGCGTGAGGCCGTTGACGGTCTGGAACTCGACCACCGCGGCGTAGGTGTTCTGGCCGAAATCGCCGTCAACCGAGCCGCTGTAGTAGTTCATCGTCTTCAGGCGGGACTGCAGGGCGCGTACGCCGTCGCCGTTCATGCCCTGGCGCAGCGAGCCCAGATAGGCCACGACGGCGCTTGCTTTGCGGGCCGAGGTGGAGTAGAGCTTTTCAAGCGTCTCGGGGCCCGCCACACCATCGGAGGTGAGGCTGTTGCGCGACTGGAAGGACACCACGGCCGCTTCGGTGGTTTCGGCAAAGATGCCGTCCGCCGTGCCGGCGAGGTAGCCCAGATAGATCAAACGGTTTTGCAGGATCTTCACCTGATCGCCCTGCGACCCCAAGCGCAGGTAAACGTTGGTTTTCCCGTTGGTATAGGGGTTGGCGGTGGTGGTGGGGGTTGTATTGGTATTGGTCGTGGTGTTGGTGTTGGTGTTCGTGGTTGTGGAGCCGCCCGTTGTGGAGCTACTCTTGGGGATGGCGTATTTGCCGAACAGGACATCCTGTGTTTTGGTACCGGCAACGCCGTCGGCCGTCAGGCTGTTGACGGTCTGAAAATCTTTAACGGCCTGCACGGTTCCGGCGCCGTAGGCACCGTCCACCGAGCCGGTATAGTAGCCCAGATCCTTTAGGTACTGCTGCAGCTGCTTCACCGCCGGGCCCGTGGAGCCGGACCGCAGGATGGAATTATCGGTCGAGGTCTGGGTTGTGGGCGTCGGGGTTGCGGAAGTGTTCGAAGCGACCGTTGCGGTGGTCGTCGTGCCGGACGCGCTGGTGGGCTGCACGCCTGTGGAAGGCTGGCTGGTGGCGGTATCCGCGGAGAAATCCCAATCAGCCCAGTTGATCTGCTGGGAGGCCGTGGTGGGCGTAGGGGTTGCGGTCGCGGGCGGCGGGGTGGTGATGACGATATCAAAATTCTGACCCCCGTCGCCGATGGTCAGGCCGTTGGTATCGTCGATGGTGCGGTCGGTTTCCACGTAGCAGCTCGAAAGCACTACGGCAACGCCAAGCAGCAGCAGCACCAGCAGGAGTTTTCTGCGCCCGCGCAGGAGCTTCATCACGCGATTATTCTTCATCTGAACACTTCCTTATTCAGCGATATGTGCAAACTGGCCTATGGTAGGGGATACTTCATTTTACAAGGGAAACCCGCAAATTGCAAGAGAAAAATTAAATTCTCTTCACAAAAAAGACGAATTATCGTATTGTTTTGTTCCAAAAATGAAACAAAAAGCAAAAAACCGTGCCTGCGGGCAAGCGCCGCAAGGGGTTGGATGCGAGCGCTCCGTTTATAAAACGAACGAGCAAGCCAATCTGTTCCCTTGCCGCAAAATGGTTGGGTCAGCGGATCAGGTTGCCGCGCAGCAGGCGTTGGTTCAGCTCCCAGAGCGCGTTTTTCTGATCGTGCCAGTACACGAGCGCGAACGCGGACTGGTATTCTGCCCAGCACATTTGGGTATGCTCGGCGGACAGCACGATTGGACCGTTGTAGGGCATGGCGAAGAAGTACATCGGGCAAACGACGACATCAGGACCCCATACACGGTGCTCCGCGAACAAATCGGCCGAAAGGAAGCTGATGGAGTCCAGGCGGTACAGCGGCACGCTCTGCGCAATCCCGGCCTCCTCGTACGCCTCTCTTCGCGCGGCCTGCTCGGCGGTTTCGCCGGATTCCACCCCGCCGGAGATCCCCTGCCAGCACTTCGGGTCGTCGGCACGGCGGAAGACGGCATATTCATACAGGCCCTCGCTGTTTTTGCGGTAGGGGTAGACGTGGATGTTCTGCGGCTGTCTCATATCAAGTCTCCTGGCGGCGGGCGCTTATGGACTGGGCGCAGGCGCTCGTTTTGCTATTGGGTCAAACCCTCGTGCAGGGAAAGCGAGTACAGCGTTACGCTGCGCACAGGCAGCCGGGTGATCTCTTTGAGGGCGCGGCGGTACAGGGCGACCTGCGCCCCGTACAGCACCCAAAGCTCGTCCGGGGTCTTCACGGCGTCGGTTTTGTAATCGACCAGCACCCATTGGCCGTCCTGAAGGTAGCACAGGTCGATCACGCCCTGCACAAGCATACCGTCCTCCTCCGGCAGGGCGAGCACAAAGCCCCACTCCCGCTTGACGGTCTCCGCGCGGAGCGCGCCACGGCCGAGAGCGCTTTCAAAAAACGCGGAAAGGGCGTCCACATCGAGCAGACGGACGTCCGCTTCGCTGAACATGCGCCTTTTTTGGAAGCCCTCCAGCTGTTTGCGGATATTATCGCGCAGTTCCTGCGGGGTTTGGCAGGCGCGCAGCTCGCCATACCGCAACAGGCTCAGCGCCTTGTGCGCGGCCACGCCGCGCCGTACGCCCGGCTGCTCTGTGGCGGTTTCGCGCATAAAGGCGGGCAGGGAGGGCAGATCGGCAATCTGGCGCGGGCGGGTGAGCGGCAGCGGCAGGCGCTTGAGCGCAACGGTTTCCAGCTCGCCGGGATCGTCCTCGTCGGATAGAACCGGCGCGGGTGCCGCATCGGGGTTGCCCCGGCGTGCGCGCGTCAGCGCCGTGACCCCGACCTTGAACGGCTGGTGGCTGTGCCTGAGGCCGGGCAAAAGCGGATCGTCGGCGTCCGGATCGGCAGGATAGCGGAGGGCAAGGCGGCGGGCTTCTTCGGTCAGCGCGGCTAGGGATTCCCGCTGTTTTGCGAGCGTTTCGCGGTCGGTTTTCGTTTGTAAAATCCGTATGAAATCCATGGCCTCAGTTTCGAAAATGTGGGAAACGACCGTAAAACCCCCTGTTTTATGTGGAAAAGATGTGGAGTATGTGGGTGAATCCTCTTCAGCCAGCACATGCGTGTCGGTCGCCGGATCGGTGCAGAGGGTGAGCCATTCCAGCATATGGCGGGCGCTGGCAACGGCATAGGCGGACGGCAGGACCGCCGAAAACCGGGGCACCTCCATGCACCCGGTCATGATCAGCTCGTCCCGCGCGCGGGTCATGCCCACGTAGAGCACGCGAGCGCGCTCGGCCAGGTTTTCGGACTGCTGGCGCAGCCCGATGGCGGAGGACAGGAGCGTGTCGCCCTTCACGCGGCGAACCTCATCGATATACGGCAGGGCCACGCCGAGCTTCTGGTGCAGGGACAGGGCCGTGCCGCCCCGCCGCTCCATGGGCGCTTCCAGACCCATTAAAAACACCACGGGAAACTCAAGCCCCTTGGATTTGTGGATGGACATCACACGGACGACATCCTCCCTGGGGCCCATCACGGTGGGGCTGACGCTCTCTCTGGCGGCGCGCACGGAGACCACGGACTGCAAAAACTGCTTCAGCCCGCCGGAGCCTCGCGCCTGGAACTCCACGGCCTTTTCGCACAGAAGCCGCAGGTTTGCCTGCCGCAGCTTGCCGTAGGGCTGGCAGCCGTAAAAGGCGTAGAGGCCGGAGCGGGTCAAAAAGCTCCATAAATAGTCGGGCAGGGGCATGGCGTTCATCAGGAAGCGCTCGTGTTCCAGCTGCTTGAGCGCGTCCGCGCAGCGCCTGCCAAGGGCGTCGTCCGCAGCGGAAACGTTTCGAAGCGCCTCCAGATAGCTCCCGTGCGAATAGCGCACGCGCACATCCGCCATTTCCTGATCGGTGAGGCCGATGGCGGGGCTGCGCAGGCAGGCAAGCAGGGATAGATCGTCGCGGATGTTGTCCATCAGACGCAAATGGCACAAAACCTGGGTAATTTCCTCGCTTTGCAGCCCGGAGCCGCTGCCCTCGGCATACACGGGAATGTGCAGCGCCTGCAGGGCACGGGTAACGACCTCGTCCACGCCCTTCATCTGCGGGGCGAGGATGGCGATATCCCGGTAGCGCAGGGTGCGCATGGTGTTTTCTTTGCGGTCAAAAAACGGCTGGCCGACGCGCTTCTTTATTTCCAGGCCGATGGCGGCGGCCTGCACGCGGGTGCGGTCGGCGCTTTTGAGCGGCGTGGTGAACAGGTGCAGCTGCACGGGGGGATCGTCCTGGGTTTCCTGTCCGGCGTAGAGCCGCGCGCGGGCGTCGTAGGCGATCTCGGTGACATCCGTGCGCATAATGCGCTCGAACACGCGGTTAACCGCGTCGAGCACCGCGCCGCGCGAGCGGTAGTTCTGGTTCAGGTCAATGCGCCGCCGGGGCGCGGAGGCATCACTCAGAAACGTGCGCTCCTTTTCCATGAACAGGAGCGCACGTTTCTGAGTGATGCCTCCGCGCCCCGGCGGCATCACTCAGAAACGTGC